>DGSB01000084.1 GCA_002390045.1 Fibrobacter sp. UBA4373
CTTTCCAAAAAAGCACCGATCCCGTGGCGCGGTCCACCACCATATCGTAGCCTTCCTGGAGAGCGATTTCGGTCACCGCTTTCTTGATGAGCGAAATGATCGGGGCGCTCACCTTTTCGTTTTCGGTAATCAATTCTCCCGAGCGGCCATAAACGCGGTCAATGAATTCCTTCAATTCGGTATTCTTTTTAGCGTAATCCGCTTCGAGTTCCTTGCGTTTTTCGTCCGAAAGCATCAAGGCCTGCTTGTCGAGCTTTTCTTTGATAGCGGCGAGTTCCTTCTGCAAAAGGTTCGCCTGCTGTTCCCATTTCGCCACCTGGCGGTCGTATTCTTCCTGAGCTTTCTTGGTGCCCTTGTAGCCTTCAAAGATCAGCTTGGAATCGACGTGCGCCACGCGCAAGCCGTCTTCCGCAGAAGCGGTGCCACTCACGAGGAGCGCGGCCAAAAGAATGAAGAAAAGTTTTTTGACGTGCATTAGAATCCCTGACCGATAACGAAGTTGAATTCCATATCGCCAACGCTTGTACGCTGCAGACCGGAGTACGTTTCACCCGGATCCAGCGGCCATGCGAAGTCGAAACCGATAATACCGAGCATCGGAACGACCACTCTGAAGCCGAAACCGAAGTCACGCTTGAGGCTCGAAGGATCCCATTCCGTCAAAGGATTCGGCTGATCCTTGGAAACCTTGGTATCCGGGTCATAGCGCTTACCGAAGACGTTACCCGCATCGAAGAAGAGCGGAAGCAGGTAGAACGTATTCGGGACAATGCCCCACTGAATTTCTGCACCGATGTACTGGTAGCTACGGCCCAAGCGGCGATAGCCAATCGAGCCCGAACTATAACCGCGCATCATACCATCGTAACCGAGGACACCACCCATCTGGTACAAGGTTCTGTACTGCAACGGGTCTCCCACCATAAAGCCGTACTCATTCGTCAAAGCAAGGGCAACGCGATCGCCGATCAGCGGGAACCACCACTTCACCGTCAAGTCCGTCTTCACAAAGTTGAAGTGGCTACCGAGGACTTCGTCAGCCCACTGCACAGACAGCACATAGCGGGAACCATCCGTCGGGAACTGAGGCAAGTTCTTATCGTCGCGAATCAACTTGAACGTAAGCGAGGATTCGATACCGGAGTAGCGGATAAGGCTTCCGTCCACATTATCGCCCTGCTTGTTCATCATCCAGCTGTAACCGATCTGACCGTAGAAGTAGTCATCCGGCCACTTCAAACGTTTACCGACATAAATCGTACCACCATAACGCGTAATGTCCGGATCATCATCCTGATTCCACCAGGCATAACTCAAGCTCGTACCGAGAGTGATTGGGTAATCGAGGAACCAAGGTTCCACAAAGCCAATCGAAGCGCTCTTCTTGTCTTCACCATATTCCACGTTGAACGAAGCGCTTTGGCCGTCACCCATACAGCAGTTCGGAATCGAAACGCCAAGAGTTCCCGTCAAACCATCACTCTGGCTGTAAGCAAGGCCCGCACTGAACTGACCCGTTCCCGCTTCCTTTTCTGCGACCTTAAAGATCAAATCCACATCCTGATCGCCGACGACCTGAATATCCGGATAGACCATATCGAAATAATTCAGCTGCATGATTTCGCGGAAGCTGCGTTCCATCGAGGACTGGCGGTATGTGTCGCCCGGGTAAAGTCTCACTTCACGGCGAATCACCTTATCACGCGTTTTCGTGTTGCCCGTAATATTTACACGGTGAATCTGGGCCGGCAGACCTTCGCGAATCTTGTATTCCAGGTTCACAATGCTGTCGTTCACAAATTCTCGAGTTTCATCGTACTGGGCAAAGAGATAACCTTCTTCACGATAAGCCGAAATGATTCCGCTGCGAGTCGCTTCATAGGCGTAATAGTCAAAGACTTCTCCGCTATCCAGATAGACGGCTCGGGAAAGCATCTTGTCCGTCAAGATTTCATTGCCGGTAAAGTGCACCGACCCTGTATAATAGCGACGGCCTTCATTGATATCAATATAAATGCGTACGTACTTGGAAGTAATCACGCTGTCATACGGAGTCAGAGCGCTGAACGTCTCTTCCATCGTATAACGGGTCAAAAGCTTTTCGTCATAACGATTGCGCTTATGCTTTTTCATCAGCGTATCGATTTTACGATTTTTCCAATTGCGATCCTTCGGAAGATTCTTGATCCATTCCTTCCGGAGTTCTTCATACGTAATGATCCCGTTCAAAATCTTGATCGCCGTTTCTTCATCCTGCACATTGTACACAGGAACAGCCTGAGAATACGGATGGAAGTTCGTCCGGTGTTCGCGGTAATAGTGCGCAGACTTTTCCTGGACTCGACCCGCAAGACGGTTCATCACATTCGCCGTATCCGAAATCGCCTGGTTCAACTGGCCAAAGAGCAGCGTCAGTTTGCGATCCTTGGGAACGATACGTCCCAAATAGAAGTTGCAGCTCGAATCCGGCATATATTCCGCACGGTATTCCTTGAGCTCCGCATCCAGGTAACCGAAATGGCGAATCGCATTCAAAACCGTATCGCGGTCCGCTTCAAAAATCGCTTCCTTGAATTCACCATCGCCCCACCAGTGGGTACGCTTCGTCACCATGTGGTCCGTAATGTCCGTCTCAGGAACATGATCGTTACCCGTAATCACAATCGAATCCACCTGGACTTTCGGTCCTTCACGGATAATAAAAGTCACATCGTTTTCATGGTCCGAAACCGGGGTTTCCCTAAAGCCGACTTCCGCCAGAAGATATCCTTCACCGCGGTAATAATTCAAAATGTTCTGACGGTCACGTTCAAGACCGCTCTTGCTATAAACGCGTCCTTGCAAAAGGCTGATCTTCAAACGGACGTCTTCTTCCGAAATTTCATCGCAACCTTCAATAAAAACAGTATCGAGAGCCGGAAGTTCTACGACACGGAACACAAGGTCCACTTTGTTTTCATTACCCGGCTGGTAATCCACCCAGGCGGTCACGTCGTCAAAGAAGCCGGTTTCAAAAAGATCAGAAACGCTCTTCTGCACCTTTTCCGTAAAGGCCGAAGGTTGGAACGATTGTCCGGCACGAACACTCACACGACTCAGCACGGAGCGTTCATCCATATTCACAAGACCTTCCGCACGCACATAACGCACCGTCGTCGGCGTCGTAAAATCCTCTGGCACATCCAACAATTGCGCCATCGTCGTAGCGGACAAAACTAATAGAAAGGCAAGAACTCGAAAAAACAAGAGGGTAGTACCTTTTTAAATAGGGGTAAAATCGCTTCCAAAAATACAAAAAAACGCTCGCGGAAAGCGAGCGTTTTTAGAATCCACCTAGAATAAGGATTACTGACCGAGATACTTACGGCCGACGCCGAAATCATCCTTATATTCAACATAA
The DNA here is from genome assembly GCA_002390045.1 of Fibrobacter sp. UBA4373. Lineage (GTDB taxonomy): Bacteria > Fibrobacterota > Fibrobacteria > Fibrobacterales > Fibrobacteraceae > Hallerella. Next base: position 3,401 of record DGSB01000084.1, read on the forward strand.
TCCGGAACAAAACCGTTCGGATAATTGAACACGACATTCACAGAGCACTGGAATTCGTTCATCAGCTTGCCCTTTCCGGTAAAAGGTTTCTGCTTCTTTTCGATCTTTTCCTGGCCCTTCTTACCCACGATTACTTCGGCTTCGCACCAGCCCTTACCAGCCATCTTGGCAAAGACTTCTTCACCCGAAGTAGAAACGAGCTTGATCTTGGACGGATCGAGTTCGGTATTGTTGCCCGTCGAAGCCCAGAACTGGAGTTCGCCAGTGAGGGAAGTCGCCGAAATCTTGATCGTCGGGAAGGCCATGATATAGCCCCATTTGTCAACAAGCGGGGACTTGTTCGGGATGTTTTCGCCAAAGATCAGGAAGTACGGACGGGTCGTAATGCGGCTCTTATTATGAGCAGCCTTCAGATCCGCATTGTTCGGAGCGATGAGTTCGATGGCAAGAAGGTTGTATTCCTTCACAACCGGATCGTCTTCATCGAGAGCTTCCGGCAAAGCCTTGGACACGTAGACGTTTTCTGCCTGAGTGCGGAAAGCCTTGACCTTCGAGACATCACCACCGAGGCGGTTCAGCAACGAAATGGAGGAGTCAATCTTTGCAAAGCCGTCAAGAACAGTGCCCAAAGAAGCATCTTCCGCAGACGCCTGGTTCAGGCCGACAGCGGAAAGAGCTTCGCCGATCTGGGCCGCCGTTTCCACATTCTTCACCTTATCGATATTCTGAAGAGTCTGTTCAAAAAGACCGTGGATCAATTCGCTCTGCGGGTCCTTCTTGCTTTCGACTTCAGCACGCTTGGCAAGCGCCAGGGTGAAGTTGTCATAGAATTCGTCCGAAATCTTACCCTTGCTCTTCGCCGTGAGGTAAGAATTGATCGCATTCTGATAGCGACCTTCTTCGAGGTACGAATCACCTCTTTTTTCATTAGTACCCTTACAGCCTGCCAAAAGCATTGCCGACGCAGCCATAAGAACAATCAAGTGTCTTGTTTTCATTTTTAACCCTTTATCCGGAAAAAAATAAGGTTGATATGATTCCCTCTGTAATTTAATTAAATATTTTTTATACTGAAGCAAACGCTTCGTAAATAATTTTTTTGGAGATTTGGGTTGAAGTTTTTAGCCATCAGTCCCGAAGCTGGAGAATGGGTCAAGCCTAGCCAATTGGCAGGGGCTGTAAATCAGCTTGCCATGGCAAGTGCCCGTACCGGTACCGAGACGCTCACGATTTCGCCCTATTATCCCCAACTTTTAGGGGATCCTTCCCAATTCAAATGCGTTTTTAAAGGCGTCGAAAAGCTCCAAAATATGCCTTTCGAAGTCCTAGTGGGCGAAAACCCTCTGTTCGCCTATATCCGCTACGACAACTATTTCAACAGGGCGGCCATTTACGGAGAAAATAGAATCCCGTATAGCGACAACCACCTGAGGTTTTCCTTTCTCGCATCCGCCGCTTTAGCCTATGCCGACGCGATTCACTTCGAGCCGACCATGTTCTGTGGTCACGATTGGGGTGGAGCCTTGATTTCTCCAATCGCTAGGACTGCCTATGCGGGTCGTTTCGATAACATCCCATTCTTTTTTACCATCCACAATGTGACTTACGACTTCCACGTGACCGAAAGCGAAATCGAACGCATCGGACTTCCACGCAAGGACTTCAACATGGATGGCTTTGAATTCTGGGGAAAAGTCAGCTTACTCAAAGCAGGCGTCTTTTACGCAAACAAGGTGATGCTCCCGTCTCCCGGATATTGTGACGGCATTATCAACGATCATCTGGGCGGCGGACTTTCGGGCTTCTTGATTCGCAACAAGGAAAAGCTCAAAGGGATCCAGTTCGGCGTGAACTACCCGTTCTGGGATTTCAATGCGAAAGCAAACCAGCCTATCGAACAAGCGAAGAAAGGGGCGAGGTCCATTTTAAGTTCGCTTCTCGGCAAAAAATTTGACAACCGCATGGTGATGTTCTGCCATTTGGGCGAGGAATCCGGGCGCACATCCGAAACGCTGGGAACCCTCCTCGGAGACATCAACAAGCTCAACGTCTTTGTCGTCGTCGGGGCAACCCCGGGCACCCAGAAATGGGATTTCTACAGTTCCGTCGCGAACCAGCCCCATTCCCATATGGCGGTTCTTGATATGGAACACGAGAACAATCTCACAGTTCGTCAAGCCCTCGCCGGTTCAGACATTTTGTTTGCGGCCAATCCGACCGAGCCCTCCGCCAGCATGATTTTAAAATCTCTCGCCTGCGGAACGATTCCTTTGACAGGTCATGACGTCGGATGTGCCAACCTCCTGACGAATTACGTCGGAGACTTTGCACGTGCAAACGCCATGCTCGTCGACGATTCCGCGGCTCCGGACCAGATGATCCGCAAATTAAAAAATGCTGTACAGCTGTACAGCACAAATCAAGAAAGCTGGAATTATCTTGTGCGAAATGCTTATCAGTTCCGTTATGAATGGGACCGTACGATTTCGCAATACATCATCACCATCGGTGAATCGTAATTCCTATTCGTTACACCAGATCGTCGGATTTAACTGAGGACGGACCGAGTCGACTCGTGCGGCATAAAGTTCGTCGGCATCCATTTGCGTTACACCGATCACGCCGTTCGCGATGCGCGCGTTTAAATTTTCGGCAACGCCCCAAATGGCACTGTATCCCGTTCCCATTCCACCGGCGTCATAGCCCGCATCTGCAAGGATCGGTTTGCCCAAAAGTTCTGCAATTTCTGCCCATGTGGTCTTGTTGCCCGCACGGATTTTTTCCAAAGTCGCCGCAGTTCTTCCGCCGGAAGTACTTGCGTAATCGACCCGGCTTAAATCAAAATTAGCATACCAAGCCTGCTGATCTTCTACCCAAGGCGAAATATCGATCGCGATTTTGGATGCCGGGAGATACGCTTTGATCGTATCGACAATCATATTGAACATGGCGGCCATGACCTCTTCGGGAATGCCTCCCCCATTTTGAGCGATACTATCATACTTGAACTTCTGTTCGGAACCCGATGCGGAATATTGGTAAAAATCGGGTTCAATCAGCCAGATGAACTGCGCCGTGTCCGGATCGATCGCATGGATCGACGCGCTCCCCGTTCCCATCGGATAACTGCTCTCAATATATTCGCGGAATCCCTTCGCATATTGCTGATAACGGTAAAGAATCGAATCCTGGAAATATGTCCGGATGATATTTGCACCGTCCGTGCAAAGGTTCGGTGTCACATACTGTTTATTTTCATCTAGGATATCGCAGTCCACAAGTCCACGATCCTTACCGAATTCCGCAATGACATAAGCGTAGATCATCGGAGTCGCCTGGACCTGAGTCGCGACATCGAACATGCGACTTTCGAAACTGTTGAAGAAGTCGTTATCGCCAAGCCAGACCGAAATATAATCGAGCCCGGCATAAAAGGCGGAATCTTCATGCAACGCCTGCCAACCCGCTCCAAAATTAAAACGGCACGGATCAAACCCCGGAACATGCACATAGACCGAAGAAGAGGATTCTTCTGCTGCCGAAGAGATTTCTATGGAATCGGAAGAAGTCGGGTAGTCATCGGACGAAACGGAAGAAGTTTCCGAATTACACCCCCAAAAAATAGCCAAGCATAGAGAAACAAAAAACAATCCGTATCGACGCATTCCGCGGATCTCCTTTTTTCTTACCACACTTCCGCCCCCAAATGTATATAAAGAACATCCCTGTTTTTGAACTAAAAAAATGTTTTACAAAAGCCCCTAGAAGAAGCGGGTAAAACTCCCCAAAATGACAGAAATTAGCAGATTCGATTTTCTATATTTCGAACCGACTATGGCATCTATCATTGACGACACCACTGACGCCCAAGAAGGAACAAAGGACGGGACAAAATCCACCCGCAAGCGCAGAGCTCCGACCAAAATCGGCGGATATACACCGATCAAAAAAATCGGTCAAGGCGCTATGGGCGACATTTGGCTTTGCGAAGATCCCTCGCTCTGCCGTCGTGTCGTCGTCAAGCAAATGCTTCCGAGCCTTCGCGGCTATGAAGATTTAATCGCCCGTTTTAAACGGGAATGCGTCATTCTTGCCGCCCTGCATCATCCAAATATTGTACATCCTTATGCGCTTTGGCAAGAACGTACAGGCAAGCTCGCCCTTGCCATGGAATATGTGGACGGAGTAACCTTTCGCCAAATCTTGGACGTCAACGATCGCCCTCCGATTTGGGTGACGCTTTACCTGATTCACGAAATTTTGCAGACACTTATCTGCGTGCACGCAAACCAGATCATTCACCGCGATTTAAAGCCTTCGAACATGATGGTCGAAAAGAATGGTTGCGTGCGGTTGCTGGATTTTGGCATTGCCCGCGACGCCAATCCGGGGCAAGACATGACTTTGCCCGGGAGCGTTCTCGGTACTGCCGCTTACATGAGCCCGGAACAGGTAAAGGGTTTTACCGTTACCTACGCCTCGGATATTTTCAGTTTGGGCATTATCGCCTGCGAAATGGTCATGGGAAAAAATCCCTTCCGCGGGGAATCCATGGAACTGACGTCCCAGTACATTTTGAATCTGAATCTGAAAATCAAGAATTTCCCGCCGGAGGTTCCGTACAGCTTGCGCCGTTGGATCTTAAAATGCCTTCAAAAGAAGCCTCAGGACCGTTTCCGTTCTACTAAAGAAGCGGCAGACGCTCTCGCAAACATCATGGAAGGCTACCCACGTCAGCTCGACATCCCTTGCCGCGAATGGCTCAAAGCGACCATGCGAAACGAACCTTTGCCGGAACTTCCGAAGAATTCAAAAATGCAAATGCTCAAAATCGGGCTTGGTGCAGGAGCTGCAGCAGGCGCCCTGCTCGCCTCATTTATCACCGCCCTCATTTGCAGCTGATTTTTATGGAAGCAAACTGGATTGACATTTTTTGCGGTTCGATTCTTTTAATTCTGATCGGAATCGGCATTTTTTGCGGACTCGCCAAAACCATCGTCCATCTGATTGCCTGGATCGGCGGCGCGATTGGTGTCATCTACGCTCCCGATTTCTTAGGACCGTTTCTAGCCGAAAACTTCCATTTTTCAGAAACCACGTTTGTCCTTCTCACGCGCGTCCTAGGATTTTTAGTCCCCTTCATTCTACTCCGCGTTTTAGGACACTTTATAAACAAATTCATCAAACGGCATTTTTCCCTGTTGAATGCTCTTGCCGGCGGGTTCTTGGGACTGATCAAAGGACTCATTCCCTGCATCATTTTGCTTTCTACGCTTTATCTTTTACCGCTTTCCGGATCCTTAAAAGCGCAGCGCGACACTTCATACGCCTACCATGCGTATAGTTACGCCCTTCAGAAGTCCGGAGCGGAATCGAAAATTCTCGACACCGAGGATTCCATTCGCAAGTCCATCAACGACAAGATAACGGAAACCATCGACAGTTCCAAAGCTAAGGCATCTGCCGCCGCCGAAGAAGCCGTAAAAAATACCGCAGAAAAAGCCACCGCAACCGCCAAAGAAACGGCCCAAAAAGCCACTTCCAAACTTTTGGACTAACGCCATAAAAAAACGTTCCCGGGAGGAATTCCCAGGAACGCGATGTGTGGTTGTTGGATGTGTGAAATTTTTAATGTTTGCGGGCTGAAATCTTCGCTAGGAATTTTCCATTCGCACGAATGCCGATGATGTAAGAGCCAGCCGGAAGAGCATCCCATTCCTGAACGATTACGCCCTGACGACCTACTTCTTTTTGGAAGATGATGTTTCCGTTCACATCCAAAACAGCGAGAGAGGCACGAGAAACCGGAATGCGGTAAGAAATTCCATTGCGAGAAGCACTTAAAGAGGCTTCGGTCACCGCGGAAATCACAGGGAGGCTTACCTTATCCGGATCCACCCAGGAAGAATCTTCCATTCTCCAACGGCGAACGCCTTCCACATCGAATTCAAATTCGTCCACATTCGGGCCACCATCAGAAGTCATCGATGAAAGCTTTATCGTATTCAAACCCTTTCGCAAATTTACCGGTACAACAACAGAATCATAAGTCGTCCATGCGCCGGTCGATTCAAAAGGAAGCGCTCCCAAAATGGAATCATTCCAAGTCAGATTCATCATACGGCCAGCCGAGCCGCCATTGGCAAAGCGGATTGTCAAATTCGCATCGCCTTCGACTTTTTCCGAAAGGATTTTCCATTCGCCAAAACTCGAAACATCATTCGTAAAGTTGTAATAACCGCTATCGATCCAACCTGCATTCGATTCTTCATAAGTTCCAAAGCCATCTTCCGGATAAGCGCCATTCACCAGGGAAAGGATTTCACCCGTTGTTGAAGTCGAAGCCATCGGAATTACCGTAATGGAGCCCTTTTTGACAGCGGCGTCACCTTCCCCACCCACAGTCGTCACGGTAAAGGGGAATGTTCCGATCTGCGTTGGAATTCCAGAAAGGGTTATCACTCCATTTGCATCTTCCACCTGAATTCCCGATGGCAAGCCTTCGACTTTCACCGATGAACAGCCTCTGTATGCATAGGAGAAAGTTTGAATGGAATATGCCCAAAGAACCGTTTGATTCGAAGACCCTGCACCCTGTTTCGTCAGGGACGGCGCAATCACGTCGCCGACAAGTTCAATATCGGGAACAGGAATCGTATCCTTGTCGTTTCCAAGCCAGAATCCTAAATGAGGCGGCTGATTGTAAGCCGTATTCTGCCACGAAATTCCCAGTCGATAAACCGGATCATGCATCAAAGTATACATACGCTTGGTCGTTGGAATCGTCGTCGTGTAAAGATAGAGCTGATTTGATCCATTGTGAAGGATCACTTCTTCGCGCCAGTCCCCGAGAATATCTCCTAAAAGGTTCGGAGTCGCCTTGGTGGAATTGCAGGAATTTCCTTCGAATGTGATGAGGTTTGTGTTTTTACTGGTGGAACTATTCCATTTGCTGACCGTTGTGTTGTCAAAGAGTTCGTCAAGACGATCTCCGTCCCAGTAGATGCGGAAATTGTAAGCGGGTCTCGACGAAGCTAGAATGGCCCCTTTTACGGAATAAGTGTTCCAGTTTGCGGCCGACCACAATTCATAGCCACGATTTGTGGAATCCACGTCCGCAGCAAGGCCGCGGCCATTATCGCCCGAACTGGTTTCATAAAAAAGAATCGAGCCTTTGTTTGCATCATGAAGATTATACCCATAAGGTTTTTCTTCATGCACCTGCCAAACTTCCAAGCCCGCATTGTCGGGATCTAAATCGCCAAAGTGAATCGCGTCTCCGTGGCCATAACCGATCCGGTACTTGAATTTTCCATCATGATCAATGGCACAATTGCCTTCGATAATTTCGTCAAAGCCATCTCCGTCCACATCGCCTGCAGAAAGGTTGTGGTTGCCCTGACCATAGCATTCCTTTCCGCTAGAAGCCGCATTATAGTACCAACGTTGAGTCAAATTTGTTCCGTCCCAATCGTAAGCGGTCACCGCCATACGCGTGTAATATCCACGCTGGAAAACCATACTCGGCTTAAAACCGTCCAAGTACGCATTCGTCGCCAAAAAACGGTCTACGCGGTTTCCATACGAGTCGCCCCAACTGCTCACCGTTCCGCGGCCAGGATTGTACGCAACGGACATCATTTCGGCACCCGTTTGACCATTAAAAATCGTCAAGTACTCATTTCCGCTCAGAACATAACCGCTTGAATTTCTGTAATCGGTACCATGACCGGTTTCTCCGGCAGCAGCGCCTTTACTGATAAAATTGCCAAGGCCGTCTTTCGTTCCCGGCGCCGTTTTCATGGCGACTTCCGCATAGCCGTCCGAATCATAGTCCCCAACAAGAATTTGTGTGTAATGAGCGCCGGCGCGGATGTTTACACCCAAATCAATCCGCCAAAGCTTTTTACCGTTTAATTTGTACGCATCTACATAGACATTTCCCGTATAGCCCTTCTGGGAATTGTCCTTGGAATTGCTCGGATCCCATTTGAGCACCAGTTCATATTCGCCATCCCCGTCCAAATCGCCAACGGCAATATCGTTTGGAGAATATGTGTAACTACCGCTCGCATTGGAACCTCCAGCCGGCTGATCCAACTGGATGACAAGTCTTTGCGAAGACCAAACCGAAACCGATTTATCCGCCGATTTTTCGATCCCATTGATAACAGGACGCACTTCATACTTCGAATTTTCAGATCCCGATGCGTCTGTAAAATTCGTCGCCCCGGTAATCGGACTCGCGTTGACAAGGGATCCGTCCCGATAAAGATTAAACGCCGTCGAAGTCGAAAGATCTGTGCCTAGCAGGCGCCAGCTCAAATAAACGCCTCCGTCTACTTTGACAGCAACAAGGCCCCGATCGAGCTTTTCCATTTGCCGAGACGCATTCGCCCCGCCGGCAAGCAACAACGCCGAAAGCACCACAACACCAATCCCTTTCATAGATTCTCCTTTTTTCATTAAAATAGGTAGGAAGTGGACCTACCTATCTTTTAAAGAAAATTTTCATTGTCCAAAGACAACGTTCGGTTAATGGACTCGTGTTCCGTTCAAGCGGTAAGCTTTGGACGCACCTTTCTGCAAAAGGATCTGCGAATTTTCGCGCACTTTACGCAGGGACTTTTCCGAACTTTTTGCCTTTTTCGCAATCAGGAACGTCGTTTCCTCTTCTTCGGTGTCCGAACCGATCGTTTCTACGCTTTCGACGCGGAAAAGGTCCACAGCGCTCTGTTCCACGGTAAGACCGAAAGAGATTTCGCCCGTCGGAGCTCCGGTCTGCAAAGCCCCATAATGGTAAACGTCTCCATTTTCTGCGGTGATTACGCCTGCAATCGCGATTTCACTGCCCGAACGAGAAATGGAAAGTTCCACCTGCGCATTCCGCATAATGGAATTCCAATCATCCCAATTCCAGTCCGAAGTAAACGCGGTCGTTCCCATATCATCCAGGGCATAGACGTCCGCTCGGAAAAGCGTCGTTTTCGATCCTGAAATTTCGCGGAGAATGAAATTATCCCAATTGTCAGAGCCCGTTCCATTTGCATAGTTCGCAAATTTCAGTTTCATGGTAAAGTCACCGGCAGGTGCGCTATAGGTCGGCGTAAATGCGGTATTGAAAGCCGATGTATAAACTCCACCCGCATCGATTGCACCCGAGAGGACTCTCGAACCATTCTCGCCATAAGCGACTTTCGAAACCTCGAGATATGCAGCATCCGCCCCAAGGTAAATCGTATAATCCCCCGACGGCGTATTCGTCGCTGAATTTCTAGAGACCAAGGAATCCCCGATGTACACAGCGACATTGATCGTTGTCCCGCTGCGTTTCGCCTTTAAAGTAACTTCGGCATCCTGATACATTTGACGGAAACTGGCCCAATCATCGCCCCATGTTCCTACAGAACCGGCCGAAGATCCGCTGAACGTTTCCAGGGAATACAGATCTGAACGCAGATACCACCTTTCACTTCCATTTTCAAAAGCGAGAATCCAATTGTTGTAATTGTTCTTCGCTTCCGTATGGTTCACAAATTTATATTCCACGGCAAAGCTGTCCGGAACCGTGATGGAATGGAATTCTTCGTAAGCGTTCCAAGCCGTCGAATAATCCGTTTTTCCGATCAGCAGTCGACTATCCTTGCCGTAACGGGTCACTTTCAAATTTTCCGTTTCCGGAACGCGGTATCCCCAGAGGGTACGCTCGCCCGCTGTATTCATGGCGCTGAACGTGACCGTTTTTTTCGAAACGTCATTTTCAAGCTGAACCGCCATCACGCCGTTATAAGTCGTTCCGTCGGCGACAATTGTCGCATAATGGCGCCCCTTCGCGTAATCATATGTCCACGTTCCCGTGTAGGCGCCAGAAATCGTCCCGTCCGCGTTCAAATAAAGGTCCTGTTCGGTACTCACCGGGGTCGTTCCATCTGCCTGCGCATAAGGAGCATGCAAAATCACATGATAAAGCCCCGCGATTTCATCGAGAGCAATCGCCGAATCCGGAAGCCCGTAGCCGACACGATGTTCAAACGGAAGCGGCACAATCCAGCCCGCCTTGTTAAAGACAAGTTCATGCGTTTCCACGTTATGCCAAGCCGTTCCGTTCGTCATCTTACGGTGATATACAACAAAGTAACGGCCATCATCATCGGTCAACAGGGAGTTGTGACCGTCGGCGACTTCACCGCTGCCTTCATCCCAAAAACTCCAACGATAACCCTGGATAATCGGATATCCATAAGTCGTATTCGTTCCATAATTATAGATATACTTGGAGAAAATCGCCTTATCGCCAGTCACATCCGTATACGGCCCCGTCACCTCCTTAGAACGGAAAACGCGCATCGTATAGCCGCCATCCGGAGAATAAAATCCGTAGCTGATGAACATGTAATAATACCCATTTCCATCCGCATCCTTCATATATTCCACATAAGATCCTTCACCGCTCACATAATAGCCTCCGGCCACGTGAATTCCCATATAGGGATCCGACTGCAAAGCGCCATTATCCCAGACTTCAGAAGTCCCATAAGAGTAGCTGTAATCGCGAAGTCCCGTAGACGGGTCAAGCTTCAGCATAAAAAGTCCACCCGACCAGGAACCGTACAAAAGCCAAAGATTTCCACTCTGATCGTAAAAGACATTCGGGTCGATAGCGCTCACGCCATAACCGCCATCCCAACCATTCGAATAGGTCCCATTGTTGCGCATATAATAGCGATTCGCAATCGTGCTCGATCCGGTGACTTTTTTATAATCCTCATTACCTGCGCCACTCGTGCCCGAATCCATTCCGCCAAAAACAACCGTTCCCGCATAGGAATACGGTCCTTCAATTTGATCCGAAGTCAGAAGGCCAATCGATGATTTCCAATCGTCTCCATTTTCCGAATAGTAAATGCACCACTTTTTCATGGACTTGTTCCAGATGATATCCGGAGCCCAATAGTTTGTCTGCGCATCAGAAGCTGTCGTCCAGCCGGACCATGTCGCCCCTACGCTGACGATTTTGGAAAAGTCCGTCGAAAGCGTTCCATTCGCCAAATATGTCGGCGTAAATTCCGTCCAGTTGATTAAATCTTTAGAATAAGCGGCGCCGCCCATCGTACCAAAGATGTAATAGTATTTTGTTCGCGACTTAGAGGCATCCTGTTCCGGGTACGAATTTCCGGACGCATCCTTATAAACAAGAACTACCGACGGGTCATGTACCGCTACTGAGCTCGCCGACGACAAACCAAACGCCAAGCCCGCGATCGCGAGAGCGCTTTTCCAAAGAGAGATTTTTCCCATATCACACATCCTTTTTTTATAATCCACCATTCTAAATATCGCTTCTAAAATGCACTTTATCACCTTTTTTGTGATTTCTCAGTTGTCTTCGGACAACACCCCCTCATTTTTGTATTTTTTGAGCGCTATGAAGAACGTTGCGATTATCGGTGCCGGCATTACCGGTCTTTCTTGTGCGTTTTACGCTAAAAAAAACGGAAATTCGATCCAAGTCTTTGAAAAGATGAACCGCGTGGGCGGTGTGATGCACACCATCCAAAAAAACGGATTTACGTACGAAACCGGTCCGAGCACTGGCTCCGTCAGCCTTCCGGAAGTCGTTGAACTTTACGAAGATCTGGGAATCCGTGACCTTTTGGAAGAAGCTCCAAGCGTTGCCGGCAATCGCTTTATTTTGAAAAATGGCAAGCTTTGCGCCCTGCCTTCGGGTATTTTCAGCGGTCTCACGACTCCGCTTTTCTCTTGGAAAGACAAATTCGGAATGCCGTTTGAACCGTTCCGCAAGCGCGGTACCGACCCGCACGAAAACCTTTCGAGCATGGTCCGTAGACGATTGGGACAGTCGATGCTCGATTACGCAATCGACCCGTTTGTTTCGGGAGTTTACGCCGGGAATCCGGACGTGATGATTCCCAAGTATGCGCTCCCCAAGCTTTACAATTTGGAACAGGAACACGGTAGCTTTATTCGCGGCGCCATCGCCAAAATGAAGGAACCCAAACCCGAACGCAACAAAAAAGCGACCAAGAAGGTCTTCTCTACCCAAGGCGGTCTTTCCGTTCTCGCCGAACATTTAGCAAACGCCATCGGCAGGGAAAATTTTGTGCTGGGCAATCATCCTGTCGTCGTTCCGGAAAACGGCAAGTATAAGATTCACGCCGGCGAAGAAACCTACGGTCCGTTCGATCACGTCATCTTTACCGCAGGCGCAAGCCATGTTTTCGAAGCGCTTCCCTTTGTCAAGGAAAAATTCCCAGGCGCAGGCGAAGTCCTTTACGCCAAAGTTTCCGAAGTAGCGATTGGCTTTAAGAAATGGGAAGGCGTTCCCCTGAACGGCTTCGGAGCCCTGATGCCTTCCAAGGAGCACCGCAACATTCTCGGCATTCTCTATATGTCGACGCTCTTTAAGAATCGCGCCCCTCAAGGTGGAGCTCTTCTTTCCGTCTTTGTCGGCGGTCTCCGTCACCCGGACTTCATCGACCTTCCTGCGGACAAATTCAAAGAAATGGTCTCCCGAGAAGTCGCCGACATCCTGAAAATTCCTCATATGGAGCCGGATCTCTTCGAAGTGACCCATCACGAAGAAGCGATTCCGCAATACGATCTGAAGACCCCGATTCGCGAAGAAGCCTACAAAGGCATCGAAAAAGCCTATCCGGGCATTCTGATGGGCGGAAACGGAATCGACGGAATTGGCATGGCCAAGCGGATTGCCCAAGGGCGTGAACTCGCAAATCGCCTTTAAGTTTCCATTTTTTGATTGATTCAAAGCTAAATTTTTCTATATTTGGATTATTCACTCCTGCCCAGGTGGTGGAATGGTAGACACTGGGGACTTAAAATCCCTTGGCCGTTAAGGTCGTGCGGGTTCAAGTCCCGCCCCGGGCATTAACCGAAAGAGCTTATGATCGAATACTATCCAGACTCTATCTATTATCCGCGGGAAGCGGTTGAAGCCAAATATGAAAAGGGCGAACTGGCAAAGATCGAACAGCGTCTGCTCGGTTTTGCTGAACGCCATAAAAATCGTGTCTGGGCAATTTCCAAAGAAGATAGCGCTACGCCGAGCGACGAAGTCCTCCTCGACAATCTTCGCGCGTACCTGCTTGTTCGTGGTTCCTTGCAGCCGGCAGCCGACATGGCTGATCTGATCAAGGAAATCAGCAAGGAAGTCTGGTATCGTAACGAAGAACAGAAAGGCCGGGAAAACCCGCAAGAAGTCGCCATCAACTGGGAAGAAAAGTTCGAAAAGAAATGGCGCCAGGCCCGTATGTTCGAATCCTTCGTCTTGATCGACAAGTGCAAAGACAAGCTCGTCAAGATTCTCCGTTCTCCGGCCCCCAAGAACGAAGACTAAAGTTTTGAAAATAAAAGCGAAAGGTTCCTCCCCGAGGAACCTTTTTCTTTTCATTCACCAATGTCCTTGATCAAGAGCTGAATGCTCTTGCGGCCATTGTAAACGTTCCAGATCGGCTCGAAGGCAATCGAAATCTTTTTGTGCTGGCGTTCAATCAGTTTTTTGGCATTGGCCATTCCAAAGGCAATCGCCGAAAAAACCGGGCTTCCATGTTGGGAAAGCTTTAGCTGCAAATGCCCGCCACGAAGTTCCCGCAATTTTTCCACCTGAACATTTTCTGCAAACAGAATCGGGTACGGATTTTTTCCGCCGAAGGGTTCAAGTTCTTGAACGGCCGACATGAACGTCGGCGTGATTTCGTTCAAAGCGGCTGGAATGCGTTCCGAATTTTCTTCTTTCGCTTCTTCGCAAGCTTGGAAATTCTGATCGTCGGCAAGCTTTTGCAAACGTTCCCGCAATTCCGGAATGTCTTCTTCCTTTAAGCTAAATCCTGCTGCATTCGCATGACCGCCCCAACGCAAAAAAAGATCCCGAACTTCGAACAACGCCTTGTGCCAGTTAAACCCTGGGACGGCTCGAGCCGAAGCCTGCGCAATTCCATTTTCCACAGTCAGCACGGCTGCCGGTCGATTAAAAGCTTGAGCGACTTTGGCAGAGACAATCCCAATTACACCCGGATGCCAGGATTTTCCATCCACAACCAGTACCCTAGGAATATCTTCCCCATAGCGTTCCTTTACCCAGGCAATCGCCGCGGTCGAAATTTCAGCTTCCGTCTTTTTGCGCAAATCATTATACTTCGAAAGACGGTTTAAAATGGCCGAAGCTTCCGAAACGTTATCGCACAAAAGAAGTTCAAGCGCCGCATCCGGTTTATCCATACGACCCGGAGCGTTCATGATCGGCGCAATCCGGAACAGAACATCTTGCCCACCCACACAAGGAGAGCTCTCTAGCTGCCGGCGGCAAAGTTCCTTGACGCCAGGCCATTTGCTGTTCATCAGCATCGAAAGTCCGCGCCGCGTCAAATAACGGTTTTCGGGCGTCATCTCGACGAGATCCGCCAAGGTTCCGAGAGCGACCAAGTCCAAATATTTTTCACCGGAACCCTTGTTCTCTTTTTTTAAAAGAGCATCGATGAATTTGTACGAAACTCCGGCTCCGCATAAAGACTTATTCGGGTAACCGCATTCTTCTTGGCAAGGATCGAGCAAAACATCGCTTGGGGGCAGTCCGTCTCCCGAGGGTTCATGGTGATCGATTACCATCACATGCATGCCCTTGGAATTTGCGTATTCAATTTCCGCATTGGCGGTAATGCCCGTATCGACAGTCAAAAGATATTTGACGCCTTCGGAAAGCATTTGGTCGACGATTTCTTTCGAAAGTCCATAACCCGAACCTGTTCCAAACCGGCATGGCAAATGCCAAGACGCATCGATCCCGATTTCCGAAAGGCCTCGTTTTAAAAGGGCCGTTCCCGTGAGACCGTCCATGTCATAATCGCCGAAAATGCAAAGTTTTTCGCCCGAAGCTTTGACCCGGTCAATCCAATCCAAGGCTTCTTTCATTCCATGCATCGGGGATTCTTCCGACAAAGGATCGAGCACATGCGAAGGGGAACTGTACAAACGTTCGTACGCTTGAGCTACCGAAACGACACCCCGCGACACAAGGATTCTCGCAAGCAAATGCGGAATGTCCAGTTTGTGCGCAATGGACGTCGATAACAGTTCCGCGTTCATCGTTTGTATCCTTCAAACAAACCAATGGAAAGCGTCTGCAGGGCAACGATCGCGGAATTTTTTCGGCCTGCAATTTTTGCCGCTGTCGAATTGACATCGAGAATCGCCTTCTCGATCGCTTCTGCGCCAAAGCGTCCCAAATCCAATCGTTCAAGACTCTCTCGGCGATCCACTAAACGTACCGGTTCTTTCGCCATCAGACGAAGAGCGTCATTCAGCATAAAGGCAAGGAAGTCGAGCATCATGACAGCCGCA
The DNA here is from genome assembly GCA_002390045.1 of Fibrobacter sp. UBA4373. Taxonomy (GTDB): domain Bacteria; phylum Fibrobacterota; class Fibrobacteria; order Fibrobacterales; family Fibrobacteraceae; genus Hallerella. Next base: position 18,776 of record DGSB01000084.1, read on the forward strand.
TCGGCAGCCGCCGCACCGCGGGGGAACGCCTTGTCCAGTTCAAAGAACAAGTCGGAATAATTTCCTTCCACACTGTCCTTTAAGAATTCAAACGCGAGAGTCTCGTTTTCGGCAATGCTTTCATTATAGTACATGGCCATACCCGGCGAACCGAGAGACATGCCAAGCGCATCCGGAGAAAGACTTTCCCCAGTCGTATTCTTGACAATTTCTTCCACTTCCGCTATCGAAAGGGGCGGCAACCGCAAACTTAAGCAGCGACTGCGGATCGTCTGCAACAAACGTCCAGCTACCGAAGACGTCAGAATAAAGTATGTATTCGTCGGCACTTCTTCTAGCGTTTTCAAAAGAGCATTCGCCGCCGCTTCATTCATTCGGTCCGCTTCGGCAATGATCACCACTCGTACGCCTTCACTTGCACGAGAAAATTGCGACATCATGCTACGGATCTGGTCGACCGAAATCTGGGCTACGCTAGAAATAATGGAAGTCGAATACGGGTTTTTGAATATCTCGGCGACATAGCCCGCCTTGTAATCTTCGACGGTCTTCGCCTTGGAGTTTTCGCTGGCCGAACTTGCCGACTTCGCATTCGCTTCGGCAGTTTCTAGAGGGATCACCCAGCTTTGGACATTCCCTGGGTCCATCGCCAATTTGCAGCCAAAACAGTGTCCACAGGGAGCCGTCTCCGAATCTGTGCAGCAAAGGGTTTTGGCAAGTTCAATGGCAAGCGCTTTTTTTCCGATTCCGCGTTCGCCTTCGATCAGCACTGCCTGCGGGAATCGATTTTCAACAAGCGCATTTTCGAGGAGCTGTCGAGCGCCTTTCTGAGATTCCGGACCTTGCAAACAATACTTCGTCATTTTCTTCTCAACCATTGCAAAGGATCGACCGTATCGGTACCTTCGCTAACTTGGAAGTACAATTTAATTCCATTTAGCGATCCTATATCGCCGACCGTACCAATATCTTGGCAATTTTTGACTTTATCGCCTTCTTTGACACGAATCGCGCTCATATGACCGTACACAGAATAGACGCCACCTTCATGCTCTAGGATCACAGTAGGTCCACGGCCATCGATTTCGGTCACCATCGCCACAGTTCCAGCCGCCGCCGCTTTGACTTTTTCACCTTTCTTGCCACGGATTTCGGCGCCTAAATTTCGCGTCATGATATGCAAAACAGGATGTTCATGCATTCCATATTCGCTGATGACAGATCCGTTTAACGGCATGCACTTCGGACCAACCGGTTTTACAGGCTCCTTGGGAAGCTTGACCAGTTTCTTTCCGGACTTATCCGATTTTTTCGTTTTCTGTTTTGCCTTCTTCGCTTGAGCGAGTTCCCTCTCGCGCTTTTTTTCGAGCTGCCGGATTAGCGAAAGCATCATCTTTTGATTGCGCTCGATTTCTTGAATGGCCTTGCGCTGCAGGTTCTTACTTTTTTGAACGGTCGCAAGGACATTCCCCTGCGTCTGAATCTGATTTTTCAAGCCTTCTTCTTCCGCCGCTTTTTTGCTTTGCAGCGTTTGAAGTTCCGAAAGGCGAGCGGATGCTTCTCTCTTTTTCAAAGCCCTTTCCCGCAAAAGCCAAGAGAGCCTTTCCACCTTTTCCCTATCTTCCGAAAGCAGACGGTTCACGTAATAAATTTGCCCTTCCGGAGAGGTTTCGCCCCGAAGAGCGGCAAGGATGCCTTCGAGGGCTCCATAGCTTCCGTGAATGTAAAGTTCCCGGATGCGAAGTCGCATGGCCGCATTTCGACGATCGATTTCGCGGTCCAAAGAATCCAATTCGCGATTGAGTTCCGAAAGGGATGTTTTGACGGTCGATTCATTTTTGGCAAGCAGTTGAACGTATTCCTTGGTGCGGTTCAAGTTTTCGTCGAGAAGGGCGATCGTATTCAGCACGCCCTTTTCTTCGGATTCCAGAAGCTTTACCTTTTTACGCTGCTTGGCAAGGTTCGATTCAAGCTTCTTCAATTCCGCACGTTGCGTCGCCAGCTGCGAACTCGTAGACTTCTTGGCGGCAAAAGCAGGCGCCACCACAAGCGTTACCAGCATCCATAAAAGTATCAGGCGAAAAAGAGACATCCAGACTTCGCCTAGTTTTCAATCGCATCCCGCTTTAAGAATTCGCGGACGCTTCGATAACTCGAATAGACAGAAACAAGTGTTACAGCGACCACGACCAAAAGAAGTAGTACGCTATAGCCCGACAGGTAATAGCCCAAAACCGGAATTTCCTTCACTAAAGAACGTTCCGCAAAGCCAAGCAGCAACGCCGCAACGCCACTGGCAAAAACACCCTGCATGACCCCTTCAAGCAAAAACGGGAATTCAATGAAAAACGCAGAGCCTCCCGCATACTTGATGTTTTCCACCAAAAGCTTTCTCGAAAAAAGAGAAAGCCGGACCGCATTTCCAATAATCAAGAATAACGTCACAAAGATCAGGGCGGTTGTCGCAATCGGCCAAAAGATCATCGAAAACTTCCACTCCGAAATTCTATCTACAAAGTCCACCGGAGATTCCACCGCGTCAAAAGACGGGTTGTTTTCTAAGCTCAAAACGACTTCATGCAAAAGAGCGGGCTCCCGATAACGAGGGGCAAGAGTCATCACAAACGAAGCGGGCAACGGATTTCCGTTCACGAGCGAAAGCATCTCGTCCGAAAAGTGCTTCTTAAAATCCTGCATGGCAGAGTCTGGACTTTTGTAGACAACCGTCTCAAATTGTTTGATTTGGAACAACTCATTTTGCAGTTTTTCGAGTGAATCCGGCGAGACCGGATTTTTCAGGAAGACTTCTACCCGATACAGCCGATCCTCAACGTGCGAAAGGCGATAAGAGCCCAGCAAAGACGCCAAGGAAAGCCCCAAAAGGATTGAGCAAAGGAAAATCGTCACCAAAGACGGAAAGACAACTGTATGATGTTCTTTCCATCCTCGAAACGCCTCGGATATTAGATAACGGATCTGACTGAACACGCAGACGAATATAACTTTTTATAACTATTTTTGGATAAGAGATGAAACACATCGGTCTTAAAATCATCGCCTGTATTTTTGGCATTGCCCTGTGGTTTTATGTCGTGTCCGCGCGAGTCACGGAAATCGACATTCAAGTGCCACTCGTTTTTACTCGTTTACCCGAAACGCTCGCCATCGCCTCGAGACCTGCTCAAAAGATCACGATTACCGTCAGCGGAACCGCAATCGACCTGATTCGTTTAAAAGCCTCGCATGAATCGGCAGCGAAAATTCTTGTCGATTTGCACGACGCCCAATTAGGGCTTGAACGGATTATTCTTTCCGAAGAAAACTTTATCGCTCCGGATTTTCCCAAAGTCCATTACTTGAGCGCAAACCAAATTGCCGCTTTGGAAGTGGAAATCGATACGCGCATTTCAAGATCCATCCCCGTGCATTTAAAAGGTTCTTTCGACGCCAAAGATGGCTACACCATCATCGGTGTTCCGACGCCTAACCCGGATACGATTCTCATTTCGGGAGCCCGTGAAGCGCTTACCCGAATTTTTGAAATCACAACAGAAGAAGTCACCAAGCAGAATCTGGATGCCGACGCGACATTCCACATTCCTCTAGATTTTTCCAAATTGCCTCCTTACGTGACTCCTAGCGATAGCATCGCCAAGGTTCCGGTTTCCGTTCAGCCTTTAGACCGCAAATCCTTTGTCCGAATTCCTGTTCAGCTGATCGGCCAATATGACCGTTCCCTCTACGCTCTCGAACCTTCCATGGCGACAGTCGAAGTCTCAGGCGGCCAAGGAGTGCTTTCCAAGCTTCAAAAGCAAGATATTATGCTTCTCATCGAATTCAACCGCTTTGCGATTGAAGATGCCGACAGTCTTGAACCGACCGTCCGAATCAACAGCGATGTCAAAAGCTTCCAGGTTCGTCCCGAAAAGTTTTATCTAAAAAAGAAAGCGCCTGTTGTTGAAAAGAAAGCTCCACAAAGCGATTCGACAACGCTTTCTGCAAGCGCACCGGCAGATACCCAAAAGACAGTGCAAACGGAGATAGCAAAATGATTTGGCTCGGAATTGAATCCAGCTGCGACGAAACCGCCTGCGCAATTTTACGCGACGATCCGCTTGAAATTTTATCGAACCCGCTTTACAGCCAAATTCAGGAACATGCCAAATATGGCGGAGTCGTTCCCGAAGTCGCTGCGCGCGCTCACTTGGAAAAGATCACGACCATTTGCCAAGAAGCGATCCGCGAGGCAAAGATTTCTCTCAAAGATATTGACGCGATCGCTTTTACCCGCGGACCAGGACTGATGGGTCCTCTGCTCGTCGGAGCGAGTTTTGCCCGCGGACTCGCCCGCGATCTGAACATCCCGGCTTACGGCATCAACCATTTGGAAGGACACCTCTCTGCTGCATGGCTGACCGAACAGGACTTGGAACCTCCTTATTTGACCCTCACCGTTTCAGGCGGCCACACGGAACTTGTTGTAGAAGAACCGGGTTTCAAGTACACGCTCCTCGGCAGAACTCGCGATGACGCCGCCGGAGAAGCCTTTGACAAAAGCGGAATCTTAATCGGGCTTCAATACCCAGCTGGCTCTACCATCGGGAAGCTCGCCAAGGGCAAGAACCGCAAATTCCACAACTTCCCCCGCGCTCTCAAAAACGAAGACAACGGAGAATTCTCCTTTAGCGGGCTCAAGACCGCAGTCCGCAGATTCGTGGAATCGAATTCGCCGGAATATATTCAAGAAAATCTTGGCGACATCGCCGCTTCTCTCGAAGATGCGATTATCGACAGCCTTGTTTCAAAAACGATCTGGGCACTCAAAAAGACAGGGCTTAAAACCTTGATCGTGGGCGGCGGAGTTTCTGCAAATGGACTTCTCCGAGAACGCCTTGGCAAATATTGCGAAAGCCATGGCATCCGTCTTGCCTTCCCGACGCTTTATAACAGCACCGATAACGGAGCCATGATTGCTGCTGCAGCCATCCGCCGCGCCCGTGCTGGAATGCTTCCCGAAACATCCACCGAAGTCAAACCGTGGCTTCCTCTTGCCATGTAAGGATCCGTCTATGAAATGGAGAAGTGCGCTTTTGGCTTTTACCCTGACCAGTTCCGCTGTTTTCGCAGCGAACGATCCGGTGATTTTTCAGCCAAAAAAGGCTTCTCAAATTTCTAACGTGGATACCACGCATGCCAATTCCATTCAATTCGACGTCAGCATTTTTGGCGAAGGCGCAATCGGTTCCATGTACATTCTTTGGGATGACGTGGATCTTTCTGTCGAAGTCAAAGAGCTATTGACCAAGCACGAGTTCCGCAACAACGAATACTTTATGCAGAATATCGACCGCGAACAATTTGAACAGGAACGCATGCTGCAACTTTTCGAAGACAAAAAGCGAGAATACTTCCGCATCTTCCCTTCCGAAATTCTCAAAGAAAAGGAAGACGAAGAAAACGAATAATAGTCCCGAAGCCGTCTAAACAGAAAAAGGTTCGCAGAACGCGAACCTTTTCATGGATTGATTCAAAGATTTATTCGGCAACACAACTGGATGCGACAAAAGAATTTCCATCGAAAGTGAATGCGCATACCGATGCCCCGTCCGCATACACCGTATAAGTCCCTGCGGAGAAGTCTGCGGAAGACGCATAGATCGACGAAATCTTTTTACCCGCTACAGCAGAATAGATTGTCGTTCCGGAAGCGTTTTCAATCGTCACCAACGCTCCGCTTGCAATTTCTGCAGGGAGTTCACTCGCAACGGTATATACCGACGCTTCGGTCGGGACCATCGTTTCTACATAGCCACCGCCAAGTCCAAACCAGCTTCCGCCAGACACCGCCATCACGCTTGTCGAAACGAACGGTTTGGAGCTCTTGGTAATCGTTGCGGAACCGCCACGCAGGTACATCGCCGCCTTGGCGTTGAAGCCTTCATCGCCCGATTCCACGGTAAATTCACCGCCATAAACCATCACAGTCGCAGCCTGCACAGCATCATCCGTCGAATGGATGGTATAAGATCCTCCGGAAATCGAATCCGTGTAGAAAGCCTTTATTCCGCTATTTCCCACATCCATCGTGTAATTTCCGGCCTTGATACAGATACGTCCCTTCGCTAAATCCGTTTCCTTATCCGAAACAATGCCCGAGCCATCACCGGTACGAAGATAATAGGTACCGCCTTCATTAATGCGCACAGAGCCTTTGCCCTTCAAGGCATTATTGACCGTGTTCACATAAATCGTCGGGTTATCATTAATCACAAGATCCGCTTTTGTATGGATTCCGTTGTTGAAATTTCCGGTGACATACAAAGTTCCGTTGCCTTTGATCGTCAAATCTTCACGGCCATAAATACACGCCTTCGGAACGGAATCCTGTTCTGTATATTCACCGACAGACATGTAAGCGTAATGGCGCGCATCGGAAAGAACGTTCACAGAACCTTCCGCCAGTTCGAGCTTCAATTTATCTCCCGAAACCAAGAAGAGCGGTGCGTTTTCGGAATTTCCAAGCATGACGCCGTTAAAGACGAATTCAACCGTGGAATTTTCATCGGCCGCTACGAGAATTTGGCCATCGCTCATGGAACCGCTGAACACGTAAAGTCCCGCGCTTCCGACAACCAGTTTATTCTCCGCAACCGAAATCGATTTCGTACCCGCATTCGTCACCGAGAATCCGCTTTCAGACAGAGTCACGATAACAGCGGAATCCGGGGCCGAATACGCAGCGGCTGTCGGAGAAGTCGGGGTATCCCAAGTGAGCCAAGTGCTCGTGCTGAGCGTATCCGTATCTGTCGCCGTCGATTCGTCAGAATCGCTATCGGAAGCCGAAGAGATACCGGCCGCGCTCGAAGTCACGCCATCGGCAGAAGAAGATTCTGTTGAAGTTCCAGAAGAAGACTCTTCGATTACGCTTGCGACGCTGCTCGATGAATCCACATCATTTGCACTCGTTCCCGAATCCGAAGAGGAACATGCCGCGAGAAAGGCAAAAGCCGACGCAGCGCAAACCCATTTGAGAGAAGACATTTTTTGCTTCATAATAACCTCACGCTTTTAATATATCCGCAAAGTGGGAAAACATTCCCACAAGAACCTCTCTGTGAACCATTTTTTACGCAAATTGACGAAACATTTTGTTCCACACGAGACTTTTCGTTCCAAGAAGATTTTTGACGCTTCAAAACGATCCTACAGAGAAAAAGACTCCCCATTCGGAGAGCCTTTTTCGGTTATTGGTATGGAGTAAAACTATTTATAATAGTAAGTCAAACCATTCGGGAAGTTCACTGCGGTCATCGAAGAAACATCGACCGTAGAAACCGAGGTCACGCTTCCACCATAGAGAATCATGCTGCCCGAGCCCTGCGGTTTAAAGGCCGCATTGCTAGATCCGTAGTAATTCGAATTCGTATAGGACGTTGCCGTGCAATTCGGATATTCTTCCGTCTGACTTCCGAATCCAAGCATCACGCCGCCCGTAATCGAATAACCGTTATCGGTATCAATCAAGCCACCGGCGCCATTAATCGAGCAAGATCCCGTACCTCCCGAAGAACCAGGAGTACCACCCCAGCTACTGCCCATGCCACCAGAAGATGTTCCCGAGCTAGACGGCATTTCAAGAATCAACACACCACCGGTCTGCGTTGCCGTTCCATTTGCATCCAAAACATCCACGTCATTTCCCGACGCACTAATGTAATGATAACCGCCAGAAATCACGATATGGCCTACGCTCGACGACATGCCGCCGCCCATGTTACCGCCCCAGCCACTGCTTGTCGAAGTGCTCGTCGAACCGCCCGCGGCATTCCAGCCGTCATCCGTTCCATATACAGCCGTAATCCCTGCATTCGCGTAGATGTAATAGCCTTCAAAAGCTTCCGTAGCGGTCTTCACATAGACAGTCGATCCGTTCAAGTTCAGGTTTGTTTCCGCATGAACGCCATCATCGCCTGCGCTGATCGTCACCGAGCCGCCTTCCAAGAACACATCGGCATTCGAATGGAGACCGTCGTCTGCCGTCGAAGTCAAGTCCAAGGTTCCCGCGTACACATAAATGGATCCGCCTGCACTATCCGTTTTCACAGCTTTACCCGAAGCATTCACCGTGAGCTTGGGAACGCTGACGCTATCGTCAATCAAGAAGTAATTCGAAGCCTGAATGCCATCATCGCCAGCCTTCACGGTAATCGTTCCGCCTGTGATCAAAACTCGTCCCTTGCCTTCAGCAATTTCCGTTGCGTCGTCTTCATCCGACTTGATACCGTCACCGGATGTTGCCGTAAAGTTCAAGACACCGCCGTCGATTTCGACCGAATTCTTACCCTTGAAAGCGTTGTTCTTAGCCGTCACGGTAATCGTCGGAGCGCCACCGAATTCATCGTCATATTTGACCTTCAAATCCTTGGCCGTCTGAATACCGTTGTTATAATTACCCGTCACCTTTAAGGTGCCAGAGCCCTTGATCGTCAAATCGTCCTTGGCATAGATAGCTGCGCCGGTCGTATCCGTTTTCGATTCGCCGTCCTTTGTATAGCTGTATACATTGGAACGAGAGCTGCCGTCCGTCAACGTGTTCGTCGTTCCGCTCACAGCCACGATAAACGTCTTGTCCGAAGACTGTGCATAAATCGGAGCATCGCTGCTTGTCAACGTAAGCCCATTCAGGAAAAGGTAAACCTTATCGCTTGTCGGCGCCGCCACAATGATCTGGCCGTTGTTCGAAGTTCCTGCAAAGTAATAATTGCCAGCGCAAAGGACCGTTACAACAGATCCTTCGATAGACACGCAGTTATTATTGTTTTCCACACTCGCACCCGAAGTGGAGAAGGTGACAGACGGAGTAGAACCCGTCGATTCCACAGAAGCCGAAGACATGACGACAACCGTTGCACTCGAAGTCGCCGTTGCAACGCTCGAAGAAGAAACCATCCATGGATTGGACGCCGAAGACGTCTGCACGGTTGCGCTCGAAGTTTCCACAGCAGCACTCGAAGAAGAGGCGACCGTCAGGTAAACTTTCGTACAGCTTGCATCAGCCATGTTATAATAATAGGAGCCTTGCGCATCGCTATAGAAATAGAGATTCCCCACAATCGAAGTCGGATTCGTCGTTTCTCCGCAGACCGCATTCGAAGCGGTCGAAGTGGAACTTTCTACAACAGTAGATGCCCCTGAAGAAGTAATCAAGCTCGTATCCCCAGAAGACGTATCCCCTGTCGAAGCCGACGATTCCACACCCGTTCCCGGATTGGTTTCCGATTCGCCTTCCACCGTCGCATAGACAATCGTGCCGTCAGCCATCACCGAATACACAACGGCTCCCGTCGCAAGATCCATGCAGTATGTATTTCCAAGGCCATCTTCATAGGTGGTATAATCCCCACAAAGATTCACCGCTTCGACGTCCGAATCGAACGTAGAATCCGTTGCAGAAGTTGTATTATTCGAATCCGAACTGCCACAACCGAACAAGGCAACACAGCCTAATGCACTTGCAGCCGCCAGAGATAATTTTTTTGAGAATTGCTTCATAGTCTACTCCTTTCCAATAAAAGTAGGCTTCCTTTTTTTGAAATCCATGTAAAAGCGAATTTTCAATTTTCCGTTTGCGGGATAAAAATTCCCAGTTGATTTGAAGTGGGAAGATTCCGCACAAATTTTTTTACCCCAAATGCAACGCTTTTTAAATCGGAACCTCCCACTCCAAAAACTTTCTTGAACTACATTTAGCGAAAATGTTTTGGATAGCCTTTGAGTATGCCTTTGCCGCTTTGATGGTCCTTTTGACCATCTTCTATGCGGTATTTGAAATCCGCATGTACCGAGCCTTGGGTTCCGTGCATTTGGGGAATTCTATCCGAAACCCGCTTCCCTCAGTCAGCATCCTTGTGTCCGCCCGAAACGAAGAAGCCGGAATTTCCAAGACCCTGGACTCTCTGATGAAGCAACTTTATAAGGGTCGTTGGGACATTTGGATTGCCGACGACAGATCCACAGACCGCACCCCGCAGATTCTTGCCGAATACGCAAAAAAATTTCCGGACAGAATCCACGTAGTGACCATTACAGAACTTTCTCCCGGAGAAAGCGCCAAAAAGAACGCCATCGCAAAGCTCGTTGCCGCTTCGGAAGGCGAAATTCTTTTATTGACCGACGCCGACTGCATTGTACAGCCGACTTGGATCCGCGCCATGGTCCGCGAATTCGAACCGGGAATCGATTTTGTCGCAGGACATTCCTATATCGAACTTCCCAAAGACAGAACCAACTGGATTTTGAACATGCAGGCTGTTGAAACGATGGCTTACCGCATCGCCGGGACCGCAGCCCTCGCCATGGGAACGCCTATCACCAGTACCGGAAATAACCTCGCCTACCGCCGAAGCTTTTTCGAAGAAGTTCACGGCTTTGAAGGCGTTTCAAAAATTCAAAGCGGTGACGACGATCTGCTTCTTCAAAAGCTCGCCAGGGAAGCTCCTTGGAAGGCCCACTATTCCATCGACCCCGAAGCTTTCGTCACAACCCAAGGAAAAGAAACCCTTCCAGAGCTTTGGGAACAGCGCAAACGTTGGGCTTCCAAGACAACGTACTACGCTCCCAAAATCGTCGTTCTTCTCGGTTTCATTTTCTTCTTTTTCTGTCTGATTTCGCTCGGCTACGTTCTTTCGTTCCTGAGCTTCAAGATTTTTATCGCAACGCTCTTTGGCGTTCTCGTCAAACTTATCGGCGATAGCTGTGTTGAAAAGCGCGGCCTGCGCATTTTTAAGCAGCAAGAACTTTACAGATGGTTTCTCCCGGTAGAAATCATTCACGCTCCTTTTACGGTCTTTGCCGTGCTCTTCGGAATAGCCGGTCATTTTAAGTGGAAAGGTTAATTTCAAATGGTCAAAAAAACGGATACAGCCGCAGAAAAATTAACTCTCGTTATCGCAGAAAAACCAAGTGTTGCCGCGGACCTCACTCGCGCCATCACGACCGGTGGAAAGTTCAAGAAAGAAAAGACCTATTATGAAAATGGGGTTTACATTGTTTCTTGGGCTCTAGGTCACTTGGTCACCCTTTGCGACCCTAAAGAAATCAGCGATAAGTATAAAAGCTGGGAAATGGGAACGCTCCCGATTCTTCCGAAAGAATTCCAGCTCAAAGCGATTCCGACTTCCAAGGCGCAGCTCACCGCCCTCGGAAAACTGATCCGTCGAAAAGACGTCGGAACAATCATTAACGCATGCGATGCTGGCCGCGAAGGTGAACTGATTTTCCATTATATTCTGGAATTTGAAAAGGGAAAAACCGGCCTCAAGGGCAAAACCTTAAAGCGTCTCTGGATGCAGAGTATGACGCTCGCTTCGATTCGCGAAGCCTTTGAAAATCTGCGGACCCATGAAGAGATGCAGAACCTTCTCGACGCGGCACTCTCCCGTTCCGAAGCAGACTGGCTCGTGGGCATCAACGGATCCCGTGGTCTTACGGCGTACAATAGCCGCTTTGGAGGTTTCCAACTGACCCCATGCGGACGCGTTCAAACCCCGACGCTCGCCATGATCGTCAACCGCGAAGAAGAACGCAACGCATTTGTTTCTAAGCCTTATTGGACAATCCAAGGCACCTTCGGCTCCGGCAAATCCGAATACGAAGGCAAATGGTTCGACCCGGAACAAAAAACGGACAAGGATCATATTTGGGAAGAAGGCAAAGCCGAAGAAATCGTCAAAAAGTGCAAAGGGAAAACGGGCACGGTGACTGAAACGACCAAGCCAAGTACACAAAAATGCGGTCCTCTTTACGACCTGACAACCCTTCAGCGTGAAGCGAACAACCGCTTTGGTTTCAGTGCCAAAACGACTCTTTCGATTGCCCAAGCTCTTTACGAAAAGCACAAATTAACTTCCTATCCGCGTACCGATAGCCGTGCTCTTCCCGAAGATTACGTCGGCACCGTCAAAAAGACTCTCGCCACCATGGAAGGCGGTCTTGCCAAATTTGCAGAAAAGGCTCTGGAAAACAATTGGGTCAAAAAGGATCCGCGCATTTTCAACAACGCAAAAATTTCGGACCACTTCGCCATTATCCCGACCGGCAACAAAATGAAGTCGCTTTCGGAAGCAGAACTCAAAGTTTACACGATGATCTGCCAGCGCTTTATCGCGGTATTCTATCCGGCTGCGGAATATTTAAATACGACTCGCATCACGGAAATCGAAGGCGAGAAATTTTTAACCGAAGGCAAGATTTTAAAAACGCCTGGATTCAAGGAAGTCTACGGCAAGACCTCGGACGATGAATCCAATGTGGCCCCGATTGACAAAAGCGGAGAGGCTAAAGCCATTGAATTTGTCATTGCAGACGAACTGACCAATCCTCCACCGCGCTACACCGAAAGTACCCTTCTTTCCATGATGGAAAACGCGGGAAAACTCGTCAAGGACGACGAACTCGCCGATGCCATGAAAGACCGGGGCATGGGAACTCCGGCAACCCGCGCTGCGATTATCGAAAAGCTAATCTCCGACAAGTACATGGTCCGCGATGGCAAGGAGCTTGTTCCCACAAGCAAAGCCTTTGGACTGATCCAAGTCGCCCGCGCAATGAAGATCGAGAACTTGACGTCTCCGGAGCTCACCGGCGAATGGGAATATCAGCTGTCCCAAATCGAAAAAGGCAAGGAAACGCGTGCCGAATTTATGAAAGGCATCGAAAACCTGACGACACAAATGGTCTCGAACATTCGTAGTTTCAAGGAAGAAGATACCCGAAAAGAAGCTTCGTTCAGCCCGGTCGACGGCATCAAGGTTTACGAAAGCGTTTCCCGTTTCGAAACCGAAGACGGCATCCAGATTCGAAAGATCCTTGGCGGCCGTAAAATGTCTAACGAAGAAGTGGTGGAACTTTTAACCAAAAAGAAGATCGGCCCTCTGACCGGATTCCGCTCCAAACGCGGCATGGAATTTTCGGCCGGACTCATTCTGGAAAACGGAAAAATCAAGTTCGCCTTCGACAATGCGGATTCGGAAGAAATCGAACTCGGCGAAGAACTTGGAAAATCCCCAATCGACGGTAGCCCGGTTTACGACACGCTTACCGCTTATGTTTCTCAAAGCTATGTCGACAAGGAAAAGACGGGTCTCCGTCTGAACAAGGTCATCCTGGGCAAGGAAATCTCCCCCGACAATTTAAAGAAACTGCTCGTAGGAGAAAAGACGGATCTGATTCAAGGCTTCCGCTCCGCCAAAACGCACCGTCTCTTTGACGCCTACCTTTTACTCGACGGCAAAACGGGAAAAATCAAATTCGATTTTCCGCCACGCGTACCGGGCAAGGGACGCCGCTTTGCCGCTAAAAAAACGGAAGAATAAAACCCAATAAATCCTATCCAAGAAGCGTTATGAGCACTATCAAATTTTCTTTCGCGGCTGGAGCCGCTGTTATCGCCATGCTTACAGCCTGTGGCGACGATGTTACCAACGTAACCGAAGTGAACGAGAAAGCGGCAATTGACTTGGTCGAAAAATACAAGGAACTTCCGAAGTGTGAAGATTCCCTTTACGGCACTTTGATTTACGCAGCCGATTCTTCGCAGGTATACGCCTGCACTTCAGACGGCTGGACCTCGCTCAAGGGTGAAAAAGGCGATCCGGGAGACGATGGCTTGGACGGTGAAGACGGCAAGAACGGTGAAGACGGTGAAAACGGCAAGGATGGCGAAGACGGTGCGGATGGTGCTGACGGCGAGTCCTGCACGGCGACAGCGCTTAAGGACGGTTCCGGCATTGAGGTGATGTGCGGCGGCAAGACCGTGGGAGTCATCTCGAACGGAACGAACGGAAAAAATGGTGAAGATGGCACGAATTGCGATATCGTAAGCGACGTGGATGGCGTCGTTACGATTCAATGCGGCGAAGGCGAAAATGCCAAGACTACTGAACTCTACAAGGCCATGTGCGGTACGGATCCGTTTGACCCGGCGGACAAGTTCTGCTATGCAGCGGAATTGTACGATCTGTGCGGTGACAAGGTTTACGACCCCTCCAAAGAATTCTGTTCTAATGAAGTAGTATATGATCTGTGCGGCGGCAAAGTTTACGACCCCTCCGAAGAGATCTGTCAAGATGGAACGGTTTATCCCTTGTGCGGCGGTAATGTCTACAATCCTGAAAAACAGTTCTGTGCCAAGTTCGCGGACAAAACGGAACAGCTTTACAAGATGGTGACGATCGCTCCGGAAGGAACGGGCTATAGCGAGACCTGGATGGCCGAGAACCTGAACTACGCAACGACGAACAGCTATTGCTATGAAGACAAGGAAGAAAACTGCGCCAAGTACGGTCGCCTGTACACCTGGGCCGCTGCGGTCGGGAAGCCCGAAGAGGAGTGCGGTTATGGAAAAGCATGCAACCTGGGCACGGGCGATATCCGCGGAATCTGCCCCACGGGTTGGCACCTGCCAAGCCAAGATGAATGGAAAGAGTTGATTGTTGCCGTGGATGATAACATTACGGAATATTCTGGTGAAAATGTTGCGGGCAATGTCCTCAAGTCCCAGACTGGCTGGACGCCATTCGAAGGCATCAACAACGAGGATGCTTTCGGCTTTTCCGCGTTGCCCGCCGGCTTGTTCTACAATGGCAATTACTACTCCGAAGGAGACGACGCGTACTTCTGGAGTTCTTCTGAGCGCTATGACAACGACGCGTACTACATGTGCTTGTACCACACGACGGAGGGTGCGTACCTGATCAACAACGGCAAGCATCTCAGGACTTCAGTTCGTTGTCTCAAGGACTAGCAGTGAGGCGAACCCTGCACGGAAATGCTAGCATTTCCGTATAGGTGAGCCGAGCAGCGAGGGACTCCTACGGAGTCCCCTAACCAGCCGAGTGATGCGGTCGCCAAGTTTACTTGAACGGCCATTTCCGAGGCGCAGTGGCCCCCTAGTAGAATTTTGGGGAGTTGTGGGGTGTCCCCGCTTGTTTGCGTGCAGAGCAGGCTGAGTCGGGGCTGTAATTAGGGGGACGCCCCCCCCTTTATAAAAAAAGGGACCCGCCGGCATAG
>DGSB01000086.1 GCA_002390045.1 Fibrobacter sp. UBA4373
ATGAACCTCCGTATGTTAATGTTAAGATATATTAACGTTAAAAAACTCTTTGGAACTTCCGTTCCGCAATTAAAGTATATACATCTTTTTATTTCAAAAATCCACAACTAAATTGGATTTTGCAAAAAAAATCGTTCCATCTTGGAATATTTGCTATGACAAATAGCCCAAAATCATGATTTTTTAGCGTTTTCTTTGGTTCTTGGGCAAGATTTTGAGTTCTTTTTCGCGGTATTTGGCGACTGTACGGCGAGCCACCTTGATTCCCTGCTTCAAAAGTTCGTCGCTGATGTCCTGGTCGGAGAGCGGAGAGGACTTGTCCTCTTCGTCAATGAGCGTCTTGATGGCATCGATAATCTGCGCAGAACCGACTTCTTCGGCATCCGGAGCTGTGCCCTGCTTCACACCCGATGTAAAGAATTGTTTAAGTTCGTAGATGCCGTAAGGCGTTTCCACGTACTTTTTGTCGGTCGCACGCTGCACCGTGCTCACAGCTAAATGAACATCGTCGGCCACATCCTGGAGGATCATCGGCTTGAGGAATGCGGGGCCGTTTTCGAAGAATCCGCGCTGGCGTTTGACAATCGAGCGCATCACAAGCTCAATCGTCGAGAAGCGGTTATCGACCGCCTTGATGAGGTCCGTTGCCTTCGCTAGCTGCGCCTTCACATATTCCTTGTCCTGCTTCGATGCAGACGGGTCCGTAAGAATCGCCTTGTACGTTTGGTTGATGCGAAGCGACTTCTGCATCTTGGTCTTAAAGCAGACGACTTCGTAATTGCCCTTCTTTTCGACAACCTTCAAATCCGCATTGATAATGTGCGAATACGAATGCGAAAGCTGGAAGCCCGGATGCGGGCGCAAACGCGAGAGGCTTGCGACAGCCGTCTTGACTTCGTCGGCGGAAACGTTCAACGCCTTTGCAATTTTTGCATAGCGGAGCTGCAAAAGATTCTCGTATTCTTCTTCGAGAATGCGGATGGCAAGGCTCGGAAAATTCGGAATTGCGTATGCCTGGATGAGGAAGCATTCACGCTGGTCGCGGGCACCAATGCCGCTCGGCTTGAAGGACTGCAAAACGTGAACCGCTTCGCGCACCGGGAGGCTTGCGTCTTCGAGCTTGAGTTCCCCGCGGAGCATGCGTTCAATCTCGTCGATGTACTTGTCGTCCGACTGGACAACCATCGCTTCGGATTCATTGTCGCGGTTTGCATCGCAAAGGAATCCATCGTCGTTAATGGAGTTGATGAGGTACTGGACCAGCTTGCGAAAATGTTCTTCAGTCACGCCGTTTTCTTGCAACTGTTCCTGCAATTCACGGGTGCCGTTCCAAAGTCGGAGCTGGTCTTCGAGCTGTTCCTGCAAGCTCTTGCCCACGTCCTTGATCGGGCGGTCCCAATCTTCGTCCGGGTCCTTCCCGCCAGAATTCAAATCGTTAAAAGGAGCGTCATCGTACGATGTGCCATCACCCAAATAGCTATCCCAGTTCACATCCGAAGATTCCCCATCGAGGTAACTGCTATCGACATCGGCGGTATCGTCCAAAGAACCGCGAGCCTTGTCCTCGATATCATCGGGAATTTCATCGGAATCGTTTGCTCTCGGGTCGAGTTCTTCGGGGTCCTTGTCGACGGGAACTTCCTGATCGTCAAAGTCGCCATCGTCCACTTCCAAAAGCGGATTGACTTCGACTTCTTCCTTGATGGCGGTTTCCAGTTCCTGCGAAGTTTTCTGAAGCATCTTCACAGACTGGAGTAGCGCGGGAGATAGTGTTTGCTCTTGCGTCTGTCCGATATTTGCCTGCATTCCAAGATTCATAATAACTCCTAATCCAAGCGGAAAGAATCACCGAGATATATGCGACGTGCTTCAGGGTCTTCGGCCAAGTGTTGCGAAGAACCTTCCGTGAGCACCTGGCTCTTGTACATAATGTAAGCGCGGTCGGTAATCGAAAGCGTTTCGCGCACGTTGTGGTCCGTGATGAGCACTCCCATGCCGCGGTCCTTGAGTTCCGAAATGATGGACTGGATGTCGGCAACGGCAATCGGGTCAATGCCCGCAAACGGTTCGTCGAGCAAGAGGAACGAGGGGTCACTTGCAAGCGCACGTGCAATTTCAAGACGGCGGCGTTCGCCACCGGAACAGCTCATGGATTTCGTCTTGCGAATATGCGTAATCTTGAATTCTTCGAGAAGCTGTTCCAACTTCTTTTTGCGCTCGGCACGCTTCATGTCTTGCGTTTCGAGAATCGCCATGATGTTGTCTTCAACGGAGAGCTTGCGGAAGATGGAAGCTTCTTGCGGGAGGTAGCCCACGCCGAGGCGGGCGCGCTTGTACATCGGCTTGTCCGTCATCTCGATATCGTCCAAAAAGATGTGACCTGCATCCGGGCGGACCATGCCCACAATCATGTAGAACGTGGTCGTCTTGCCGGCACCGTTCGGGCCGAGGAGCCCGACGATTTCGCCCTGCGAAACTTGAATGGAGACATCACTCACCACCTGACGATGGCCATAAATCTTGCGCAGCTTGTCGGTGCGTATCGTGCTAACCAAATTTTTCACTGTGCGTCCTCCGTTTTCGTTTCGCCCACCGGCTTTCCTTTTTCTCTCCGGCGGTTTAAAAATCTTCTCAACCTTTTATCATTCGCTGATTTCTTTATCGTCGTCGAATCGCTTTCTGTCAAATTCTTCTTTGAACTTTTTTCTTTTGCGGCAAGCGAATCAAGCCTTGCGAGCGAATCCTTCTTGGCATTTTCCTTGATGCGGTTTGCCTTTTCCAAGTCGATAAATCGTCCACTAGCGTTCGTTTTGCGGCCCATGAGCTTGAGCGACTTCACGGCGTTCTTCTGAGCGTCGAACAAAATGTGAATCGTATCGCCTGTCGCCTCGTTCTTGCCAGAGACGGTCCTATCCTTTTTCACGTAAAAGTAGGTGCTCTGCGCCTTGCCCGAAACAATCGCGCGGTCCATGCGGCCCTTTTTAAAATACAAATCGAGGCGGTCGCCGTCCATCAAATTGCGATATTCTTTCAAATCCGTTTCGTAGAAAAATCCCTTGGCGTTCACGTTCACGTAAAGGCGTTCAATTTTACCCTTTTTGAATTCACAGTAGAGCGTATCGCCAAAGGCTTCAGTCACGTTGCCGGGATTGCCGCGTTTCGGGGCTTCGTTCTGGATGCCATGTGCGTTGCGGATCACGAGTGCGGACTTGAGCATTTTGCCCGTTTCATCGAGCACGAGGAAAATGGAATCGCCCGTGAGGTGGTAATTTTTCATATCGCAAGTCGGATGGCCCTTCATGCTGAGCCAGTTGTCTTTGCGATTAAAGTAACCCGTATCGCAAGTGACCACGAGATCTTTCTGCGTGAGCTTCACATCTTGAAAGGCTTGCGCAAAGCTGTTCTTCTTGTCGAAAATGAGGGAGCGCGATGAAATCGTCACAGTATCGATTTTTCCGTCCTTCTGCTTTTCGTACTGATAAAGTCTCGGCGACATCGGAATGGAGACAATATCTTCTTTGCGGTCGTACTTGAGGTACTGACCGGTCATGAGGTAATTGCCCGCAGAATCGCCAGCGCTCACTTCGCCGGAGGCAATCGCAATTTCGCTTTTTCTTTGATAAGAGCCGTTCCTTGCGCGCACGAATCCGGACGGATGCGTGAAGAGAAACCCGCCGCCACATTCAACCGTTTCGGTATTGCGGTTCCAGGAGGCGCGCTGAGTCTTGAAAGCAACGCTGTCGTGGACAAAGTGGACGTTACCGGTCAAAAGGAGAGTTCCGCGCTTGCGGGACACGTCGAGGTTGTCGGCATGGTACATGATAAGCGGCGAAGACTGCGCAAAAGCGAGAGTAGACGCAAGGAAGATCGCGACAAAAAATACGGCGATGGAGAAGAATGCGCGGGACTTTATCACGGTTTCCCTGCCTTTGGCTTGGGCGGGAGACCGCGTGGCGGAGCCTTCCTGGACGGCGACGATGAAGGCTTTGCCGGAAGAGCCTTCGGTGCCGCCTGCGATGACGAGGACGGCGGATTGCTTAGACGTTCTGCCTCAGCCTGTCGTTTGTCTTCATCCTTCATACGCTTTGCCGCATCCTGGAAAATTCCCGTCACGTTCGATAGGATTTTCCAGTTGTCGAACTGCGCATCGCTTTCAAAACCAACACCTTGCAACACGTCGCCGTCTTCGGAAACAACGCGCACATAGCTTGCAGTTC
>DGSB01000042.1:0-181 GCA_002390045.1 Fibrobacter sp. UBA4373
GACAACAAGCTCTAATCGAGTCTTGTCGTCCTAATGGTTGCAAAACCTGGGACTTAGCGAAAAGCTTAAAAACCGCACGGTGTATACCGCGCGGTTTTTGTATATAAATTCAGAATGTTCCCATTTTATACTTTATCAGTAAAGAGCAGGAATTTTCTATGGATGATGTGAAAAAAATTTG
>DGSB01000042.1:276-18997 GCA_002390045.1 Fibrobacter sp. UBA4373
ACCTTCTGCCCCCACTGCGGGAGCGATTCGGAAACAGGTTGGAAGGAAGGCGCGGAGTCCGCGGACCTGGAACTTCCCGATTACGATGAAATCGTCGAGAATGAATTTGGCCAAAAGAAAAAAAGTTCTTCTCGGATTGCGTCGGCAATTATCGGCGGAATTTTAGCCGTCGTTTTGTTAATCGTGTTTACCGGGATCGTCTAAACACGAAATTTCATTCTATTTGAGCGTAAAGGCGCATTAGAGCGTCTTTTTTAATTCGGCAACTACAGATTCCGCCGTTTCAAAATCAAAGTCTTCAACCGCTTTTTTCAGCTGTTTAATCCACTCCATTCGGCATTCATCATACCGGATGTGTTCAATGAGCTGTAGAGCGGCTCGGCAACCGGCAGGAACCGCATCATGGATCGGCCGTTCAATGGTTTCAAGCATCTTGGAAAGCTTCGTCATCGCTTCCGGATCTTCTACAAGAGCTTCTTCCCGTTCCCCAAGGACTTCTGCAGCCAGCGGAATCGATTTGCATAGACGTTCGATGAGCTTTTGCAGACGATCATTTAACTTTGTCCATGGAATCAGCGGAATCTCTTCCTGGTTCGAAGAAAGCGTGTATTCAAGCTTTGCAAATTTTTCTTGCAAAGGTGCACAACCGATGGTTCCCAAAATACCCTTCAAGGTATGAGCCATTCGCGATGCCGCCACGTAATCCTTATTTTGAACCATTTCCTGTATTTTGGGAACGAAACCGTTAAAATCCTCTACAAACCGACGAATGACTTTAAAGTAGATGGATTTGCTCCCTGCCGATCGGTAAAGGCCCAGTTCGGCGTCAAAATCCGGAATTTTATCGAAAATGGAGAGGAACGGATCCTTGATCGCAGCGACTTCCACAGGATTCAATTCCGAGGATTCCTTTGAAGATTCCTGTTCGAGCCAATGGGAAAGTTCCTGGTAAAACTCTTCAGGATCAATCGGCTTTGTAATGTGAGCGTTTAGACCTGCAGCAAGGCTCTTTTCCTTGTCTCCGCGGAGAGCTCTGGCACTCATGGCGATAATCGGGAGAGCTTTTTTCAGGGGATCTTCCATAGCGCGAATTTGTCTGGTAGCTTCAAAGCCATCCATCACTGGCATTTGTAAATCCATTAAGATAAGAGCGTAGGAATTTTTCTTGACCGCTTCGACGCCTTCTGCGCCGTTATTTGCCACATCGATATTTAAGCCAACGCGGTTTAAGAGTTCAATGGCCAATTCCTGATTCAACGCATTGTCTTCCACAAGCAAGACCTTCGCCGGCTTGAACCGGTAAACGTTTTGTTTCTGAGGCTTACGCGTCTTGCTTTCTTCGATAACTCGGAAGCCCAAGGCTTCTTCCAATGTTTTTTGCAAATCTTCGAGCAAGAATGGTTTTGGCAAATAACGTTTGAAGCCGTTTTCGATAGCATCCTTTAAATGGGCTTCGTCGTTTAATTTGGAAATGGCAACAAGCGGTGGCACCTTTTGGCCTGAATTTTGCATTTGCTTTGCGAGCTTTAACGCTCCCATTTCTGAAAGCGTCCAAGCTAAAACGATCCCATCATATGGCGTTTCCGCATTGGACTCAAACCGTGCGTACGCTTCTTCAGCAGAGTTGGCAAAATCCGCCTGCACATGCATGGCTGCTGCCATTTTTCGGAGGATTTCTTGGGATGCCTTGTTGCTTTCGGCAAAAAGAATCCGTTTGTTTTCGAGCGGAGTGCGGCCTTTGGATATCGGGCGATCGACCACATCGAAATCAACAGTGAAATAAAATTCACTTCCCTGGTTGACTTGACTCTTGACTTGAAGTTCCCCACCCATCAGCTCTACAAGAGAATGCGAAATGGCAAGTCCCAAACCGGTTCCGCCATATTTACGGGTCGTAGATCCGTCTGCCTGCGCAAACATTTTGAAAAGTTTTCCGGCCTGTTCTTCGGTCATGCCAATGCCCGAGTCGACAACGCTCGTGTAAATCGTCGCCTTGGAATTTTCAAGTTTCTTCAATTCCATCTTCAGCACGACCTGGCCTTTTTCCGTAAACTTTTCGGCATTGTTGATCAGGTTCGTTAAAATTTGCGAAAGGTGCAGCGGATCGCCAAAAACACGTTCCGGAATTCGAGAATCGATATCGGCCAAAAGTTCTATCGGCTTTCCGGCAATGCGAACGACAGCAATCGAAAGTACGTTCGAAACGCATTCGCGAATGGCAAATGGAATATGTTCGATTTCTTGCTTCTTCGCTTCAATCTTTGAATAATCCAAAATGTTGTTGATAATGCCCAGCAAGGATTTTGCCGCATACGAAATGCGATCGATATAATGTTCTTGCCGCGGAGAAAGATCCGTCGAAAGAGCCAAATCCGACATTCCGATAATGGCGTTCATCGGGGTTCGAATTTCATGGCTCATATTGGCAAGGAATTCACTCTTTGCCTTCGTCGCATCCTTCGCTTCCTGTTCAGCCTTAATAATCGGCGTAATATCCGTAATGAAGAAAAGGTATCCAATGCTGCTCGAATCTTTGGACAGAAGGACAGAACCTTGCCCACGGCACCAAATGACCCGCCCATCGTGCAAAGGAAGTTCAAAATTTGCAGACCAGCGCGAGCCACTTTCCAAAGCCGAAATCGGCATATCCAAAATTTTTTGCGGAACGCCGAAATCCGTCATTTCGTCGTAAGGCTTACCGATCAAAGTTGCAGGATCAATCCCTAAAATATCCCCGATGCGGTTGGATACGTATGAAATTTTCAGTTCACTGTCAAAAATGATAATCGTATTTTGGGACGACGCCATGATGGAATCCAAAATGGAATCCTTACGCACCGCAGACGTTTCATCCGATACAAGAAACAGGTAGCGAACCGAAGCGTCATCTTCAATCAAAAGATTAAAGGAAATGTTCCACCAGACGATACTCCCGTCTTTTTGCTGCACCACGATTTGCGTCTGTCCAATTTCGCTTGTCTGCGGAGCCGCAGTCCGTTGGGCATTCAAGACAAAATCCTTGAATTCAGGGTTCGGAATGATTTCCCAAAGATTTTTTCCTTGTAAGCTATGCCAGTCCACATCTCCCGATGCGCTTGCGATATTGGCACTTGCGCGCAAAACGCGGAACTGGTTGTCCGTTAAAATCAAGGAAAAATATTTACTACTGAGAATCGCATCGAAAAGCGTACTGGAATTCACACTGTCCGCGAGATCCTTGGAAATCATGCGCCGAAAAAGAATTTTGCTCGTAATTGACGCCACGACAAGGAGAATCAAAACGCACGCTCCCGCAAACACCATAAAGTTCCAGCTTTTTTCCCTTAATAAAGCAGCGGTCTTATTTTGCGGGACAATGTAGACCAGATGGAGCGGCAATTTATTCAAAGGAGCAATCATTGCCGTATATCTTTTACTTTGTGCATCTTCAAATTCAAAACTAAAAACAGCCGAGCTTTCGATGGAATCCAACGAATAATGCTTTTTTGCCGGTTCAAAAATGGAATAGATGCTGTCGAGAGTAATTTCTCCAAGACTCGTCTGGTATGGGAAATAAGTGTAAACGCTGTCGGATTCGCTATTGACAAGCATTGTAATTCCACCGCTTTCCTTGGAAAGGGCAGAAAGAGAAGAACGGAAATCGTTTACATCGATATCTTCTGCGATAACGCCTTGAATGCGTTTGCGAGTTTTCCAAATCGGAAGCGAAATAGTGAGAACCCGTTTTTCGGCTCCATAATTGATCGTGGGGCCGGAATAGGCAAGACCTTTATTGCGGCTCGGTTCCAAGTACCAGGATTTGGTTCGATATTCAAAATGGTCCGGATCCCTTTTCAAATTGCGCGCACTTACATAAGAACCATCGGCTCCCCCGTAGTATATGTCAACGACCTTGTTCTTTTTTTGTTCAGCCGAAAGGACCGAACGCAAATTGGACGGTAATTTGTATGCAATTTTCCCATGAAATTTTTGAAAAGGTTCTGTATAATAATGAATGCGCTGTTCAAAGAGCTGGGAAACACGCTGCAACGTCTTGCTGGATTCCGTATAAGCCGTCTTGTATAAAAAAGACCGCATGTATGTCGTAAACGCGATGAAACAAAGAATCATCGCAATGAGCATGGGAAGCGAATACACCCAAATGATGCGGGAGCCAAGTTCCCGCTTGGTCTTACCATTTATCATCAATCACCGAAGCCCTTATAGATTTCGGGAAGCTCGTCAGCAAAGGTCTCGAACGCTTTTACAACATCCGGGTCAAAATGTTTTCCAGCCCCTTCACGGATAATCCGAATCGACTCCAAATGTGGAATCGCATCCTTGTAAACGCGTTTCGATACCAAAGCATCGTAAACATCTGCGACAGCCATAATGCGCGCGCAAAGAGGAATATCTGTTCCAGAAAGACCGGAAGGATACCCCGTTCCATCCCATTTTTCATGATGGTACTTCGCGATATTGGCAGCGATAATTACCATCGGATTGTTGTTCAGTTCTTGTGTTGCGGAAAGAAGCACCTGATAGCCTAAAATCGTATGCTTCTTCATTTGTTCGCGTTCTTCCGCAGTCAAAGGTCCCGGCTTCCGCAAAATACCATCGGTAATTCCGACTTTTCCGATATCGTGCAAAGGAGCCGCGACAGCATATTCTTCGACAATTTCTTCATTGGGAAGTTCTTTTTTGAACTTGTCCATTTGACTCATGGCGTGCGCCAATTTCCGCACGATCACCTGAGTTCTACGCAAATGGGTTCCCGTTTCATTATCACGGAATTCCGCAAGAGCCCCGAGACTCGTCAGCATGACCTGCAAAGTCTTTTGCAGATCCTTCGTTTTTTGCGATAGTTCATTTGTACGTTCTGCAACTAGATCCGTCAAATGATCTCGATAAAATTTGCGTTCTAGCTGATTGCGAATCCGTAATTTCAGAAGCCCTTGATTAAAAGGCTTCGCAATATAATCATCTGCGCCGAGGGAAAGTCCCTTCATCTCGCTTTCGCTTTCCGCTTGAGCCGTCAAGAATATGACGGGAACGTTTTGACAGCCCGGAATTTTACGAAGCCTACGAAAAGTCTCGTAGCCATCCATTTCGGGCATCATCACGTCGAGAAGAATCAAGTCTGGAACGCTGCGTTTCACCAGTTCCAGCGCGCGTTTTCCACTGAGCGCAACATGGACACTGTAGTTTTCCTGCGCAAGAGCCCCTTCCAACACCTCGATGTTCGGCTTCGTATCGTCGACGACTAAAATTTGGGGCATTCGTTCTTCCATATAGGAATAATCTATTCTGTTTTATGAATTTTGAACAAAAAAGCAAAAAAAGATTGTTCCAACATGGAATATACGAAAAACTTACAGATCCTTAATGACCATAATTCCGCTACGTTCGATCTTGGGGAACGGCTTCATTCCTTCACCGCCTTTACCCTTGTCGAGAATTTCGAGAAGTTCTCCTGTCGAAGAATAAAGATGCAATTCCCATGGGCCTGCCGGAGCATTGAAGTAGCCGGAATTCTTTTGCACATTGCGCTGGAAGCTACAGTTAAGACGATCCATTACGCTACGAGCCTGAACCAAGGAAACATCCGAAAGAGTCCAGCCGACAGCGCTTCCGCCCATGTCAAAGACCAGGACCGCATTTTCATCCGTCGGTTCCTTCATGGTGAATTTCCAACTAAAATCCTGCCAGCTTGTCGAGAGGTCCAAGAAACGGCCGTTCGCATAAGGAACATATTCGGACGTCGCTCGCTTGATATCGACATTCAAGGTGCGAGGCTTGTCTGCGCGGGCACGCATGCTGAAAACGTAAGTGATGCCATTGCGAAGCGGTAAAGACTGCTTGAACTGCAAGCTCCATGTTTCCTTTCCGGCATCGACGATCGAAAAATGCAATGTTCCATTTTGCGTATCGGCGCTGGCCTTACCGCCCCAGAAATCCGCGGTCCAGCCTTCAAGTCCATCCGAGAAGTCGCTGTTGCGGACCAAGTTACGGCCACGGTCTAAAATTCCCGTCGAAAAATCCGCATTTTGAATAAAGCTCGGGATTACGCTCGTATTCTGAATACCGAGAGGACTATCCACACAAACTTCCTTGCCCCAGCTGACAAGCGTATTATAGGAACTGTGGGTTGTCATGTCCATTTCCGGGCTATCAAAGTTGCCCGGGCCCCAGCTCCAGGCAAGCCATCCGATGTCCAAACGTTCCGCTTCCGCCATAATGAATTTATACGGAATTTCACGAGCCCCGTTGACTGCCACCGGAGCAAATTCTCCGATGATGAGCGGCAAATTCCGATTCACGGATTCCTCGAGAACGCCCGTGATGCGGGCCTGAACCGTTTCGTATCCGGTAGCCTTGGGATCGTGAAGTTCTGTCGGCCACCACATGTGGATGTCAAAAATCAAATTATGTTCAGGATCTACCGAAAGAAGCCTTTCGCCCTGTTCCAAAATGTTCTTGGCATTCTTTCCCCAGTCATCGGCATCGATGACCAGCGGAACGCGAATGCCCGCTGCTCGCATGCGAGTCACCGCAGAAGAATAGGCTTCAAAATATTCTTCACCGCTTACAATTTCACCACCGACTTCATTACCGATATTGACAATGAGGTACTCCTGATGATCGTGAATCAATTGCAAGCATTCTTCGCGAGTCCAATAGTCAACGAGCTCCGGTAGACGGTTCCAATGCCCCGTGGCATCATGCAATTCAACAAGCGGAATCATGCCATTCGAGATGCTTTCGTCAATCAAGCGGTAAAGGTCGGCAATGCGTCCATGCATATTCCAAACGATGCGAACGCAGTTTGCGCCTGTCTTTGCAATTTCAGGAATGGATTTTCCTTCGCGGTCCGTCCAAATGAACATGTGGTTCACACCGCGCAAAACAACCTTTTCGTTATCCTTCGTATAAAGAAAACGTCCTTGAACAAAAAATCCTGGCTTCGAATTCGTGACCTGTTCCATTTGAATCCTTCAAAAAAGAAAATTTGGACTACCCTATTCAAAATAAGAAAAAAATAAAAGGCTCGGTAAGCTTTACCGAACCTTTTATGCAAAACTGAATAAAAGCTTAGATTAGTACTGCGCCTGCGTGTCGAAAGCGTACTTTTCCTTGTAGTAGCTGAGCATTTCGTCTGCATTGCGGAACGCTCCCTGACGAACGGCATTGCGCACTTCCGGATCGGTGCGGACCATCTTACGAAGACGCGTATCCACATCGCGGAAGAAAAGATCGTTGGAAGCTTGATCAATCTGGTGCTGATTGTAATTCATGTGATAACGACGTTCGAGCATCTGGAAAAGTTCCGTTTGGCATTGATTTTCCGGAGGGTTCTTTTCAAGAATCGGTTCGTAGCACTGAGAAATGTAGGACTTTTTCAAGTCCACAATCATATTGTCAATTTTAGGGATATTGCGGCTGGAATCGTGGTGAGTCGCTACTTTTGCTGTCGGCATCCGAGTCGAAGAGCAAGCTGCAAGAATCATTGCAAAACCTGCAACAGCGAGAAAACGAATTGTCATGGGAACTCCTCTTTTAAACACCTACCCAGCCGTGCATAAAATTACCAAATTTCGCCAAAAAAGTAAGGGCTAATTTGTAACATTTCACTTACTCCCGCTGCTGAGAGTAGTACCAAGTGACCGGGTTCACAACTGTATAACGAATGTTTCCCAAACGTTTATTGCCGGTCTTGCTGACAATTCCGGTAACGAGGTGAACATGAGGCCCTGTCGTATGTCCCGTCGTTCCAACCGTTGCGACCGGATCTCCCTGCATCACATTCTGCCCATCCAAATAAAGCAGCTTGTCACAGTGCATAAAAAGAATCACATGCTTCTTGCCAGCGATTCCAATCACGGTACCGCCCCGCTCATCCTTAAAGGTCCACGCCTTTCCGCTAAATGGCGCAAGAATGCGGGCGCCCGAGCGGCTGGCCACATCCCAAGCAAGATGCAGTCGATGCTGAGCCGTCGCCTTCGGATGATACAGCTCCGTGACATAGGAAACGGAATCCGCAATAATCCTCGTGAAATACTTCCATGCCGGCGCAATGGAATCGTATTCCGGATTTGAAATTTTTTCTGGAATCGAAAAACGCAGAGTGGTTCCCTGAGGCGGAATGTGCAAACGCTCTTTTTTCCATGAATCAGGAGCCACACCATTCTTTTCGAAGGTTTCTTCCACATACGAATTCAAAATCGATTCATTTGTAACAACTGCAGCAAAGCGTCCTACCGCATAACGGGAAATTCTTTCTAAAGATTCGCTTCCATTGAAGGAAAAATCAAAATAGGGAGCATCCGAATAGATCGCAAGCTCGGACTTGACATTTCGCATCATCGAAGGATTCGAAACCACTTTGGAAGGAACGACAAAAGGGACAACCGCGGCAATTACGCACAAAGGAAGAAAAAACTTGCGGAAATACTTTGGAAAACCGACCAATTTATTTTCGCGCAAAATACGAATTTCTAATAAAGCCTTGAAGGTGCTTGCCGCCGCTTGCGGATCTGCTTCGATATCTTCTGCCGATACAAACGGCTTAATGATCGAATTTGCGACGTGCGGTTTTAAATGCTTGGAAAGCTTGATCTTCGGCTTAGGGGCAACCCACCAAAAAAAGTTTGGATCATAAGGGCCCGCCGCTTCAAGATCTTCGAGAATATCCTCGTCTATCATCTCTCCGTTTGCAGACAAAATAATCGTCAAACGCATCGAATACAGAAGCTTTGCCGTTTCTTCGTCGATTTCCTTCTTAAAAATCACAAAGATGTAACGGACTCCTTCCGCTTGCTTCGCACGGAGTTTTAACAAAAAATCTCTGGGAGATCCTTCGATCGCAGAATATTCCACAAAAAGAAAAGGCGCATCCCCACACAGGGAACGCGCAAAATCTTGGAGCGATTTTTCAACAGCACAAGTTTTCGATGCGATGATTCCTACAAAAGAACCGCGGGCAATCAGCGAATCAAGAACTTTGCGCTGCATGAATCCAAAAAATTAGACCGCGGCCGGCTTCTTAGAAGCAACCTTGCAAGCGCAACGCGGGTAAGAATGCATCTGCGGAGGAGCTGCCACAAACTTATCGATCATCGTGTAAAGTTCTTCAGACGATGCGTTCGGAGCGATAATCATTTCCTGTCCGCGAAGAGCCGTACGACCCTTGAGCGGATCAAAACGACGAGCACGGCTTACGACTGCAAGCGGTACCGTTTCAAGAACCGGAAGAAGACCGAAATAACGGAACAAGCTGAAGTTCTTCTGCCAAGTGAAACGTTCAACGAGAAGACCGAACGTGTTCTCCGGGAAGCCCTTCGCCTGAAGGAAAGCTTCACCAGACATGGTCACCAATTCGTGATTAGTAGGGAAATTATTAACGAATGCCGCATAATCACCCTTAAGATAAATGTCATCGCAAAGGAAAACAAATTTCATAGAAGTCCCGTTGTTGAACAATTTTTTGCTTAAAATAGTTAAATTTCGCTTTTTTGTCACTAAAAAGACTTTTGTGGAACGAATTCACCCCGCTTTCAAAGCTCTTCCATTTTTCGTTTGAAATTTCCCAAACAATTTACATTTCTCTAAGTTGTTGTAAATCAACGACTTAGCTTTGAAAATGCTCGAAATTTTAAAAATTTCGCTATTTTTGCGTCATTTTAATGTCAAAAAAATGTGAAAAAACTTCCGCGTAATGAGTAAGAAAAACTTTATATTTGGTGGCGGCCATCACTTTTGAAAATTTTGGGTTTAAAGGTGATGTATCGGATGTGTAGTGGTTTTGGCAAGTCGGACCGCCCCTAGTGGTTCGATTCTGTCAAGAAGATCTTATTGGAGATCGTAAATGAGTCAAAAGAAGATAGTATCTGCCCTGTTTTTAACAGCTGCTGTACTGACGACTGGTGCATTTGCACAGGATGCTCAGCAAGAAGCTCAGCCGGCTGCAGAAAATAATCCCCCGTCCTTGAACGGTATTCCTGGAGAATCCATTCAAGAAGGCGGAAAATTCGCACAGATTAAGTTGGATGAATTTGTCAGCGATCCGGAAGACGCTGCCGCAAACCTGAAGTGGAAGATCACCGGCAACAAGAGCCTGGTCGTCACCGAAACCAATCATGTCGTTTCGATTCAGGCTCCGAATCAGTACTGGAACGGTTCTGAAGACATCACTTTCACTGTGACGGATACAAAGGGCGCTTCGAGCTCCGAAACCGTGACATTTTCTGTCGAATCGGTCAACAACCCGCCGACCGTTTCTAAGATCGCCGACCAGACGATTGATGAAGGTAAAAAGTTCGCTCCGATCAAGCTCGACGACTTCGTTCAGGACGTCGATCACCCGAAGAACCAGATTTCTTGGGAATATGAGCTGACGCCGATTGCTAAGGAACAGGCGGAAGGCGAACTCACCGTTGACATTTCTAAGGATCGCATCGCGAACGTGATCGTTCCGGATACAAACTGGTACGGTGCGTACAAAATCACGTTTATTGCGACAGACGGTGAATATGCTTCTGCCAAAACAGACGCCAACTTCACGGTCAAACCGGTGAACGATGCTCCGATTGTCCAGAAATCCCCGGACCAGACAATCAACGAAAAGGAACAGTTCGAACCGATCAACCTTTCGGACCTCGTCAGCGATGCCGATGACGACATTGCAAAAATCAAGTGGTCTGTGGAAGGCGGCAAGGATCTGAAGGTCAAGATCGACAAGTACGGCGTTGCCGAAGTGATCATTCCGAACGAAAACTGGAACGGTCCGACCGAAACGTTCACCTTCACGGCAACCGATCCGAAGGGTGCTTCCGCAAGCTTCAAGACGGCCTTCACGGTGAAGTCTGTCAATGACGCTCCGGAATTTGTCGATCAGATTCCTGACCAGACAATCAACGAAAAAGCTCAGTTCAAGCCGATTGAACTCGACAAGTATGTCAAGGATATCGACCACAAGTTTGAACAGCTGAAATGGGAAATTTCCGGCAACAAAGATTTGAAGCTCCAGATTACTGGAAAAACGGCAAAGATTCTCATTCCGAACGCTCTTTGGAATGGCTCTGAAACCATCACCTTCAAGGTGACGGATCCAGAAGGTGCATCTGCTGAAACTCAGGCAAGCTTCTCGGTTGAATCTGTCAACGATGTTCCGCAATTTGTAAAGCAGATTCCGGCTCAGACCATCGACGAAAAGAAGCAGTTCGCACAAATTAATCTCGATGAATTTGTGAAGGATGACGACCACAAAAAGTCTGAACTTTCCTTCGAAGTGGAAGTCAAGAGCGTCGGCAAGGAACATCCGACTGGCCCGCTCAATGTGAACATCGACGATAAGCATGTTGCGAAGATTGAAATTCCTGATCCTTATTGGAATGGCTCCGCCATTGCCACATTCAAGGTAATTGACCCGGAAGGCGCAGAAGCGAAGCAGGATGTGAACCTCACCGTCCGCTCCATCAACGATCTCCCGACTTTCAAGCAGATTCCGGCTCAGACCATTGAAGAAAAGAATGAATTCGAAGGCTTTGCCCTCGACGATTATCTCTCCGATGCAGACCACGATCTTTCTCAGCTTAAGATTTCCGTTTCCGGCAACAAGGATCTGAAGATCAATGTGGACAAGAACCGCATGGTCTCGATCAAGACTCCGGATATCAACTGGAACGGTTCCGAAGCGGTTACCTTCACGGCAACCGACCCGGATAACGGCAAAGCATCTGCAACTATCAAGTTCACCGTCACTTCGATTAACGACGCTCCGGTCATGAAGGATATTCCGGATCAGTCGATCAAGGAAAAGGAAGAATTCAAGTCGATTGAACTTGACAAGTTCGTTACCGATCTCGACCACCCGGCAAGCAAGCTCAAGTGGACGATTACAGGCAACAAGGACATCAAGGTTTCTCTGGATGCTAACCACAAGGCTACATTCACGCTCCCGAGCAAGTACTGGAACGGCTCCGAAGCAATCACCTTCAAGGTCACGGACCCGGAAGGCGCTTCGGATGAACGCACTGTCAACTTCTCTGTGGAATCCGTGAACGATTCTCCGGAATTCGTCAAGAAGCTCCAGGATCAGAAGATCAAGGAAAAGGCTCAGTTCAAGACCATCAACTTGGGCGAAATCATCAAGGATGCTGACCACAAACTTTCGGATCTTTCCGTGGCCATCGATGTGAAGGCTGCTCCGGGTGTGAAGAACGCTCAGGGTGATCTCCAGGTGAACCTCGACGCAAAACTCGTCGCAACGATTGCCATCCCGAACAAGTACTGGAACGGTGCAAACATTGTGACCTTCACCGTTACGGACCCCGAAGGCGCAAAGGCTTCTGAATCTGCCCTCTTCACCGTCGAATCCGTCAACGATTCCCCGGTTTTGAACGAAATCAAGTCCCAGACGATTGCTGAAAAGGCTCAGTTCGCACCGATCAATCTCGCCGAACTGACTTCCGACCCGGATCATTCCTTTGACAAACTCAAATGGACTATTTCCGGCAATAAGGACCTTAAGGTCAATATCGACAAGGCTGGCACCGCTACGGTCGTCATTCCGAGCCAGCTCTGGAACGGTTCCGAAAAGGTGACCTTCACGGTGACGGACCCGGAAGGCGCATCTGCAAAGCAGACCGCTGTCTTCACGGTGAACTCGATCAACGACGCTCCGGTCATGAAGGACATTCCGAGCCAGACCATCAAGGAAAAGGCTCAGTTCAAGAACATCAACCTCGACGACTTTGTGAAGGATCTTGACCATCCGAACGAAAAGCTCAAGTGGAACATCTCGGGCAATAAGGATCTCAAGTTCAAGATCGATGCACAGCGTGTATTCTCGGTCATTATCCCGAACAAGTACTGGCACGGTTCCGAAACCTTCAACTTTGAAGTGGTAGACCCGGAAGGCGCTAAGGATTCCCGCAAGGTAACCTTCACCGTCGAATCCGTGAACGATGCTCCGGAATTCGTGAAGAAGATTAACGATCAGACCGTGGATGAAAAGAAGCCGTTTGCCCCGATCAAGCTCGGCGAAATCGTGAAGGACCCGGATCACAAGATTCAGGACCTCACTTGGGCCTTCAACGTGAAGGGTGCCAAGAACGGCCTTACGGTCAATGTAGACCCGAAGACACTCGTCGCTACGGTGGTCGCTCCGGACAAGTATTGGAACGGCTCGAATGAAATTGAATTCACGGTCACGGATCCGGAAGGCGGAAAGATTTCTCAGTCCGCAACCTTTACGGTCAAGTCAATCAATGACGCTCCGGTTCTTGCCAAGATCAATGACCAGATCATTGTCGAAAAGGAAGAATTCAAGGACATCAACCTTGCAGAACTCGTGAAGGATCCGGATGACTCCTTCAAGTCTCTCAAGTGGACGATTACGGGCAATAAGGACTTGAAGATCTCTATCTCCAAGGACGGCATTGCTTCGATCAAGACCCCGAATAAACTCTGGAACGGTTCTGAAAAGGTGACCTTCACCGTTGCGGATGCCGCAGGCGCACAGGCGCACCAGGCAGTCCAATTCACGGCCAAGTCCGTGAACGATGCTCCGGTCATGAAGGATATTCCGAACCAGACCATCAAGGAAAAGCAGGAATTCAAGCCGATTCAGTTGAACGACTTCGTTTCCGACTTGGATCACCCGCAGAACAAGCTCAAGTGGGATATTTCTGGCAATAAGTCTCTCAAGTTCGCGATGACTCCGGACCGCAAGGTAACCGTGACGACTCCGAACAAGTTCTGGTATGGTAAAGAAACCGTGACCTTCACGGTGATGGACCCGGAAGGTGCTAAGGATTCCCGTCAGGTGACCTTCGAAGTCATTTCTGTGAACGACCCGCCGGTCTTTGTCCGCGAAATCAAGGATCAAACCATCGACGAAAAGAAACAGTTCGCTCCGATCAACCTCGACGATATGATTCAGGATCCGGACCACAAGAAGGGTACGATCCAGTGGAGCTATAAGATTTCTAAGGTCAACAGCGATCCGGCTCCGAAAAAGAAGGGCAAGAAGGGCAAGGTTGAAGAAGAAGAAGAATCTTCTGTGGCAAACGGCCTCTCTGTCGATATCGACAATAGCCATGTTGCAAAGATTGTGATTCCGAACAAGTTCTGGAATGGTGCTGCAAAGATTACCTTTACAGCAACGGACCCGGAAGGCGCTAAGGCAAGCTCTGCAGCAACCTTCACGGTGAAGTCGATTAACGACCTCCCGGTGATTTCCGCCAACGCTCCGAAGGGCGAAACCATCCGCGAAGGTGGCAAGTTCCAGACAATCGACCTCTCCACTCTCGCTACGGATGCAGATCACTCGGCTAAGCAGCTCAAGTGGAGCTTCCAGGGTAATCGCCAGCTCAAGGTGTCCTTGAATAAGGATAATACCGTCCAGCTGAGCGTTCCGAATGCCCAGTGGCATGGCAAGGAAACGATTACTTTCACCGTAACCGATCCGGAAGGCGGCAAGGCATCTCATAAGATGGACTTCGTCGTGACGGAAGTGAACGATCCGCCGACACTCGCAAAGATCCCGAGCCAGAAGATCAAGGAGAAGGAACTCTTCAAGCAAGTCGCTTTGGACGAATTCGTGAAGGATCCGGACAACAAGCCGTCTGAAATGAAGTGGACAATTTCGGGCAACAAGAACTTGAAGGCTGAAATCACTTCGGCAAGAAAGCTCGTGGTGACGGCTCCGAACAAGTACTTCTGGTGCAAGCCGGAAACCTTGACCTTGACCGTGACGGACCCGAAGGGCGCATCGGCAACAACGACCCTTACTTATGAAATCACTTCTGTGAACGATACTCCGGAAATGAAGGATATTCCGAGCCAGACCATCAAGGAAAAGGCTCAGTTCAAGGATATTCCGCTCGACTCTTACGTGCATGATGCAGACCATCGCAACGCACAGCTGACCTGGACCGCTGTCGTGAAGAAAGCGGAAGCAGCAGCTCCGGCTCCGAAGAAGAAGAACAAGAAGGCTAAGAAGGAAGAACCGAAGGAAGAAGAAAAGAAGGCAGATGACTTGACCGTCACGATTGACGACAAGCATGTGGCCCATATCGCCGTGGCAAATAAGTACTGGAACGGCAAGCGCACGGTGACCTTCACCGTGACGGACCCGGAAGGTGCTAAGGATTCCAAGACGATCAATCTGGAAGTTCTTTCCGTGAACGACGCTCCGGTCTTTGACAAGATTCCGAACCAGACGATCAAGGAAAAGGAATCCTTTGCTCCGATCGATCTCCTTTCTCTCGTAAAGGATCCGGATCATCCGAAGTCCGCTCTGACCTTTGAAATTTCCCAGCCGCGCAGCCTCAAGGCTTCGATCAATAAGAAGAACCAGCTCGTGGTGGCAACTCCGGACAAGCACTGGAACGGCTCTGAAAAGGTGACCGTGACCGTACACGATCCGGAAGGCGGTCGTGACGCCCAGCAGGTGGAATTCACCGTTACGCCGGTGAATGACCCTCCGGTCCTCAAGGCAATCCCGGGTCAGACCATCAAGGAAAAGGAACGCTTCGCTCCGATCGATCTTTCCAAGTTCGTGAGCGACCCGGATAACCGTCCGAACGAAATCAAGTGGATTGTTTCTGGCAACAAGTCTCTCCAGTTCGATATCCGTGGTTCCCGTGTGAACATCACGACTCCGGATGAACATTGGAACGGTTCCGAAACGGTCGTCTTTACCGCTAAAGACCCGGCTGGTGCCGGCGCAAGCGTCAAGGCTACGTTCAAGGTGATTCCGGTGAACGATCCTCCGCACTTCAACAAGCTCCCGGTTCAGCAGATTAAGGAAAAGAACGAATTCACCCCGATCGACCTTTCTAAGCTCGTTGTGGATCCGGATAATAACGCTTCCGAACTCCGCTGGACTCTCGATGACGGTGAACCGGCAACGAAGGATAAGCGCGGCCGCATGGGCAAGGCAAAACGCCCGACCGTAAAGCACCCGCTTTCTTACGACCTTTCTGACGCTGGCGTCTTGACAATTACAATTCCGGACAAGTACTGGAACGGTAAGGATCAGGTGAAGGTCAATGCCTATGACCCGGCCGGCGAAAAGGCTTCCCTCGACATCCAGTTTGTCGTCACTCCGGTGAACGACGCTCCGACCCTTTCCAAGATTCCGGATATGGTGACGAATGAAGGTACCAAGTTCAAGCCGATCAAGCTCGATCATTACGTGAAGGATCCGGACAACAAGCCGAATGAACTCCGCTGGTCTATTTCTGGCAACCGTCATCTCGAAGTGATGATCAACGGTGGCCGCGAAGCGATCGTCCGTCCGAGCCGTGTGGACTGGTATGGCAAGGAAACCATCACGTTCATCGTGAAGGATCCGGCTGGCGCAGTGGCCAAGGTTCCTGTGAACTTCGAAGTGAAGCACGTGAACGCAGTTCCGGAAATTCGCCCGATTCGTGACGTGACCATGCGTGAAGACGCTAACAACGGCGTTCTCGCAACGATCAAGCTCGACCAGTATGTGCGCGACCGTGACAATAGCTTCAACGAACTCAAGTGGACGATTACGGGCAACAAGAAGCTCGTCGTCGACCATGACAAGGCTCGTAACATCGTCACGATCAAGCAACCGTATGAAAACTGGAATGGCCCGACAGAAACCATCACCTTCACGGTGAAGGATCCGGAAGGCGCTTCGGCCAAGACGTCTGCAAAATTCACGGTGAACCCGGTGAATGATGCTCCGATCGCGATGTCCAAGTCTTACCAGACGAAGGAAGGTGAAACCTTGACGGTCACCGCCAAGGAAGGTCTCCTGGCTGGCGCATCCGATCCGGATGGCAAGCTTGACGCCCGCGTTTCTCTCGTTCGTCGTCCGCAGAACGGTAAAGTGGAAATCAACGAAAGAGACGGTTCCTTCGTTTACAAGCCGAACAAGGGCTTCTATGGCCTCGATGAATTCGGATTCAAGCTCACGGATAGCGAAGGCGCTTCCTCCAAGGTGGAAACGGCTGAAATCAATGTGAACTTCAAGATGAAGGATATCCGCGGTAACGCCGAAGAAACTCCGAAGTCCTCTGCATCTTCTGCAGCTAAGGGCAACAAGCGTCGCCGTTAATCGGTTCGATCAGAACTTCAAAAAGCCTCCCCCACGGGAGGCTTTTTTCGTCTAAAGTGCTTTCTGAAGCGTTTTTTTGTTATAAAAGCTTTTCAATCGGGACAAAGTTTTTTTATTTATATTTCTTCAAAAATTGGGAGGATTTATCTATGAAAAAATCATTTGTTCTCGCAGGAATGCTTTCCTTTGCCATGTTCCTCGGAGCATGTTCTTCGGATAGCAATAGCGGTAGCAAATCCTTGGCTGAAAAATGCGAAAAAGGCGTTTCGGCTAGCTGCCTTGAAGCTGCCACATGGAACATGGAAGCGTTCTATATCTTGAATGAAGGCGATACCGCCTATACGTCCGTTCAAGATTTAAAGTCCGGTGGAGTCGCTTCCCCGTCGGTTTTGACTTTTGAAGAAGACGGTTCCTTTAGCCTTGTCTATTCCAATTCCGCACATTTGAATAGCGACGGTTCTTGCCTTGGCCAAGAAGAAAACGGAACGTGGACACTCTCCGGCAGTGTGTTGACTTTGAAGTTCACCTTTGGCTGCAAGCTCGGTTCTGATGGCGCAACCGTTACCGCTACCCCATCCATCGTGAACTTGGACGGAGCCACCGCTTTGAATTTGGGCGGTCTGTACATTCACACGGACGTTCCGCTTTCGGGATTTTCCCTGTACGAAATTTTCAAGGGCGTCGAAAAATAGTCCGCGAGAAAATCGTAAAATCAAAAGCTCCCTTAGTTCGGGAGCTTTTTTGTTTGCTAAATTTGTGGCATTATGGAAATGGAAACACGTTATAATTCTAAAGCGATTGAAGCCCGTTGGCACGACCAATGGAACAAGAATAATGATTTTGCCCCGAGCGGAAAGGGAGAACCGTTCTCCGTCGTCATTCCTCCTCCGAACGTTACGGGCGCACTCCACTTGGGTCACGCTTTGAACGATACGCTCCAGGATATTTTGGTACGCTATCGCCGTAAGACTGGCCGCGATACACTCTGGATTCCGGGAACGGACCACGCCGGCATTGCCACGCAGGCTGTCGTCGAAAAAAGACTTTTCCAAGACGAACACAAGACACGCCACGACATTGGCCGCGACGCCCTCGTGGAACGCATCTGGAAGTGGAAGGACGAATATGAAGCCCGCATCACGAAGCAGCTCAAGAGCTTGGGCGTGAGCTGTGACTGGAGCCGTCAGCGCTTCACGCTCGACCCGGTCTGCGCCAAGGCTGTCCGCCACGCATTCTTCAACCTTTTCAAGAAAGGCCTTATCTACCGCGGCAAGCGCCTCGTGAACTGGGACACCAAGCTCCAGACGGCTGTGGCAGACGATGAAATTTATTACGAAACTGTGAAGGGTCACTTCTGGACGTTCAAGTATCCGCTCGCCGACGGTTCGGGATTCATCCCGGTTTCGACGACTCGTCCGGAAACGATCATGGGCGATACGGCTCTCGCTGTGCACCCGAACGATGAACGCTACAAGCAGTTCATCGGCAAGATGCTCAAGGTTCCGTTCGTGAACCGCGAAATTCCGGTGATCGCAGACGCGATCCTCGTCGATATGGAATTCGGTACAGGTTCCGTGAAGGTGACTCCGGCTCATGACCCGAACGACTACGCTACGGGCCTCCGCCACAAGCTCCCGATGATCA
>DGSB01000049.1 GCA_002390045.1 Fibrobacter sp. UBA4373
GGCGGTACCGGTACGGGTGCGGCTCCGGTTGTTGCGGAAATCGCTCATAAGCTTGGTATCTTGACGGTGGCTGTGGTGACGATGCCGTTCAGATGGGAAGGCCCGATTCGCCGTCGCAATGCGGAAAAGGGTCTTGCAGCTCTCCGTCAGTCGGTGGATTCGATTATTGTGATCAACAACCAGCGTATTATGGATGTGATCGAAAAGAATACCCCGATGAAGGAAGCTTTCCTGAAGGTGGACGAAGTCCTTGGCAATGCGGTCCGCAGCATTTGCGACATCATGTTCATCCATGGAACGATCAACGTTGACTTTAACGACGCTCGCACGATTATGCAGAACGGCGGTTCTGCTTTGATGGGTACGGGTACCGCTTCGGGTGAAGGCCGTACTTTGAAGGCCGCTCAAGAAGCAATCGCATGCCCGCTTCTGGACAATGTAAAGGTCAGCGGAGCTTCGGGCGCTCTCATCAATGTCGCTCACGGTGAAGATTTCTCCATGTTCGAATATGATGAAGCTCTGTCTTATCTTTATGAACAGATCGGTGAAGAAAATGTTCCGAACATTGTTGCCGGTGACGTGACGATTCCGGAACTCGGCGACCGCGTGAGCATTACCGTGATCGCAACCGGTTTTGACAAGAATAACGAAGAAGAAACGATTGCTCCGGTAGCGGCTCCTGCAAAGACTGCAATCCCTCAGCCGAGTGTTCCGCACGTGGAACAGGCGACGGCCCGTCCGACGGTGGACTTTGTGTCCCTCGCTCGCGAAGAAGCTCCGGCTGCTCCGGTTCAGGCTGCGGCCCCTGTGCAGCCGATGGAAAAGGTTCAGCCGGTTGCAGAACCGGTGATGGCTCAGCCGAGTGCCCAGCAGCAGACGATCGTTTTCCCGACTTCTCAGACCCAGCGTACTCATGTGATTCAGGCGATTGAAGATGCCCCGGTGCAGGAAACGGCTCGAATGAGCGCTCCGCAGTTCTCGAGCTCTTTCCACAGCTCTGCGTTTGACGCACGTCAGGCAGCTGTCGAAGAAGACTTCTCGGCGGCAAACGCTCAGACGCTCGTGATGCCAAAGATGAATGCTCGTCCGACTCCGACGATGGCAACTCCGAAGGCTGCTGAAGAATCGGTTTCTGCAGAAGAAAGCCTCTATGGTGTTCCGGCTTTCCTCGGCAATAACCGTATTTCGGAAGACGAATTCTAATTCGTCCCAAAAGACTCCACAACAACAAAGGCTGACGTGGTATCCCTGCTGCGTCAGTCTTTTTTTATGCAAAAAAATCCCGCTCCAAAGAACGGGATTTTTTGTTTAACGAAAAATTTTATTCGATATTCATCGTCTGTTCGCGAATGGTTTCTACGCTGTCCTTTAAGCGGATAGCGAGAGCCGCAATCTTTGCGCTTTGGCATTTGGTTGCGAGCGTATTCGCTTCACGTCCCATTTCTTGCAGGATGAACGTGAGCTTTTTACCTTGGTTTGCGCCTTGTTCAAGGGTGGCAAGGAAAAGCTTGTTGTGGCTCTTGAAACGGGTGATTTCTTCGTTGATGTCCAAACGGTCAGCGATGATGCTTGCTTCTTGGGTCACGCGGACCGGGTCAAGGCCAGCTTCACCGACAAGCTTTTGCAAACGTTCTTCGAATTTCTGCTTCCATTCCACAATCCGTTCCGGATCGAGAACCTTGACTTCGTCGAGAATCGTATCCATTTCGTGAACGCGGGCTTCGAGATCCTTTTTCAGATTCAAGCCTTCCTTTTCACGCATTTGGACAAGCGATTGCAAGGCGCGGTCGAGAGAGGCCTTGATCAGTTCCTCGGTTTCTTTTTGATCTTCTTCACTTTCGTAAACGAGAACGTTCGGAAGGGAAAGAACCTGTTCGAGAGTCGGTTCGCCGGTCAGATGGTACTTTGTCTTGATGTCGTTCGCGATCTTCAGGTAAGCTTCCACGGCTTCTGTCGAATAACCTGTCGGCACGGAGCCTTCTTCACTATCGCCGAACGTGACTGTCAAATTGACGGAACCGCGAGCAAGGAATTTTTTGACTTCTTCCTTCAGGGCGAATTCCAAGTAAGAGAATGTTTTGGGGAGATGGCAGGAGATTTCAAGAAAGCGGTTGTTTACGGAACGCACTTCGACAGTGCACTGTGTTCCATGCAGTTTGAATTCGTCCTTGCCGTATCCGGTCATCGATATAATTGCCATACGGCAAATATATCTTAATCAAGCCTTTTTGACCATTGCCACGACGCGTTCTGTGCCCAAGTTGACAAATCCGAGCTTGGTAAGCAGCTTGCTCAGACCGTGTTCGTTCAGCGAAATGATCTTTTCGATCTTCAAATGTTCCGCTTCGACGAGCCGTACAAAATCCCGATAGGTAAAGCAGTGAATGTTTGGGGTTTCGTACCATTCGTAAGGGAATTCCGGCGATTTGGGCATTCGACCGTGGTAGCAGAGGGCCCAGCGCATTTCCCAGGATCCGAAGTTCGGGAATGTGATAATCGCATGCTTTGCGATTCTCATGATTTCCCGGAGCATCAATCTCTGGTTTCGCACTTCCGGAAGAGTCCGGTTGAATACCGCGTAGTCAAAGCTGTTGTCCGCGAACGAGGTCAGGGTTTTCAGGTTCAGCTTCTTTTCGATCACCGGCACATCGCGTTCAATGCAACCGAGAATGTTCGTGAA
Organism: Fibrobacter sp. UBA4373; assembly: GCA_002390045.1. GTDB lineage: Bacteria > Fibrobacterota > Fibrobacteria > Fibrobacterales > Fibrobacteraceae > Hallerella. Next base: position 2,681 of record DGSB01000049.1, read on the forward strand.
GTTCTTTTCGACGCCGATGCCGGTAACCTTCTTCTTGTTCCAAAGGGAATCGATTAAAAGACCGTCGCCTGCTCCGAGATCCAAAATTCGGGCTTCGGCAGGAATCAGCGAATCGATGATCGAAATGTCCTTGTGGCTGTGGAATGCCGGGGTTCCGGTCGTCTGGATTTCGCCCAGATGGCCTCCGAGGAATCGGGAAACCGCCATGCCAAGAGCCCCGCATTCAATCAGGAATCCGTCGTGGCCGAACTTGGTGTCGAGTTCAAGGCTTGTCACGACTTTGCCGTCATTCAAAAGAGCTTCGGTAATTTGGCGGGACTGATCGGGAGGGAACAGCCAGTCGGTAGACAGGTTGACGTTCAAGAACGTGGACTTTACGTTCTTGAAGGCGTTTTCGAGAGAACCGTATTCCGTAGCGAGGTCGAAAGTATCCGTCGCATGCGCAATGTGCAAATAGCTGTTTGCATCGAAACGTTCTACGAATTTGGTGCCTTGATGGTCCAGGTAGGTTTCGAGCGAGGATCCCGAATAGAATTTTTCTGGTTTTTCAATGCGAATGTCGTTACGGGTAAAACGCGCTTCCATGCCTTTGGCGGAAAGGTATGTAATGTGGGCGAGTTTACGGGCGTTGGCAAGTCCTGCCGCAGGAATCTGCTTGTCGTAATAATCGCCGTTGTTGAAGTTCGGATCTTGCGTAATGGCGTCGCGACCGACGATTTCGAAACCGAGAGCCTGTGCCGAAAATCCTGGAGACGTTGCGATTAAAATGACGCGGTCAATGAGGTCCGGATAAAAGATGGACCACTTCATGGCCTGAAATCCGCCCATGGAACCGCCGATCACGCAGTAGAAGTGACGGATGCCGAGTTCGTCGGCAAGAAGCTTTTGAGCGTGCACCATATCTCCGATCGTAATGGTCGGAAATTTGGAACCGTAAGGTTTGCCTGTGCGCGGGTCGATGCTTGCCGGCCCGGTCGTGCCTTTGCAACCGCCGAGAACGTTGGAACAGACGACAAAATATTTGTTCGTGTCCACCGCTTTACCGCTGCCGATCAGGGAATCCCACCAACCGACGTGTTTGTCATCGGGCTTGTACCAGCCTGCGACATGCGCATCGGCCGTCAATGGAGAACAAATCCAAATGACGTTGGATTTTTCCGCATTCAACGTACCGTAAGTTTCATAGCGGACCGAAACTTCGGGGAGGCTTTCTCCACTCTCCAAAACAAAACCATCTCTTCCGAGAGTGAGTTTTTTATCGAAGAAAGAAACCGGTCCAATACTATCTTTATGCAAACATTCGCTCATATGCATATTAATATAGGAAAAAGCGGGGAATTTTTAAGGGCTCTTGAATGATAAGTTGCTAAATAAGAATTTGATTTTTGAGAAAATTTCGGCTAAAATTGGAGAGTTGCGAAATTCGCGCAAAATTCTACGGTACTTTTTTTGACCAATTCTGTAAAAAAGAGTATATTAAAATTACAGAGTTGTTAGAGTTACTACCAGATGGGAGCAATTCCCGCACCTTCGTGCGGGATTTTTCGTTTTAGCGAACGACGAGCGCGGCGAGGGAAAGTTCTAGTCCCATACGGCTGTCGCAGATGCCGTTTTTGATATCGCTGTCGAGTTCGCCTAATCGTTTAATGACGCGGCATAAAAGTTGCGGTGGCCAGTTCAAGGCTTTGCGCGGTTCGTTCAGCTTTTTTTCAAAGAGCCAAGGGTTGGCTCCGAGAGCCGCTGCGATATCTTTGGCCGGCATTTTCCGACCGAGCATGGTGCGAATATGCAGCAAGCGGACCGCATAGGCTTCTAGCGCGGAAACGATCTGGACGCCTTCCACGCCAGAGTCTAAAAGCTCTCGAAGTTTTTTGGTGTAAGCGACGGGGTCGCGGTCTCCAAAGGATTCGCGGATTTCAAACGCGGCGATTTCACGCTGTGGAGCGATCATCAACTTCGCCTGATCTAACGAAATGACTTTGCCTTCGGGATCGAGCAGTAAAATTTTCCGCAGTTCCGCATCGATCAAGGCCTGGTCTGTTCCCAGGGCGTTCGAAACGTATTCTGCGGCAAGCGGCTCGATGCGGCGGCCTAGGTCAATTTCGCAGTGCGTTGTAATCCACTGCGTCATTTCGTAGTCGCGAGGAGATTTGCATTCCTTGAAGCTTGCAATGTCTTGGAGGGATTTGTAAAGCTTACTCGTTTTAAGAAGCTTTTCAAATTCAAGCAGCAGATTTGCATCCGGTTTCGTTTTGAACCAGGACTCGAGGGCTGCGGAATCGTCTGCCTTTAAGGATTCTGCTTTGCGAACGACAACGGTTTGTTCACTTGCAAAAAGGGAACAGGAATCGCAGGCTTCAATCACTGCGTCTGCCACGGATGGCAGGTTTGTGTCGTTGGCAAAAAGAATCTTGCGGGCAAGGGGGTCGTCCTTGCGGTCGCCCAATGTCTTTTCGAGGAACTGCCCAATGAGGCGTTCCTTTTCAAAATCACTGTCACCGATCAGGACGAGAATCATGATTACTGAACGTCCAGGACTTCGAAGACGTTCTTGCCCTTCGGAGTGGCAACTTCAACAACGTCGCCCTTCTTTTTCCCAAGGAGAGCTTTACCGATCGGGCTTGTGAAGCTGATCTTGCCGTTGATGGCGTCTACGCCTTCCGGGGAGACGATCGTGTAAGTGATGTCGCGGTTGTTCTTCTTGTTGTGAAGCTTGACCGTTGCACCGAATTTGATTTCGCCGCCCTGGCTTGCGTCATACTTGATGATGACGGCGCGCGCGACGCGGTCTTCCAAGTAGTTGATGCGGGATTCGATTTCACCCTGACGGTCTTTGGCCGCATGGTATGCGAAATTTTCGCTCAAATCGCCCTGTGCACGTGCCTCTGCGATCTCGTCGATGATCTTAGGACGTTCTACTTTTTTTAGATTTTCCAATTCTTGTTTGAGTTGGTCGTAAGTTTCTTGAGTAACGGGTATATTATCCATGCTCGGAAAGTTATAAATTTTCAGTGCCTGCGACAAACGGGCAAAGGAAGTAAGATATATGTTGACGATGCTGAAAGATGGCGGCGTATGCTCTCCGAAAGGATTCACCGCTTCTGCTTACACGGCTGGTATCAAAGCGAGCGGTAAACCGGACATGGCTCTTCTCAAGAGCGAAAAGGCTGCGCGTTGCTTTGCTGTTTTTACAACGAATAAGGTCAAGGCCGCCCCGGTCCTTTATGACAAGTCCGTCCTCGAACATGCGCATTTTGCGTCGGCTGTTATCGTCAATAGTGGTAATGCGAATGCTTGCACTGGCCCGCAAGGTCTTGCCGACAGCGAACGTACCGCGACTCTCGTCGAAGAACAGCTCGGTCTCGCTCCGCGTAGCGTGCTTGTTTGCAGCACTGGCGTGATCGGTCACTTGATGCCGATGGATAAGGTGGAAGCGGCAATCCCGCATCTCGTTCAGGGTTTGCACGAAGGCGCTTCCGATGAATTTGGAACGGCGATTCTCACGACGGACCGCGTCAAGAAGTCGCTTGCCGTTGAAATCGAAACGGCTAAGGGCAAGGTCACGGTTGGCGGTTGCTGCAAGGGCAGTGGCATGATCCATCCGAATATGGCGACGATGCTTGCCTTCATTACCACGGACCTCGGTCTTCCGCTCGACTTCTTTGCAGAATTCCGCGCAGACATTTCCGATTCTTTCAACGCGATTACCGTGGATGGTGACACCAGTACAAACGATACCTGCATTCTCCTTGCCAATGGAGTTTCGGGCATTAAGTATGAAGATCTTTCGATTAGCGAAAAGAGCGAATTCCGCGCTGCCTTGATGACGGTAATGAAAGAACTTGCAAAGGACATTGCCCGCGATGGTGAAGGGGCGACGAAGTTCATCGAAATCCGTATCGAAAAGGCGGAAAGCCATGCGGAAGCTTTGAAAATGGCCCGCTTTATCGGAACGAGCAATTTGGCGAAGTGCGCCATGTTCGGTGAAGACCCGAACTGGGGACGTATTCTTTCGAGCGCAGGTTCGAGCGGCGTCAATATGGTTGCGGAACAGACCGATCTTTACTTTGGTGACGTGAAGGTCTTGGAAGCGGGACGTCCTATCAACTGCGATCAGAAAAAGCTCGAAGAAGTCGTGAAGCAGAAAGAATATACGGTGACGGTTGTACTGAATATTGGCGATGCCAGCGCTTCTGCCTATACGTGCGACCTGAGCTATGAATATGTGAAGATCAACGCGGAATACACGACCTGATCTTGTAGAACGTTCAAAAAAAAATCGCCGGCGTTTCGTCGGCGATTTTTCGTTTAAATGCTTTTGAGTTTTGGAAAATGCTTTATGCGAGAGGTTCCGCGATCAGCGCGAACGTTTCGGCATCGCGAATTTTCACGTCCAAGGTTTGCCCGATGGGGAAGTTCCCTTGTAACGCCACGGGCCTGTAGCCGGAATCTCGGGCGATGGTCGTCCCTGCCCGCAGCCCGATCTTTTCGACTGTCACGCGTTCTTCTTTGCCGATAAACGAACTGTTGTTTTCGAGCGCGATCTGCTGAAAAACTTGGGAGAGTTCCGCGGAGCGCGCATAGCGCTCCTCTTTCAGAACTCCGTTCTTCAAGGCGAAGGCAGGGGTGCCTTCGCGCGGAACGAACCGCGTGATGTTACAGATGGACGGTCGCGTTTCCTTCACCAGTCGAACGCTTTCTTCAAAGTCTTCACGCGTTTCGCCCGGGAATGCGACGATGATGTCTGTGCCGAGCGTCATGTCGGGGAAGCGAGTCTTAAAGGCTTCGGCGATTTGCAAATATTCCTTGTGCGTGTGGCGACGGTTCATCGCTTTTAAAATTTTGTCGCTGCCGCTTTGTACAGGAATGTGGACAAACTTGTACAGATGCTCGTCTTCAAAGGTTTCAAGGAGCGCGTCTATATAATGCAATACGTGACGCGGGTTCCCCATGCCCAAACGGATTTTATAATCTCCCGGAACATGGACAATGATTCGCTGTAAAAGTTCGGCCAGGTTTGTCTTGAGATCAAAACCGTAACAGCTGGTATCTTGCCCGGTCAAAAAGATTTCCTTTGCTCCGGCATCCACTTTGCGCTGGACTCGGCGTACAATCGTTTCGGGAATCGCGCTTTTCAGCACGCCTTTCACAAGCCGTGTGGAACAGTAAGAACAGGCGTCCAGACAGCCTTCTTCAATGTTTACGATGCCGATCCCTGCATGGCTTTGAAGGTCGGGGATTTCAAAACCGCTTGATTGTTGTAAGCTTAATTTGTTTGCAAATTCTTGAAAGGCGCTTTCGTTTTTGTGGGCGTCTTTGGGACCAAAACAAAAATCCGGAAAAAGCTTTGACAGCGAGCGTTTTAAATCTTCGGTTGCACAGCCGGTGACCCAGACGGGAACATCTTTAAATTGGGAACGGATCTTTTTGGCTAGCTTTGTCGCGCTCGTAATGCCTTTGACGGTGCAGGCGTTTAACACGATCGCGTCCGGTGTTTCGGAAGGCATTTCAAATTGGACAGAAAAACCTTCGCGTGCAAAACGCTCTCCGATTTCTTCGCCGTCTCCAAAGTTTGCGGCGCAGCCTTCACTTAAAACGGCTACTTTCCGCTCGAAACGCATTGGAGTTTTGCACCGGGGTAATAGGCTTCGAGGATTTCCTTAAAGTTCTGGCCCGCTTTGGCTCGGGCACGAGCGCCCATCTGGCACATGCCGATGCCGTGTCCGAATCCGGAACCGTCAATCACCCAGACTTTGCCGTTCTTTTCGATTGTGAACTTTGCAGAAGGAAGAATTTTGGAACCTTCTTTGAAGAGCCAACGGATTTTATCGCCTTTGACGGTAAAGATTCCCTTGTTCGTCAAAACTTCCAGTTCATGGATGCGACCGCTGGGGAACTTGGATTTGATTTCAAATTGTTGGATGCCGCTGAAGTTCGACTTGCCTTCGGCTCGGGCTTCCTTGAAATTCTTTTGGAACATGGTAACGAGTTCTTTTTCGCTGTAAACCTTTTTCCAGGAGCTGTAAGAACTCATGTTGCACCAGGCGGAATCCGGAGATCTCATATCGCTCTGGCTTCGCAAATAGGATACCGGTGCAAGTCCCCACACTTCAACGCCTTCCGTATAGCCGCCGCAGGTGGAGTGATAATACGCTTCAATGAAATTGTTGTTGTCCGTTAAAACGACGCCCGCGGTAGAATCGATCGCTGCACTGGGGAGAGCTGCCTCTCCGGAACTTCCGTTGTAAACTTGGTCTTGTACGGTAGCGTAAACGTCAAAGCCTAAAGATGCGCGGGAATTGTAATGGTGATAGGCGTAAGTACGTGCGGCAACCGCTTGAACCTTGAGCGCTTCGAACATCGTTTCGTCGAGCTTCCCGATTTCATGCGGAACAACGCCTTTCAAATAATCTTCGACAGGGAGAACGTTGATGACGGTCAGCCTTTTTCCATTGCTCACGGCGAGAATTTTTCCACGGTATTCCTTGCCGTCTACCGAAAGGCGTTCCCCTTCTTTCGGGAATATCCACAGCGAATCGGATCTTTCGGAATTCGCAAGCACCTGAGGCCCGCTTACAGCAATCGGCAACGCTCCGGACTTAGGGACGCTGAAAGATGCGTCTTCATGCTTCGAAATGATAAAATCCTTTCCGGAAACTTCTGCTTTGGAGACATTTACCAAAATGCCTACGCGGAAATCGCGGGAAAGATTTTCGGGAAGCTGCATCACCGGCAACTGGCTTAAAATGCTTGCCGAAGACTTCGCTTGGGCTGTGGAAGAATCGGCAACAGGTGCAATCGGTGTAAAGTCACTTGTTGCCGTAGAATCAGGAAGAGAGTCCTGGGCGCTTTCCGGTGCGATAGCCACAAACGGAATAGACGAAGAACTTTCCACCGAGGAACTAGATGAAGTTTCCGCTGTCTGAACTTCTTCAGGCGGATCGGTCACGAGAGGAGGCAGGGGAGCACAGCTGACGAGACCGGCTGCGAGGAACAACAGCGGAAAACGTTTCATCTTTTTTTCGCTCCAGACTTTTTCTTTTCTTTTTTGACCATGTCGCGGAGCTTGGAACGGTTCAGCTCACGATCCGCAGTTGAAATCACGTCTACGAAAAGCTTTCCGTCCAGATGGTCCGTTTCGTGCTGGAAGCAACGGCAAAGAAGACCTTCTACGTTATGCTCTTCGACCATTTCACCGTTTTCGTTCATGTATTTGATCCAGATTTTTCCTGGACGGTAGACATTGCAGAAAACGTCAGGAACCGAAAGACATCCTTCGTCATAAGGCACATCTTCCGAATCCGGTTCCGGACCCCATTCCGGGTTGAAAATGATACGCGGAGCGGGTTCTTCATTTTCGTCCGGGCGAGCTGGGTCGATGACGACCAAACGAATGTCCTTGCTGACCTGCGGGGCTGCCAGTCCAACGCCACCGGCGTCGTACATCGTGTCGAGCATGTCGTGGGCGAGAGCCACAAGTTCAGGCGTCACCTGTTCCACTTTTTTGCATTTGTTGCGGAGAACAGGATTTCCGTAAATCGTGATATCTAAAACGGCCATTGGATTACTTCTTGTCTGCTGGCTTTTCTTCTGCGTTCAACACGCGTGCGATAGCAGCCTGTTCAAAGTCGAGGATAGTGCCGTTACCGGTCTTGACAGACACGACCGTGCCTTCGATATTGGCTACCGTACCGATGATGCCGGCTGCGGTAAGAACCTTGTCGCCCTTCTTCAAAGCCTTGCGCATGGCGTCAAGCTTTTTCATTTCCTTCTGCTTCGGCATGATGAAGAACAAGTACATCACGACGAACATGAGGATGAACGGGAGAAGACCCATGAACATGGATCCCTGTTGCTGTTCAGCCTGAGCTTCCTGGGCAAATGCGGATGCAGCAAAAACGAGAGCGAGGAGAGCGGAGTATTTCATAATATTCCTTTGGTAAAAATGGATGCCCCCAATTTAGAAAAATCTGGAAAAGGAAAAAAGATTAGGAACGATTCATCGCTTCTAGCAACTTCTTGTCGAGGAGCGGATAGACGCGGTTCAGTTCCACAAGATCCTTGACGGCTTCAAGATTTGCGTAGAATTGCTCAATATGGTCGAAATCGACCGTGTGAAATGGGGGATTTGTATAGAGGAATCCACAGCGGACCAGATTTTCAAAAGCCCTGTGGGTGAGTTTGAGCATTGGGAATAGGCGCTTGTAAACCGTCAAAAAATCTTTGGCCGAAACGAACATTCCGTTTTGCTTTTCGTAACCCTTTGTTTTGGCCGCCGAAACGAAGGCGGTAAGGATCGTCTGGTCGTTTGCCGAAAGCAGGGACTGGGGAAGCTTTTTCCCGGCCATGCGTGTCAAAAGGGTGCGGTAAAGAAGCGCCGGGAGATTCTTCCGGTAAAAATGAATTTGTACGTGTTCGCCCGGAAGCAATTCTGCAATGCCTAAACCACAAAGTCCGCGGAGCAGTTCAAACGTATCGTTGTAAGCAAGTCCGTTGACGATGCGCAGATCGTTGATCAGCGGTTCTAGATCGAAAGTGTCTGATTTGACGTGGCGAATGTACCTTGCGCAAAGAAAAATCAGCGAAGGCAATGCGTGAATCTTGTCGAGCTTTGCTTTGTTCTTTTCGAGTCGTTGGACTCGCTGATTCAAAAGGATTAAAAGCTCCGGGAACCAGATCGGAAGATTTTGGGCTGCGGCCTGGAAATCTTTGGGGGAGATCTCTTCTACTTCCACGTTTTCGATGGCGCGGAGCGTGTAAGGATGGGCTTCTCCGTTCAGAAGGGAATCGATTCCGATGACGGATTTGGGCCCGACCGTTCCTTCGTTGCGGACCTTGGACCCTTCTTTCTTCTGGATCATCAGCTCGCCCTTGCGAATCATGAAGAGCTTGCCGTCTTTTTCGCCTTCCTTAAAAAGGATGTCGCGCGCGTGAAGCTTTTTCATAGAAGCCCCCGAATGTTACGTTCCCCATGAATCGCGCATAGGTAGCGGTCGAGAGATTCGGTTTCCAAAAAGAGTTTGCCCGGTTGATCCTTGACTTCGGAAAAAATACCGAGTTCGACAAAACGGATCACGATGATGATGTCCGCTTGGGGAATCGCTGCCTGAAGATATTTTAACCATTCATCGCGCGAACGGGTAAAAAGGGAATCTTCAAGGCCTAGAAATTCGAGACAGGAACGTTCTCTCGTTGAGAGCCCGAATGCGGGATAGGTTTCCCCGTGACGCTCCGCGTTTAAGTAGTCGACAAGGATATGGAAAAGCTTGGGCTTTACCAGGTGCATTTGGGCGTTGGGCTTTCCGGCTGTATCCGGTTTTAAGGTCACAAAACGGCGACGGATAAGCTCCTTGAGCGCATTCGCCGTTTCTTCCTTTCCGGAGCGGGTCTGCCACATGTATTCCTTGATGATTTGGGCTGTGTCGAGAGGCTTGTTTTCGGCACGGAGTGCCAGAAATTTGGCGAAGCTTTCGAGCGTGCTGTGGTAAATCGGCTGAGTCACCGATTGCTTTAAGCGGTTGGATTCCTTGGAAAGGGAATTGATAGCCGCAAGCATCCATGCAGGCGTTTTCTTTAAGACTTCTTCAAGGCCCTTTTGATCGATCTGGATTAAAACCGAATCGTGCCCTGCGCGGATATGATAAGCGAAAGGCGTTCCATCCATCACGGATGTAACGCCTACCAAAGATCCTTGCGGAATGGACTTCAGAATCTGCTTGTCATCGAAGGCTTCAAGTTCACCTTCTTCGACGTAGAACATTTTCGAAGTTTTTTCGCCTTTTTTAAAAACAAGCGAACCCGCTTGAACGGAAATTCGCTCAAACGGGAAATTTGGGTTGCTTGTTACCGGATTGCCCGAAGTCAACGGGAACCGCCGGTTAAATTAACCTTCGCGCTTTTCGATACGAGCGGCCTTGCCCTGGAGGTTGCGCATGTAGAAGATGCGAGCCTTGCGGACCTTACCGGCACGGTTCACTTCGAAAGAAGCGATACGCGGGCTGTGGAGCGGGAAGATGCGTTCGATGGAAACGCCATCGGTGGTCTTGCGAACAGTAACAGTTGCGCCAAGGCCCGTGTTCTTCTTCTGCTGAATGACAACACCCTTGAACGGCTGGATACGTTCCTTGGTGCCTTCGAGAACCTTCACGTTCACCGTGATGGTGTCGCCAGTGCGAATTTCCGGAAGATCCGTTTTCTTGTTTTCGTTCTGAATTGCTTCGATGTTAAGGGACATATTCTGTGACCTCTGTTATTGTGTGCCAAATTTAGTATCTATTTGCAATTTTTCGTAGATGTCAGGGCGTCTTTCTTTAGTTCTTTTTAAAGATTCTGCCCTTCTCCACTCGGAAATTCGCTTATGATGCCCCGAAAGGAGCACCTCAGGGACGGATTTTCCTTCAAAAACCTCCGGTCTGGTATAGACGGGCCAGCCAAGAGGTCCCTGAGCAAAAGAGTCTGTTTCTCCGGATTCCTTGTGACCGAGAGCTCCCGGTAGGAGTCTGACCACTGCATCGGTCAAAAGCATGGCTGGAAGTTCTCCACCGCTCACGACAAAGTCGCCGATAGAAATTTCCATATCCACGTAATCTTCACGGATGCGTTCGTCGATGCCCTTGTAATGGCCGCAGACAAGTACCAGATGGCTTTCTTTTGAAAGGTCCGATACGATCTTGTGGGTCAGAGGGACACCGTCTGCCGTGAGATAAATGACCTTGCCTCCGTCTTCCTTGACGTGCGTACTTTTGATGGCACGGGCCAAGGGTTCTGGTCGGAGCACCATGCCCGGTTCGCCGCCATAGGGTGAATCGTCCACCTGTCCGTAATCGTTTACCGCGAAGTCACGGAGGAAGATGGTGTTGAACGAAAAAAGCTCGTTCTTTTGGGCTCTGCCGACAATGGAATGTTCTAGCGGTGCGAACATTTCGGGGAAGATGGTGATGCATTCGATTTTCATCATCCGACCCTCATGTCAAAAAGCTTGGCGAGAAACGCTTCCGAAATTCGGACGGTGCGCTTTTCGCTATCGATTTCACCGACACATTCCTTGATCCACGGGGCGAGGATCTCGCTTCCTTTGTATGTAAAGCGGAAAGCGTTTACACTAGGAAGCTGCTCCACCGAAAGGACGCTCCCGATAACCGATCCGGAGTCTCCGATCACGGAGAATCCTTCGAGGTCCGAGAAGTAGTATTTGCCTTCGGGTGCGGGAATCCGTTCTTCCATGGGAACGCTGATATCTGCATTCACCAAGCGCTGCACCGCTTCCGAAGAATCGAAGCCTTTGAACTTGAGAATCCAGATGTCGTTTGCAACGCGGGCGCTTTCGACTTCGAGCGGAATGTTCGTTTTGTCAACGAGCGCATAGACCGTTGTGAACTTTTTACAACGGTTCAAATCGTGCGTTTGAGGCGCACACTTGATTTCACCCTTGAAACCGTGGGTTCTCATCAAATGGCCGACGACGACCTGATCATTTGCGTTTGCGTTTTCCATGTCTTCAAAAGAAAACCCCGTGCATTTTGGGCGGCACAGGGTTTTGCATCACTAAGCTTTGAATTAAGCCTGAGCGTCTGCTGCCGGAGCTTCAGCCGGGGCTTCCTTTGCAGCCTTTTCAGCTTCGAGACGAGCCTTAGCCTTAGGACCGAGCTTTGCCTTCTTTTCCTTGGCAGCACGCGGAGTAGCGTTCTTGCCTTCGATAGAACGGCCAGCCTTGAATTCGTGGAAGAGATCCATGATGCCGACCTTCTTGAGAAGGGAAGCAACGGTGTCAGACGGCTGAGCGCCAGTCTGGAGCCACTTGAGAACCTTTTCCTGTTCGAAAGTGATCACCGGCTGCTTGTGGTTCGGATCGTAGAAACCGACCTGTTCGATGAAGCTATCGTTACGAGCCTTACGGTTGTCGATGACGACTGCACGATAGACGGAGTTGTGACGCTTGCCAAAACGGGCGAGACGGATAACTGTAGACATTAAAAGTACCTCTTGTTGAGTTCGAGACCAAATATAGAAAGAAATCCTAAAAATCCGTCATTTAATAACAAATTAACTTAAAAAAGTTTAAAATTGGCGATTTTACGCGAATTTTCAAGATTTTTTGCGGTCCTTCCAGACTTCGGTATGGAAAAGCTGGCCCTGTGAAACGCCGTATTTCTCTTCGGCGCCGATGAGCTTTGAAGCAGTCGCAAGCGAAAGCTTGCCACGGATCGCTTGTGCGTAAAGACGGGTCTTGTCGGCGACTTCGGCTGCGTTTTCTTCGAGCATTTCCAAGCGGAACCTGTAAACTCCGCATTTTTTGAAGGTCGGGACAAGGTTCAGCGCGGATTGCGGACGTCCCAGATAGAGCGTGTTGCGGCATTCCGCGTCGGGAACGAGCGAATGCAAGGCTCCCTTGTGGTCGAGAATGTCGATGTGATGCTTGGAACAGATCTGCTTGCAGTAGGGGAACCTTTCGGCTTCGGTCAGGTTGGCCGCGTAAAGGCAGTGCTCCATATAAAAGGCAGGCAAATGTTCAAACACGGAGACTTCAAAGTGTGAGCCTCCGAAGTTTTCGAGCAGCTTTTCCGTTCCTTGGGCGTTCAAATCGAGCGACGGATGCAGCGAAGAAAGTCCCTGCGAAAGGAACCATTCTGCGGAAAGAACGTTCGAAACATTCAAGCTGTAATCGCCTTCGAGCGGAATTCCGGAATCTTGCAAATAAACGAGGGCGCCTGGATTTCGCACCAGGATAAAGTCCGGCTTGAGATCGACGAGCTTCTTTAAGTTCTTGGTTTCGCCCTCTTTCAAAACGCGGATCGTGGCGACGCCGACTTGAAAACCGAGTTCGCGCACGCGTTCCATCGGCTTCTTGTAATCGACGCCCCAGTCCAGATCCAGAATGACACGGTCAATGTCCAAGCCTTGGAGTTTTTCCAGTTGCTTCGGGCTGCGGACAAGCAGGGTAATCTGTTCCGGATTCTGTTCTGAATTTTGAAATGCGGATCGGGCGTGCGCGATTAAAGCCTTGCCTTGTTCGGCGGAAGTCTTTGACGGGTGACTGTCGAAACGGGCATTGTCAAGAGCTTCGACGGCTGCTTTCCGCAGATTGCGCACTTCTTTGTCGACGACAAAAGCGTCTTTTGGAATGTCCAAGAGAATGTCTTTGGCAAAGTAAGCGGATCCGGTCAGGGCGGAAAGCTCTTTTTGAATGCGCTCCGAATTGTCGCGAGGCGTTTTGGCACGTTCCAGATTCTTTTCGGACTTTGCTACGACCTTGTGACCGTCCAGGTCTTGAATTTCTAAGGCGAGAGGTTCGCCGAAGTCTGCGAACAGGCGCATCTTGATGGGGAACTTGAGCTCGTTTTCGCGTTCGGCGAATGTCTTGTGCAAACGCTTTTCCATTGCCGGGGAATCATTGCGGAAGGCGCTCATGCCCGGATGTACGCGTCGAAAATCAAAGATGTTCCCGAATTCAAGAATGGTTCTGTTCCCTTGGAACTTGTAACTAAAAAGACGGCTCCCGGCAGAATTTTCTTCTCCCGGATCTTCAAAAAGGATGCCGTCGCCCGCTTCGAGCGGATGACGCCCTTCAATAAGGACGCTCTTGCGGTCTACCTTGAGAACGTGTCCAAGGAACATCCCGTGGTGATTCGAAAAGGAACCGTTCACGAGTAATTGCTGATTGACTCCGCGGAGCCAGCCTGCGTGCAAGCCTCTTGAAAAAAGGACTTCCAAAGGTTCGTGGTTCTTTTCGCTGACGTAACCCTTATCGAGCTTTTCGCGGAAGGCGATGGTCGTTGCCGCCACGTATTCCGGACTCTTCAAGCGACCTTCGATTTTAAACGATTTGACTCCGATCTTTTTTAATTCATCGAGTTCATCGATCGCGGAAAGGTCGCGCGGGCTGAACAGGTAGCGCTTGCCGTGCAAATCAAAAGGCTTTCCGTCCACGAGCATTTTGTACGGAAGACGGCAACTTTGGGCGCACTGTCCGCGGTTTGCGGAACGCCCGCCGATGTTTTCGCTGGTGAGGCACTGGCCGCTGAACGAAACGCAAAGGGCTCCGTGCACAAAAACTTCGAGTTCGAGCGGAGTACGGCTCGCCACGTTCTGAATATCTTCCAGCGACATTTCGCGGGCGAGAACGGCTCTTGTACAGCCAAGACGTTCCGCCATTTGGACGCCTTCGGCGGAAGCGATCGTCATTTGCGTCGAAGCGTGAATTTCGACCCCGGGCGCGACCGATTTAAAAAGCCGCATCAGTCCCACGTCCTGAATAATCATCGCATCCGGTTCAAGGGCCGCGATGTTTTCGATGAATTCCGGAAGGGAATCGATTTCCTCCTCAAAAACCAGAATGTTCATTGCAAGGAATGTCCGCACGTTGCGGATTCTCGCATAACGGATCATTTCCCGGACGTCGTCAAAGGAAAAATCCAGGGATCTTCCGCGGGCGTTCCAGTGAGGAACTCCAAAATAGACAGCGTTTGCGCCGTTTTCTACAGCGGCGAAGAACATTTCCTTGTTGCCCACGGGGAGCATTAATTCAAATTTTTGGGAGGCATCCATCGGTCAATAATTTAGAAAATGTTCTTCAGTATTACCATTCATCGGAAAATAGTGGTTTTTGATTTTAAAGAATTTTAGATTAATCCAATCAAATTCGTCTACAAGGTGTTTTGTGTCTATTTGGTTCCGTGGTTTGGCTAAGGTTTTCCCCATTTGCGCGATTTTCGCGTCCGTTGTGCTTGCGAATACGGATTCTTCGGCCGTGGAAGCGTCTGCTCCCGATACTTCGTTTCGAGTCAAAACGGAACATTCCCTGATGTTCATTGGGATGGTCTTGCCGCACCGTTCGCTCCGAAATTCGGAATCGTTGCATGATTGGCCGTTTTTTGCCTTTGCGTCTCCGCTCGGGTGGAATTCGAGCCTGAAAATGGAAAAGGATGTAGGAAGCCTTGTAACAGTAAAAGGGATGACCGGATTGGGATTGACCCTGTTCGGTGTAGGGCTCCGTGCCGATGCGACGGTCGCCCTTTTGCGCCTGCTTGAACTCGGCGTGGAGGGAAGCGTCGGTTCTGCGGTCAATTTTGGATCCTGGGCGACCTTTATGGGGGTATATGACCCGGATAAACAGGAGTTCTCTCCGGATCTGTTTTTAACGGAATTTTCGTATGGAGTCAAGTATCATGCCGGAATGACGCTCCCGCTCATGCTTGTGCTCCCGAAATCGGAATGGACGAGAGTTTTACTCCGCCCGACTGCAGAACTCATGTATTCTGCCTATACGGGTGCAGAAGATGGGGAAGTCTGGAAAGCGGGGAACGGGAACTATGTGAACGGCTACCATTACCGTTGGGGTGGAACCTTGATGTATATGCTTCCGTTTAAGCATGTTCCGATGGCAATGTTTGCGGCAAATGTCAGCGGATTTTTGCACGAATCGGATTTTGATGCGGTATACAAACCTTATGATCCCACGTTCAAAACCATAACGTTGACCCCGATGCTATCGATCAAATTCGACGATAAGTGGGGCGGCATGCTCATGGGAAATTTTTCTAGAAACCGCAAGTATCGGCATTACCATTTTGAAAGCGGAACGGAACTTTCTCAGGAACGCGTTGGCTCGGAATGGGGCTTGAATTCGGTTATTTTGACGGTGAACCGCAAATTTTAATTGAAATAAGCGTGTAACTATAAATTTGGGTTTGGAAAACGGCGTAAAAATCTAGTTTATACGCAATTCATATTAGATTCGAGGTTTTTATGCGCAAAGCCCTTTTTGCAATTTCTGCCTTTTCGGTTGCCGCTTTCCTTGCTGGTTGTGGAGGTTCTTCGACGTCCGCGGCGGATGAGTCCGTTTCCAGTTCGAGCGAAGCGCTCGGAACGATTTCGAGTAGTTCGGAAAATGGTCTTTCGAGTTCCGGCGAAGAAATCCTGTCGAGCGCATCGGTAGAAATTTCGAGCGCATCGGTAGAATCTTCGGCATCGGCTTCGACGCCGCTTGCGGTGACTCCTGACGAAGACGGCTTTTATGACATTGCGGATATTTACAAAGCGGCGCCGGCGACAAGCAAGCTCGTTTTCGTGATTCGCCATGCAGAACGTGAAGACAGCCTGGGACAGCTTTCCAATTTGACGGAAGTCGGCGTAGAACAGGCGAAGGCTTTGGGGGCTAAGCTTGTGAGCGAAGAAAGCTTTTTCTACGGCTCTACGGACTTTGTGCGTACTCGGGCCACTGCACAGTACATTGCGGAAGGCCGTGGCGAAGTCGCAACTGTCGATACCCTCGATGAAATTCTGGAAGGCAACTACTTTATTGCGGTATCCTCGGATTCTTTCGATACATATACAAGCGCCCATGGCGGAAGCTGGACATTCGTTTCGAGATGGGCGTACAACGATACCGTTGCGAACCCGACGGTGAACGCCAATTTGAAGCAGGCTTATGCGACCTATTTCTACGATCTTTTTGAACGCAAGGACCAGTTCGTTTCGGAAAATATTGTAGCGAACATTCCGAACTGGAGCCGTGTCAGCGTGCTCGTGACGCATGACGTTCTGGTGGCACCGCTGATCATTGCGGTTTCGAACCGTACGATCGATTTGCAGTTCTTTGCTTCGCGCCGTTGGGCAAATTACCTTTCGGGAATTGCCGTTGTGGTGGATGAAGCTGGCGGCGTGCTGACTTACCCGGTGCGCGGAACCGATGTCGGTTATATGTATCCGTAGAATGTTATATTGATGGGCATGAAAACGATTGCCCATTTTTTTAGCCGCTTTATGGCGTTAATCGTTCTTGCCGTGGCGGCGCTTGCTCTTTTTGTTCCGTCGAGCGGTCTTTGGATTTCGCTCAAGGCGGTCAATTATCTTTTGATGGTGGTGATGTTCGGAATGGGGCTCACCATGAAGCTAGACGATTTTAAGGTTGTCTTTACGCAGCCGAAAGATGTCTTGATCGGCTGCCTTGCGCAGTTTACGGTAATGCCGCTTTTGGCCTTTTCTTTGGGGAAAATCTTTGGACTCGAAGCGGGACTTTTGGCCGGTGTGATTCTTGTGGGGACATGCCCGGGTGGAACTTCGAGCAATGTCATCACATACATGAGCAAGGGAAACGTGGCCCTTTCGGTGGGAATGACCAGCGTGAATACGCTGCTTTCGCCAATTGTGACGCCTGCGATTACATATCTGTTGCTCCGCACTTCGGTAAAGGTCGATATGCTGGCCATGTGCCTTTCCATTTTGCAGGTGGTAATCTTGCCGATTGCGCTTGGCTTTGTGGTGAATAAGTTTGCCAAAAAGTTCGTGGCGAAGGTAATCGATATATTGCCGGTTGTTTCGGTAATTGCGATATGCCTGATTGTTTCGACTGTGGTTTCGCACAATGCGGAAAAAATTTTAACGACGGGAGCGATTGTTTTTGTCGTCGTCATTTTGCACAACCTTTTAGGCTATGCCTGTGGATTTGGCCTTGGCAAAGTTTTGAAAATGGACATGCCGAAGACGAAGGCCCTGACGGTGGAAATCGGCATGCAGAATTCTGGACTTGCGACATCGCTTGCAAATACAGCGTTCCCGAGCCTTGCCATGGCGACGGTTCCTGGCGCAATCTTTTCTGTTTGGCATAATATTTCGGGTGCGATTCTCGCTAACATTTTGCGGAACAGGGAATAGACGAAGGCGCTGTTGCGGTGGGGGGAAAATAAAAGAGAGCGACGCTTGCGCGCCGCTCTAAATGTTTTCACAACGGAATAATCCTTATTGTGAATTGCTTTCAGATTTGTATTCACAATATAGATCTGATTTTTGTAAAAGTCAATAGGCTTGTGTAAAATCTTGTGACATAAATTGTCATTTCGCAAATGTATTTTTATTAGTATTTGCCTTTTGAAAAATCCGTACATAAATGAGAAAAATGCCCAAATTAATGAAATTTTCGCGTTTTGGGCGGTAAAAGATATATCTTTCTAATTGGAAATATTAAGCATAGGAGCACTTAGATGAAGAAGATTTTGGGGCTCGATTTAGGGACGAATTCGATTGGTTGGGCTGTGGTGAATGCGGATGAAGTAACACGTGATGACGGATCACGTTACTTAAAACCTAACGGTATCTCAGCTGCTGGCAGTAGAATTATCCCGATGTCTGCAGATATTCTTGGCGATTTTGAAAAGGGTAACTCAATTTCACAAACTGCAGAACGAACTCGGATGCGAATGGCTCGCCGCTTGCACGAAAGAGCTCTTTTAAGGCGAGAAAGACTTCTGCGTGTTTTGAGTCTTATGGATTTTCTGCCAAAGCATTTTGCAAGTAAGATTAACCGATACGGCAAATTCACTGATGATAGTGAGCCCAAATTAGCATGGCGTAAAAATGCAGAAGGCAAGTACGAGTTCATTTTCCAAGATGCATTCAATGAAATGCTAGCCGAATTTAAAAACAAGCAACCAGAAATTGTCGAAGAAGGAAAGAAAATCCCCTATGACTGGACCATCTACTATCTTCGTAAAAAGGCTCTTGAGAAAGCTCTTTCAAAAGAAGAACTCTCTTGGTTGTTGCTCCAGTTCAACCAAAAACGCGGTTATTATCAATTAAGAGGCGAAGAAGAGGAAATTCCTCAGGATAAGAAAATTGAATATTTAGCGCAAAAAATTGTTAAAGTAGAAGCAACAGATCAGAAGAAAGGCGATGACGTTTGGTACAATGTTTATCTAGAAAATGGGATGATCTATCGACGTACCAGTAAAGCCCCCCTTGATTGGGAAGGGAAAATCAAGGAATTCATTGTAACGACCGATTTAGAAAAGGATGGGACGCCTAAGAAAGATAAAGAAGGAAATATTAAACGATCCTTTAGAGCTCCACAAGAAGATGATTGGACTCTTCTTAAAAAGAAAACCGAAGCCGATATTGAAAAAAGTAGGAAAACAGTCGGTTGCTACATTTACGATTCGTTGCTAAATAACCCCAAGCAAAAGATTATTGGGAAATTAGTCAGAACAGTCGAAAGAAAATTTTATAAAGATGAATTGACACAGATACTTAATAAACAGATTGAGTTCATTCCCGAACTCCGTGATGACAACCTGTACAAACAGTGTATTGAAGAACTTTACCCCATCAACGAGGCCCATAGAAATACTATTGCAAAGACCGATTTTGCAAATCTTTTCATCAATGACATTTTATTCTATCAGCGCCCGTTAAAAAGTAAAAAATCACAAATTGACAACTGTCCGTATGAATCACACATTTTCATTGATTCAAAAACTGGCGAAAAGAAAAAAGTTCCTGTAAAATGCATTGCAAAATCAAATCCATTATTCCAGGAATTTAGACTTTGGCAATACATTCAAAATCTGATAATTTACCAGCGAGAAAAAGAAATCGATGGTAAACTTTCAACAGACGTTGACATTACAAGTGAATGCTTAAAATCTGAAGAAGATTATGTAAGACTTTTTGACTGGCTAAATGATAGGGAATCCATCGAACAGGAAGAGTTGTTAAAGCATCTCTTTAATACCAAAAAATCTAAAAATAAAGAAAATCCATACCGATGGAATTATGTAGAAGATAAAGTTTATCCTTGCAACGAAACTCGTGCCACAATTTTGAAAGGACTTTCAAAATGCGGTATTAACGCATCAGTTCTTTCGTCAGAAATGGAAATGGCTTTATGGCATATTCTTTATTCCGTTGAAGACAAAAAGGAAATCGAAACGGCTCTGACTCATTTTGCACAAAAGCAAGGCTGGAATGATGATTTTGCAAAAGTATTTTCCAAAGTAAAACCCTTCAAAAAAGATTATGGAGCATATTCAGAAAAAGCAATAAAGAAATTGCTGTCTCTCATGCGCATGGGTAAATATTGGAATCAAGACAATATTGACAAAAATACTCTAGACAGGATTGACAAAATCATCAATGGCGAATTTGATGAGAAAATCTCCAATAGAGTTCGCGATAACGCGATTAATTTAAAAGACGTAAGTGATTTTAGAGGTTTGCCGGTTTGGCTTGCATGTTATATCGTGTATGGCAGACATTCCGAAGCCAAAGATTGTACCAAATGGAATTCTCCCGAGGAAATTGATTCTTATCTCAAGGAATTTAAGCAACATTCCTTACGAAACCCAATCGTAGAACAGGTTGTCACAGAAACTCTGAGAACCGTTCGAGACATTTGGAAACAGGAAGGACAAATTGACGAAATCCATCTTGAGCTTGGACGAGACTTGAAAAATCCTGCCGACAAACGCAAGAAGATGTCCGAAAATATCCTGAAGAACGAAAATACGAATTTGCGCATCAAAGCCATGCTGATGGAATTCAAGAATCCTAGCATGGGCATTGAAAACGTTCGTCCGTATTCGCCGAATCAGCAGGATATTTTACGCATTTACGAAGAAAATGCTCTTGACAACCTGACTAAGGATGACAAGGACTTCGACTTTATTTCAAAAATTTCTAAACAGGCTCAACCATCTAAATCAGATATTGTTCGATACAAATGTTGGCTTGAACAAAAGTATCGTTCCCCGTACACGGGTAAAACAATTTCGCTATCCAAACTGTTTACTTCGGCATACGAAATAGAACATATTATTCCTCAGTCGCGTTATTTTGACGATTCTTTCAGCAACAAGGTCATTTGCGAAGCAGAAGTTAATAAGCTTAAGGATCGTCAATTGGGATATGAGTTCATTGCAGAACATCATGGAGAGAAAGTTCAACTAAGCCAAGGTGAAGTTGTCGAAATATTCTCCGTAGATGCATATGAAAAATTCGTCAAAGATAATTACGCGAACAATCGCGTGAAGATGAAAAAACTATTGATGGAAAACATCCCCGACGAATTCATAGAACGTCAGTTAAACGATAGCCGCTATATCAGCAAAGTTGTTAAAAGGGTATTGTCCAATATTGTTCGTGAAAAGATTGACGAAGAGAACTACGAGCCAGAAGCAACTTCCAAGAATCTTATCTCGTGCAACGGCGCAATTACAGACCGTTTGAAGAAAGATTGGGGCATGAACGATGTTTGGAATAGCATTATTCTGCCAAGATTTATTCGAATGAACCAAATTACAGGAAAAGATTGCTTCACGACAACAAATGCAGAAGGTCATCTTATTCCACAGATGCCT
This sequence comes from Fibrobacter sp. UBA4373, assembly GCA_002390045.1. Taxonomy (GTDB): domain Bacteria; phylum Fibrobacterota; class Fibrobacteria; order Fibrobacterales; family Fibrobacteraceae; genus Hallerella. The sequence continues at coordinate 23,809 of DGSB01000049.1, forward strand.
TTAGAGCTTCAGAAGGGGTTCAATAAGAAAAGAATTGACCACCGGCATCATGCAATGGATGCTATAGTCATCGCATGTACTACACGAGATCACGTAAACCTACTGAATAACGAAGCCGCACATTCAAAATATAACGCCAATAGGTATCAGTTACAACGCAAACTCCGTCATTTTGAAAAGGCGATGATTGACGGCAAGGAACGTGAAGTAGCCAAAGAATTCCTAAAGCCCTGGGATTCATTTACTACAGATTCTAAGAAAATCCTTGAAAACATCATCGTTAGTTTCAAGCAGAATCAGCGTGTGATTAATAAAACGACAAACGCCTTCCAACATTTTGATGAAAACGGAAAGAAGACTTTTGTGAAACAAGGAAAGGGCGATAGCTGGGCAATCCGTAAACCAATGCACAAGGACACCGTTTTTGGGGAAGTCAATCTTAAGAAAATAAAAGAGGTTTCTTTTGATGTAGCATTAAAAGACCCAACTCGGATAGCTGATAAAGTCTTTAAAAGTAAAATTCTAGCGTTGAAAAATGATGGGAAAAACGCAAAAGATATTAAACAGGAGATAGGTCTTTCTAAAATTAAGGTCTATTATTTTACAAATGAGACAAATGATCGCTATTTTGCGACAAGAAAGCCTTTAGACACATCTTTTGACAGCAAAAAAATTAAGACTGTAACCGATACTGGCATACAACGGATTCTCGCTGATCATTTGAAAACAAAAGACACAAAAGACAAAAAAGGTAATATAATTGAACATCCTGAAATAGCATTTTCTCCAGACGGCATTGATGAAATGAACAAAAACATCGTTGAACTTAATAATGGTAAATTTCATCAACCAATTCTAAAGGTGCGTGTTTACGAAAAGGCGGATAAATTCGCTGTTGGACAAATCGGCAATAAAAAAGTCAAATTTGTCGAAGCCGCCAAGGGAACGAACTTGTTCTTCGCTGTTTTTGAAAAAGACGGAAAACGCTCGTATTTGACTATTCCACTAAACGTAATGATTGATTGCCAAAAAAAATATGGTAATCTGTGGAAACAGAATATTGAATCTTATTTAAAAGAAAAAGAACTTGCAGAGAAGGACGTTCAGCTCCTGTTTATTCTTTCACCGAATGATTTGGTATATCTGCCGACAGAACAGAATTTAGAAAAAAAAGATCAAAGTATGAATAAAGAGAGAATCTATAAATTTGTTGATTGTAGCGGTTCAATTGCAAATTTTGTTCCTAGTGATATTGCCCAAGCAATTTTTTCCATGACTAAGGATGACCAAAATGAAAATTTTAAGGGATATCGATATGGTATTCAAAATGAAATTGGTGTTGGGAGTCGTCCATCAAAAAGCCAGAATGCAATAACTGGCGAAATGATTAAGGAAACATGTATTCCTATAAAAGTTGATAGACTTGGTAATATTAAATCGGTAGGAATGATGCAAAAATATTGAGAAAAATTTCAAAAGAGGGGAGCATGATTAAGCGTACACTGTATTTTGGGAATCAGGCTTATTTAAGCCTAAAGGACAACCAGCTTGTCATTAAAAAACGCGATGATGAAATCGTCACCGCAGCTATTGAAGACATTGCTTACATTGTCCTTGACTCCCCCCAAATTACAGTGACCAATGCTTTACTTGGAGCTTTGCTAGAAAACAACTGTGCGATTATCAACTGTGACAAGACCCATTTGCCATCAGGTCTTTTACTCCCTCTTTCAGGAAACACCCTGCAAAGCGAAAGGTTCCAAGCACAGATAGAAGCATCACTTCCATTAAAAAAGCAACTATGGCAGCAAACGGTTCAACAGAAAATTTTGAACCAGGCGAAAGTATTACAACAAACTTGTCATAATCCTGCAAAGCAAATGTCGACATGGGCGAATGAAGTGCGTAGCGGCGATGTAGAAAATAGGGAAGCCGTTGCTGCAGCATATTATTGGAAGGAGCTTTTTCCAGATATTGAAGATTTTACTAGAGATCGATACGGTAAGCCTCCTAATAACATGTTTAATTACGGTTATGCAATTCTTCGAGGTGTTGTTGCTCGATCTCTTGTGGCGAGTGGTTTGTTGCCAACTTTAGGGATTCATCACAAAAATCGGTATAATGCATATTGTTTGGCGGATGATATCATGGAACCATATCGTCCGATTGTAGATAAATTAATTATTCAAAAAATAAATGACTTAGGAGAATATCCTCAGGATCTAACGAAAGAAATCAAAACGTCTTTACTTGTCATCCCTGTTCTGGATACTTGGATTGATGGAAAACGAAGCCCATTGATGAATGCGGTGGCTTTGACGACGACTTCTCTTTATCGGTGCTATGCCGGGGAAAGCAGAAAGCTTCTCTATCCGGAGGTGCAGGATGGATCGATTTAGTGAGTATCGCATTATGTGGGTGCTGGTCTTTTTTGATTTGCCGACGGAGACAAAGCTAGAGCGTCAACGGCATAGCGAATTCCGAAAAAATCTTTTAAAGGACGGCTTCTCCCGATTCCAGTTGTCAATTTATATTCGGCATTGTGCTTCTGTGGAAAATGCCAATGTGCATATCGCTCGCGTAAAGGCTTTTATGCCGCCTAAGGGGACCGTAAGTTTGCTTTGCATTACGGATAAACAGTTTGGGAAAATCCAAGTTTTTTATGGGAAAAAGACTAGACCTTTGCCGCCAGAACCATCACAATTAGAATTATTTTAGAGATAAAAAAGTGTTTTGAATATAAAAAATCGACCTGGGTTTAGGTCGATTTTTTATTTGTCAGATTCAACGGCTAAGTCGTTGAATCTGCTTTAGTTATGCAATGTCAGCTGTAAATGCTATTGCAAAACTAAAAAATCTGAAAG
>DGSB01000047.1 GCA_002390045.1 Fibrobacter sp. UBA4373
CTATGCCGGCGGGTCCCTTTTTTTAAAATGGATTTTTTGAAAATCAAATTTCCTATTTACGCTCTCGGATGCGTCTTTTTAAAGGCTTCCTTTAAGCGCTCTGCAGAAACGTGTGTGTAAACCTGTGTCGTGGCAAGGCTTGAATGCCCGAGCATTTCTTTGACACTCATGATGTCTGCCCCGTTTTCGAGCAAGTGCGTGGCGAAGCTATGGCGCAAAACGTGCGGACTCGCTTTCCCTTCCCAGCCGATGCTTTTGAGTAAATCGTGAATGTCTCTGCGCAGCGTGCGAACGTCGTGAGCTTCGCCATGTTCATTTAAAAATACGGGGGAATTTGGCGATGCCCATCGATTTTCTTCAGTAAGCTTTAGTTTGTATGCATTCAGCCAGCGGACAAAATCATGCGTAAGCGGGACGATGCGTTCCTTGTTCCCCTTGCCGAGAATTCGAACTTGCCGATTGGACAAGTCGATTTTTGACCAGGTTAAATTTTGGCATTCCGAAATACGAAGGCCGGAGCCGTAGATCAGCTCTAACAGAACGCGGGCGCGTATCAGGGGAAGTGTCGGATTTTCGATTTCCGGAAATTTTTCTTGGGCGAGATCTTTTTGGGACAGGAATGAAACAAGCCTTTTGGGACGCTTGGGCATGGGGACTGTTTCGGCGGGATTGCTTTCTAGAAGGTGGCTGCGGACAAGATAGCGGCCAAAGCTTTTAAAACAGGCGATGTGCAGGTCGATGCTTGTCACCGCGAGCTTTTCTTTTTGGCGAACGTCCCAAACAAAGGCCCGGATTTTTTCGGTCGAAAAGTCCTTGAGTTCCGCCTCTTCTGGCATTTTGGCAAGCAGCTTTGAGAGGGATTTCCGGTAGGTATCCACTGTCCGTGCGGAAAAACGTCGCTCGCGGGCGAGATAGTGTAAAAAATTTTCCACATGTTCCGAAAGAAGTGCCATTATCCTCAAATCTACAAGTTTTTGAAGTCGATATGATGCAGAAAATTTTATCTTGTGGACAATGTTCCGCCAATTTTTGATATCTCTCTCCGTGCTTTTGGGCGCGCTTGTGATGCAAGCGTGGGCTTTGGATCGAGTGGTTGGAGCGAATGCTTCTTTGGATATCCATGCGGGAGCGCATTCGGCAGCTTTGGGCGGAGCTTCGATTTCTGTAGAGCAGGATCTGCTTGAATTGACGTCGAACCCGCAACAGCTTGCTAATGTGGAAAATTCCTGGGTCGCCTTTAGCCATGTCGTTTATTACGAAGATACGAAGTATGACTATGGTGCCGTGCAATTTCCGTTAGGCGATATGGGTGGGCTTGGAATCGCGTTTTCGCGTTTCGGTGCCGATGATATTCCCAAAATCGCGGAAGGGGATCCTTTGCCGGAAGGCGAAAATTACAAGACGTTTTCGATTGCGGATTATGTGTTTACTTTGGCCTGGGGCCGCCGTTTCTTAAATGACCGCTTGGACTTGGGTGTTTCGTTCCATGGGCTTTACCGCGAGCTGGACCAAAGTGGTTGGGGATTCCGCGGAGATATTGGCGCTAACTATCATGTTGTGGACTGGGTAACGGTTTCCACTTTTCTGAAGGGTTGGACTTCTTCTGCTGTGACTTGGGAAGAAGGAACGGTGGAATACAGTTCTCCGGAATGGTATATCGGTTTACATGTGGAACAGCCGATAGATTACTTCTACGGAAAATTAGGCGCTTATTGGCAAAGTGCAGGCATTTTACACCGTGAAGACCGTGATTTGGACTGGGACGGTGAAGTGCGCGGCGGTCGCTTTTGGGAGCATCCGGTGGATTGGCTCGGCGGTGGTCGTGCAGGCGTGGAATTCGCTTTTGATTTTGGGCTTTCCTTGCGGGCTGGTCTTGCAAGCCTTTCGGAGCTTGAAAGCTGGACTGCCGGCGCTGGATTTGCCCTTTCGAATTGGTTGAGGGTTGATTACGCCTTTGAATCGCATCCGACACTTTCTGCTGTGCATCGCGTGAGCCTTGAAGTCAGCCCTGGTTTATTCTTGTTCCCCAAGAAGAAATCTGCGACTAGGCCCGTGTATAAGGTGGAAGCGGAAGCGAAGAAGGCGGAAGAAGTCAAACAGGTGCCGGTTTCTGAAATGGAACCTGTAGAAACGGAGAGTCTTGAGGGTGAAGATCCCGCACTCGGTACCTATTGGGAAGAATGAGAGGTATATTAAACCTATGAGCGAATTGAATAATTATCGTGCTGTTGGTTTGTTTGATTTGGTTTCGGCTCCTGTCACTCCAATCGGATCTTTTGATGCGGAACAGTTTAAGCAGGATGTGAAACCCTTGCTCGAAAAAGGTTCCGCCTTTATCGGCGTAGATGTTACGGGACTCGACTTCCTTTATAGCGACGCCTGTAGCGCTTTTAGCCAGGTGCAACAGCGTTTGGCCGAAAAAAATGGTGCGTTTGCAGTCCTGACCGATCATGACGATGTGGTTACCTGCTTAAAAAAAGCGAACCTGGACAAGACGATCCGTATTTTCCGCAAGGAAGCGGATATGGTTTCTTTCTCGATGAAAGAAGACGAAGCTTTGCACCATGCAAAGTCCGAGGAAGAAGATGTTGTCGAAGAGGTGCCTACCGCAAAGAGCAATAATCGACGTGAAACCGCTTCGATGGGATCTCTCCGCCGTCGCGTAACGGGCCGTTTTACTCAGAGTTTTAACGCCATCCGCAAAGATGACAAAACGATGAAAGGCAGTCTCGAAAATCCGTTCAAGGAAGAAAAAAGCGGATCTTCGAAGTGGATCTGGTTGGTCGTTGGATTGCTGGTTGCCGCTGCGGCTGTCGCATTTGCTGTTTTGAATTAATGGAATCGTTTCGCGAATTCAAAGATTTTAAATCGGATTGGAAACCGAAAAAGCGGATTCCGGTTGTTCGGACTGTAATCGCGTTGGCGTTAATTTATGCGGTCTATGCAAGCGGTGCCGTTCAAAAGGCTTACCAGCTGATTGAAGAACAAAGAAAAATTCCTGCCGAAACGCTTTCTTACACGGATGTTCCTTGGCGCGAAGGCTGTGCCATGACTCATGGTGCGAGCTTTGATTCCAAAAAGAATGCCCTGGTTCAGTGCGGCTGGATTGTAAAATCGGCAAGGGATGCCGCTTGGCTTCCGAATATTCCTTTTTTACGTTATGTCGTTTCGGCGGAGAATGTGCAGTATCCGTTGCAAGTGCATTGGATTGCGGATTCGCTGAACTTCTGGAATCCGAAAATCCTTGTGCTTCGATCGAAAAAAGAACAGGTTTCCTATTACCATCTGATGATCGCGGATTCTTCTTACGCATGGGTGCGTGCCGATGGCTGTCGTTATCCGGGAGCGTGCCCTCGAAATCCGCTTCAGGGCGGAGCACTTCCGATTGCTGCCGACTTTGACTTTGGCGGTCGAGAAGAACTGCTGATCAAGGATTTGTTCATGGGAATTGGGGAAGCGCCTGTGTACCCGATTTTGCCCGCTCGCGTCATTTCGGTTTCGAAGGATTCGCGCGGCTACAGGCTCTATTTGGATCACGGAGGAAATTTGTTCTCTCGTGTTTCGGGACTTTCGCAAATTCCATCGGATATGGAAGTGGGATCCCGGGTGGGACAAGAGGATATGCTGGGACGTCTTCCGCCGAGCGATAGTGCTGTTTTCTTTTTGGAAGTGCTTCGCAATGGACGTTTTGTGCGCTGGGATGATTTTTATAAGGATTCCCATGTGGCGGATGCTTCCGATGTAGAACGATTCTTGGCTGAAATTGGGTTCTAGAATGAAACGCTGGATTCTGCTGATTCTCGCTTCGCTTTTCATCTTCGCCTGCTCGCAGTCGGATGATGGTCCCATGAGTGTTTACCCGGATTCTTTTGCCGTTGGCGGGTATGGCTATATGCTTTACGCGCAGCTTGATTCCGGTAACCGCTTTCATATTCAGGGGGATTCCATTACCCTCGCGATGGACAGCATGTGGACTTTTGGAAATTGCTTCTTAAAAGAAATTGAGCTGTATCCTTCGTATTCTGACGATACGGTTTTGACGATTACGGTAAAGCTCGCTTTGGGAAATACGGGCACGACGGATTGTCCGCAGCCTTTGTTTAGGCCGGATACCGTTTTGCATTTGCCGTTTTTAGATGAATGGAAAGAAAAGAATGTGCGAGAAATTCGCATTGAAGGAAATGCCCACAATGAATTTTATCCCGAAAATCCGGACACGGCGGCTGCGGCATATCGCACATTGAAGGATTCCATTTTGATTCGACAGGGAAAGTTCCGTTCGGAAAGCATTTCCGTGTATCTCGATACGGCTTTTTCCGATCCTTACACGTATCCGCGTCGCACATCGAGCGATACCGCTGGCGTTATGTTTGTTTTGGATTCCTTGACGGTAGATACTTTCCCGTATCGCTTTATGAAGTCGAATTGTGTTGAAATCCACGATTCCTGTGAAACGGTTCCCGATACGATCTGGCGTTCGACATGGAGCTCTAAAGTTACCAACTTGGTTCCGATTCGGGCTGTTTGCGCGGAAGATACCGCTGCGGATTCCCTGGTTTATTGCCTTTCGGCCAACTGGGAAAACGATTCGACATCGCTCAGCGATTCGACTTTCGATTATTTGGATACCACGTGGTTCAGCTCCAAATATTTTTTGGAAAAGATTCCCAAATGTGCCAGTGTCGATCACGGAAGCTTTACGGGGTCGGCAGCTTATGGGCGTTACTTCACAACGCAGTTCATTCTGTTTGTCCCTGTTTCCGGTGAAAAAAGCTGTGGACCAGCGGCTCATTCAAACTGGTTCATCTATAATTTGAGTTCGCAAAAAGAAGTGCTGGATTCGGCTCGGGCAGATACGCTCCTTTCGGCGTGGAAAAAAGCTTCGGTCGGTGAAAGTGAGGAAGAAGATGATGAATAAACCGGTGGAATATACCTTTTCGGATGAAGTTCTTGTCGAAGACCGCGATGCGGTGGTGAACAGCTTTTTGTTCCAGAATTGGCTGGCCCATGCGCAAGAAAAGTTCGTCGTTTCCAAGATTCATTTCTCTTCGGTCGATTTTCGCTTTAAGGATCATTCTCCGCTGTTCATCAAGCTGACGGCGACGGCGACGCTTCCCGATGGAAAGCCTGTGCATGGGATTGTGCTCGTGCGGGGCAATGCAGTCGGAGTCCTTGTGGTTTTGCGCTGTGAAGGAAAGCCTTATCTTTTGCTCGTGCGTCAGCCGCGTTTTGCCATTTCGGAACCGGAGTCTTTGGAAATCCCGGCGGGAATTCTCGATTGGTCAAACGATTACCGCAAAGTCGCTCTTTCGGAATTAAAAGAAGAAGCGATGATCGATGCCACGGATGACGAACTGATTGACGTGACCGGATTCTATACCGATGGAAAACTTGACGGTCATGCCGGGAGCTGTGGCCTTTTAGACGAACGCATTCGCCTGTATGCGATCGAAAGAACGGTCTCGCCAGAAGAACTCAAGCGCTTGGATGGTCGAAATCAGGAATATACGGATGAAAACGAATGGATTAAAACCGTCGTTTTGCCGTATGAAGATGCGGGAAAGCAGTTCATCGATCACAAGAATTTGCTTGCGATGTTTATGTACGAACGTTATCTTTCTGCGCAGGGCAGGCGCTTGTAAGCGCAAAGCGTTGAAAGCTCGTTTCCGCTTCGGCCCGGACATAGTTTTTGCCCGCAAGCGAAACCTTGGCTACGGCTTCAAAATCGGAAATTTTCTCTAGAGGTGCTGCAATCGGCGCCTCTTTTTGTGATCCACGATTTTCCTGCGCAAATACAGTCAATGTTTTCAGGGAGCCAAAGTCCGCGGTACTTTTAAAGTGGAAGTTGACGATTTCCCCTTCGCAGCTCCACCAGAGCGCAGGTCCGTCGGTAATGTAAAGGTTCTTGCCGCGGAAGGCGGTGATCGGATCGGAACCTTGGACGACCGTTCTCACGTAGCCAAAAACGTGGGCGTGCGACTGTTTCAGCTTAAAAAGCGGAATCTTGACACCGGTGTATTCGTTCAAATCTCCGTGTGCGTCGTTTCCGCCGAGTGGCAAAATAAAGTTCCCTTTTTCCAGTTCCGAAATCCAGAATTGACGTCCGAGTTCAAAACCCTTATCGCGGGAACCGTTCCAAAATTCCAGAGCGGCAATCGGATTCTTGGAGTTCTTAAACAAATCTTCTTCGTGCCAGTCTCCACGCCGAAAAACAAGGCGTTCGAGTTTTCCCATCTGCTCCTTGGGGTGAGCCGCAAAGCAGGGAAGTTCGGTTTGCGAAACGATCTGCGGAATGGAAAGTGTCGGCTGGTTCTGGAACCATTTTCGCCCGCAGTCCCCTTCGCCGGGAACGTAGAATGGATTTCCGGGGAACAGCAGATGCACGTTTTGACCTTGGGAGTTCCCGGCGGAAACCTCTTCTCCGGCGATCATTTTCGGATATTCGGGTAGCGCAGCGATTTCTGCACGGAGCTTTTGGTAGCGGACCGAAGCATCGGTGCGAATCATGTAATTCTCACTGCTGAATGCAAAATCGTAGGAATGGTCCGTGCAAAAGACAAAGTCGAGACCGACGGATTTGGCCGCCTGCTGTAAAACGGCAGGAGAGGCTCCGAATTCTACCGGGTCTGCGGATATATAGGTGTGGACATGCGTATCGCCTACGATAAAATCGCTGGGTTTAGGAGGCTCTTCGTGAAGAACGGCGATTTGCAAAGGTTTCTGCTTTAAACCGGTGAGGTTAAAACGTCGGATCTTTTTTTTACGACCATCGATTTGCACGGTGACCGAGGCTTCCACGCTGTAATTTCCGGCAGGAAGCTTTCCGCAGGGAATGGGAATGAACCGGAACGGCGTGTGGACTTCTTCCCGGATCGACTGCGTTTTGGCTATCCGGGTCGTGCCGCAGGTGAAGACGGCTTCAAAACTTTCGATGGTGACGGGAAAGCGGTTTGCTTCGCGAATCACGATAAAAAGTTTAGCTTCTTCGCCAGGAACGACTTGGAAGGGCGCGTCGAGAATGATTTCGGGTTCTTTTTTGTACAGCAAGGACCAAGGGAGCTTAAACTTATAATGCATCTCCGCATAGTCTGGGTCAAACCACATTATTTTGCCCGATTGATAACTCCGAAGCTAAACCGGAATTGCAGCATTAAGCCGCCCAGGTCCCACTTCGCCTTGTCTGTATCTTCATCGGGAACGACTCCCGAAAAAGGCTCGTCCGATTCCACGATGATTCTTGAATATCCGATGTCACCGTAAATATGAATGTTTTTCCAGGTGGTGACGAGGTATCCGAGGCTGATGCCAAAACCGTTTCCCAGGAGAGAATTCTTTGCTGAAATTTGTCCCCAGCTGGAATAAATTTCGGTGCCGGGAAGCATCCAGTACCAGCGTAAAGAAACGCTGAACAGGCTTGCGTTGGAAAGGCTTATCAAATTCGGAGGAATGGTTGCGCGGTATTCGAGATACAGCGGAAATCCTTGGAGGGTATAGCTGTAATTATGAATCTTGTCTTTGCGGTCGGTCACGACGACTTCTTCGTTGTCGTAAATGTACCCGAATCCTGCGCTGACAAAATGTCCTTCGCGCCATTGGAGCTGTAATCCCGCGGTAATGGGAAAGCAAAAATTCACTTTTTGGAAATCTTGCTTGGCAACGTAGCTGCTTTCCGCTTTCGTTAAGGCTTGAGCCTTGTAATGCTTATAAATCGTATCGACTTGTGCTTGAAATTTATCGCGGCTGTCGAATCCGATAAATGAAATGGAGGGTTGAATGAAAAATGAGAGAAGCGATTTGTCATCTGACGATTCTTTTACGCCGGCCCCGACTTCACTAGGAGCCGCCCAAAGGCTGGCGCATAAAATCGCAAATGCAAGCAAGAACTTTTTCAATCTTCGTCCTCTTCGTCCTCTTTTTCTTCATCGTCACGCTGAGCTTCGGCTTCTTCTTTGGCCTCCTGCTTGGCGATCAACTTTTCTTTCTGTTCCTTTTCGATTCGCTTTTGGAACGCTTTTTCAAGCTTTGCAATGTATTTTTCTTGGGATTCCACCGATTCGATGCGCTTTTGGATGCTGTCAGGAACCGTCAACCGGTAATTTTCCAGGTAAAAACGGGCCGCTTCGAACTGGTCCAGTTCGGCATAGCTTTCCACGAGAAGGTTCAAGGCTTCTGGACGGCGCTTGCTTCTAGGATACAGATCCAGGAATTCCTTCATGTAGATGACCGTGGATTGGGGATGTCCCAACTTATGGTAAAGGCGAGCCACGCGATAATCGCGTTCGGCACGGCGTTCGATCAGTAAGTTCATGTAATAATTGACGGAATCGTTCAATGCGGATTCGGGATAGTTCGATTGGAACTTTTCAAAGTCACGCATGGCGAGAGTCGTATTCGTTTCATCGCGGTCAATATCGTATTCAATATTGAATGCGGAAACCGCTTTGCGGAATTCAGCCGTTTCAATGAAGGGGGAACTTGGGAAATTGTTGATGAAGCTTCCGTATTCGCCACGGGCTTCTAACCATTCTTCCAGATTGAAGTAGCTTTCGGCGAGCAGGAACTGCGCCTGTTCCATATAACCTGTGCCAATGCAGAGGTTAAGGATCTCTTCAAGAGGTTCTTTGACGCGCCCGTAGTTTCCCGCCTTAAATTCCTTATCGGCGCTTTCGAAACGGTTTCTGCACATTTGGGTGCGGTCTCCACCGCCTTCGTTCGAGGCACAGGACGTTAAAGAAAACGCAGTCGCTGCAAGAAGGGTAAAAATCAAGAAATGTTTTTTTATGCGCATTGGTCCGTCTTAAAAAGGATGGAACGTTTTTCAAGTTACTAAATTAGCAAAAACGAGTTGAAAAAACGTCTATGATTCTTGTCCGGTATGTGTTGAAGGAACATCTAGCGCCATTTTTGCTGGCGCTGTTTGTCATCACGTTCCTATTTGTCGTGGATTTCCTCGTGACTATTTTGGACAATGTGCTTTCCAAGGGGCTTCCGCTCTCCACGGTCCTTGAAATTTTTGCACTCAATATCGTCTGGATGCTTTCTCTTTCGATTCCGATGGCAGTCCTTGTGGCGTGCTTGATGGCTTTTGGACGCCTTTCCGGGGATCAGGAAATTACCGCGATGAAGGCGGCGGGAATTTCGCCGCTCGCGATGATGCGACCTGTTTTGCTGGTCGGCTTGCTGATTTCGGAACTCTTGGTGCTTTTTAACAATTGGCTTTTGCCCGAGGCGAACCATCGCTCTGTGGAACTGATGAGTGCCGTTTCGCGCAAAAAACCGCATGCTTTTATTGATGCGGGAAAGCTGACGACGCAGTTCCCGGGAGTGCAGCTTTGGGTGGACCGTATCGATCCGTCGACAGGAACTCTCTACGGAATTCAGATTTTTGAAACGGAAGGGAAGGGTCCTCCCCGAGTCGTTCTCGCCGACAGTGCCACGATGGATTATACCGATCATGGCGCAACGCTCATGCTTCGCCTGAAAAGCGGTGAAAATCACATGGTGGACAAGGACGATCCTTCGGGATATTTCCGCATTCGTTTTTCGGCGGAGGACTTCGCTATCAAGAACGTGAACGACCGTTTGGAACGTCGTGACCGCAAGCACCGTAGCGACCGAGAAATGCCTGTCAACATGATGCTTGAAGTCATCGAAGATGCGAAAAAAAGCGAAGAAAAGATTGTCGAAGAATCTTACACGATGCTTCTTCCGGATTTGGTCCATCTGAGGGAATTTGCCAAGGGCGATTCGATTGTTCCGAAAAATGGAAAATGGGAAATCCAGCCGGATTCCCTGCGCCACGTGAGAGCCTTGCGCGATGTTGCGATTGCCGAACGGACTCGCCAGCGCTTGGTCCATCGTACTTCGGAGCGAGTCCTTTCTGAAAAGAAACGCCAGGCGCAGTACTGGGTGGAAGTTCACAAAAAATTCAGCACGAGCGTTGCCTGCTTGATTTTTGTTTTGATCGGAGCCCCTCTGGGTATTATGGCCCGTAAAGGCGGGATAGGTACGGGAGTTATCTACAGTATCGCGTTCTTCGTCTTGTACTGGGTTTGCTTAATCGGCGGAGAAAATTTGGCCGACCGCTTGATCGTTTCTCCGGTTTTTGCCATGTGGATTTCTAACGCGATCATTGGCGTCATCGGCATTTTGCTTACATGGAAAATGGTTCGCGACCGTTATTCGGGAACGACTCCGCTTGGGCATGTCAAGAATTTCTTGACCCGCATTTGGAACAAGATCCGTCGTAAAAAATCGGCATCGGATGGAGTTGCGTCATGAAGTTTTCACGCTACCTCGTCTGGAATTTTGTGAAGATGTTTTTGCTCGTGCTCTTGGGCGCGGTTTTCATGTTTATCGTGATTGACTTTGTGGGGAACATCAAGACGTGGCTTGCGCGTGATATTGGCGACGCTAGAGATTATTACATCGCGTATATGCCCTACATCGTTTACTTGGTCTCGCCGGTGGCTTTGTTTATTGGAATTGTGGCCTCGGTGGGAAACATGTCGAGGCATCTCGAATTTACGGCGATTCAGCAATCGGGCAGAAGCCCTTTCCGCGCACTGATTCCGATCTTTTTCGTGGGGGCGGTTGTCACAGGAATTTCGTTCTATCTGGATGCCGAAGTCTTGCCGGATGCCAACCATAGCCGTTATAAAATTATGGAACCGATGGCGCAACAGCGCAGGGATCCGCGCATCAAGGATAAGCGCGATTTTGTGTACATCTCGGGCGACAAGACGAGCTGGTTTATGCGCATGTACGGTGGCACGGCAAAAATCGGGCGCGATGTGGTGCTGCTCATTTATCGAGATGGAGATCTGGCGGAACGTTATGATGCAAGGCGCTTGCGCTGGGTTGAACCGGATACGGTCAAAATCTCTTCTCTTGTAGAAAAGGCTTCCACGAAATCCGCTCCGAAGCGCATGTTTGCCGAAAAAAAATTGAAGGCCGCGAAAGATTCCGTTGTACAGACGATTCAGCGTAAAATGGATTCAATCCAAAATGACAAATCCTCGTCGGCTTCGGTCTCGAATGATTCTGTCTACTACGAAATCAAGCCGGCCTACTGGCGTTTGGAAGAGGGTTATCAACGTACCTTCCACAAGGATGGCTCGGTACAAATTCGTCACTTTATCCGGGAAAGCCTCAAGGGCAAAACGACGCTGCTTCCAGAAGATTTTTTGGATGAACGTCAGCGGGGTGACGAAATGGATGCCAAAACGATCCTGCGAAAAATTGAAGTGCAAAAGCGTTCTGGCGAAAAAACGAATAAACTCGAAACCGCTTATTTCTTTAAATACTCCGGTTCGATGATGAATTTTATCGTGCTTTTGATCGGGGCGGCCTTGGCGCATCGCTTTAATCGAAATGGCGGTCTTTCTCAAAAGTTTGGGATCGGAATCCTGTTGGTTTTTAGCTATTATGTGGTTATTCGAATCGGTCTCAAGATGGGGGAAAATGGAGCCTTAAATCCAATGCTTGGAGCTTGGATTGGGCATATCATTTTTGCGGTAGTCGCTGTGTGGATGCTTTACCGCTCGTTCCGCTTGTGATTCTATCGATGGTTGGTGCTTAAAATGTCTGATATTTTATACATCGTTTCTGGTCTTTTGATTGGTCTTGCTTTCAAAGGCGGGCTATTCCTTTTCGCTATCCCGGGTGCGCTGATTGCGCTTGTTCTTGCCTGGCTGAATCGTCCGAGCCTTCCGACTAACAAGGCGAATACAGCGACGGTGCCGGTCCTTCGAGCTACGCGGACAACTGATGCGACAGCGATCGGTCGTATTTTACGCCCGGCGGTTACCCAGACGAGCCCGACTCTTTCGGCGCGTGATACGTTTTCGGCATATCCGGGCGACGGGGATTCGTCGCTTGATAAGCTCAAAGGAAATGAAATTTGGGATAAGCTAGAACGAGACTTGGACCCGATTTACCGCTCCATTTTACGGGCGCTCCAAACTTTGATTCCGAAGACCCATACCGTGCTATTGCTTTTTAAATCGGGCGATGGAAAATCTTTTGCGATTCGCCAGTTCTCGGCAGAAGTGGAAGCGGAAATCAACATGAATGCGCGCATTGCCGATGGTTCGGGCGTTGTCGGTCAGCTTTCACATCGGGATGTGAATCGGATTTTGGAAGGGGATTTGTTGAACGGGAAAAGCCTTGGCTATTATGCGACGGTTCCGATGGTGCATTCTGTGGCTGGCGTCCCGATTTACAACAGTAAAAATCAACGTGTCGGAGCCTTGGTGGTGGACTCGTTGGAACGGAATGCGTTTAATACGACCTTGATCCCGATTCTTGACAGCTTTGCCGCCATGTTCTACATGCTCACTTACAAGAGCTATACATCGGCTTCGAATTACCGCGAAAAGAAAAAATTCTATGAACTTTCCGCTTATCAGCAGAAGTTCTTCAAGACAACGCTTTTGAAGGATACCTATAAGGAAATTTTTGAATACGTAAGCCAGAACTTTACGGCGGATCGTATCATGATTCTTGTCTTTGATAATTTGGAAAAGGAACAGGGAACCGTTGCGTTCTGCCGTGGTGAAGATGAAAAGCACTTCGAAGGAATGCATTTCTCGCTTTCAGATAAGGGCATTTTGCCTTTGGCCATGATGCAGCACAGTGCAACGGAACGCGTTTTCAATGGGCATGATTATGTTTATCGTTTGAATGACGGGGAACCGCGTAACAGTACGTTGCGCTATCTCTTTGCTCAACCAAGTTCGATGACGATGCATAATGTGGCGATGAATCGTCCGTCGGAACTCGCCATTTGCATTGAACGTCGCCAGCCGATTAAATTTGAACAGTTTGAAAAAGACTTGCTTCGCTTTATGGTGAATATTGCTTACTTCGCTTACCAGCGCGGAATGCAATTCGAACATGAACAATTTGAAATTTACCATGATGCGTTGACAGGGCTTTTGAACCGCCGCACCATCAATGAAAAGGTGATGGAACTGAATAAAGTCCATCAAGAAAAAGATGTCGGCGTGATGATGATGGACATCGACCACTTCAAACATATCAACGATACTTATGGACATCAGGCAGGCGATACGATTCTCAAAGGAATTGCGTCCCGTATTTCATCGGTGGCCAATCAGGGAGAAAATCTTCTTGCCCGTTATGGCGGAGAAGAATTCTTTGTCGCTATCCCGGGTGCAACGGAAGAAACTTTGAAGGAAACTGCCGAAGCGATTCGTGTTGCGGTATGCTCTTCGCCGTTTGATATTCACCAAGGCGCCCCGATTCCTGTTTCCGTCAGTATCGGCTGCTATCTTGCAACGCGGGAATTCCAGGGCGAAATGGAACGTGCTGTTCATTATGCGGACGACGCTCTTTACAGCGCGAAGGAAGGCGGAAGAAACCGTGTCGTCGTATATCAGGACCGCGGCTTTGAAAACGAAGATGTCGAGCAGGGGAAAGAATAGTGTTTACTTTTTTAGATTGGGTTGTTCTAGTCGTATACATTCTTATCTCCGTCGGTGTGGGTTTTTGGGCTTCGCGAGGCGGCAATAAAGGGTTTAGCGAATATATGCGCGGAGGTGGCGCAATGCCCTGGTTTGCTGTGGGCATCAGCCTGATCGCCACTTCTGTGAGTGCGACGACATTCCTTGGAAATCCGGCGGAATCTTATGCCGCGGACATGAGTTACCTCATGAACAATATTGGCGCATTGATTGCGATTGTTGTTGTGGGACTTGTGTTTATTCCACGTATTCGCAAATCGAAAATTTCGAGTGCTTATGAACTTTTTGAAGTTCGCTTTTCGCCTTCGGTGCGTCGTTTAGCGGCCGTTTTTTACAGCCTGCATTTGCTTTTGCGAATGGGAATCTTGCTTTATGCACCCTCCTTAGTTCTCGCTCCGATTTTAGGAATCGACATCCATTGGGCGATTCTTGTGACCGCTGTAGTGGCAACGGTTTACACGTGGTACGGTGGATTTAAGGCGGTGATTTGGACGGATGTCTTGCAGTTCCTCGTCCTTTTTGGCGGGGGCATCGTCACGCTTTACATTTTGGCAAACGGCATCGGTGGCTTTCATGAAATGTTCAATCTGGCATCGGCGGCAGGGAAAACAAAATTTTTCGACGCGTCGAATTGGGACCCGGCAAATGCGCGCAACTTGCTGTCGGCAGGCCTTGCTTATGCGGTAATTGAAATTTCGATCCGTGGGTGTGATCAGCAATTTGTGCAAAGATATTTGAGCTGCACGTCGATCAAGTCCGCGAATGCTTCGAGCGTTTTGAGCATGATTCTTGGCGTTTTTGTCTCGATCGTCTTTTTTTGGGTGGGTGCCGGGCTTTTTGTCTATTACCAGGTGAAAGGGGTAGGTGTATTACCGGTCGGAATGAAGTTGAACGAAGTGTTCCCTCATTTTATTGTAAACGTTCTTCCTCCGGGAGCGACTGGCCTTGTGATTGCTGCGATTTATGCGGCGGCCATGAGTAGCCTTTCGAGCGCGATTAACTCGCTTGGAAATACTTCGGTAAAAGATATTCTGCTTGTGCGGTCGGAAAATGCTGAAGCGCTTTCAAAAGCGAAAAAATGGACGATTCTTTGGGCCGTACTCAGTACGCTTTGCGCGTTTATCGCTGCGGATATGCAAAGCTCGTTGCTCTCGAATGCGCTTTTCTTTACGGGATTGTTTACGGGCCCGCTTCTTGCTCTGTTCCTTCTCGCTTTCTTTGCGCACAAAGTAAGCTCCAAGGCTGTAGTGGGTGGCGTCATCTGCGGAATGGCTTCTATTTTGCTCTTTAACAAAGTCCCGGTGATTCCTTCGTACATGCCCCCGTTTGAAGGCGTGTTCAGCTTTTTCTGGAACCCGGTGATTTCGTGCGTTTCTACACTCGTTATGGCGAATCTTTTTCGCTTTGTGTTCCCTAACCGTGCAGAAGTAACTGCTAAGGAAAAAGCTTGACAGATCAGGAAGATATCCGTTGGATGGAAGCGGCTCTCCGCGAAGCTGAACGTGCATATGATATGGGCGAAGTGCCCATTGGATGCGTAATCGTGAAAGATGGACGCTGTATTGCACGTGGATACAATCAGGTAGAAACTTTGAAAGACGCGACAGCACATGCGGAAATCATTGCAATCGGAGCCGCTTCTGCCGCTCTCGAAAACTGGCGTCTTTCTGGAGCAACGCTCTACGTAACTCTTGAACCTTGCCCGATGTGCGCCGGGGCTATTTTGAACAGCCGAATTTCTCGAATCGTGTATGGTTCGCCAGATACCCGTTTTGGTGGCTGCGGCACGACAATCGATGTGATTACGAATAATGCCATTGGCCAAAAGGTCCAGGTTACGGGAGGCGTGAAGGCAGAAGAATGTTTGGGCATTCTCAAGGCCTTTTTTATGGAAATGCGCTTAAAGAAGGGGGATTCTGGCGCTAAACCTCCAAAAGAATCTTTTTCATAAGTTATTTTTGAGGCATGAACCGTATTGCGCTCCTGTCTCTTCTGTTTTCGCTGTCGACTGCATTTGTCGCGTGCGAAGATAAATCGATTTCTCTCGGATTCAATACCCAAAATCCGACGCCAGAAAACTATGAACTGAAAAGTTCTTTGCACGTTTTGCTGAACGCTCCGGAAAATGCTCCGACGGAATCTCAGCAGTCGATGGCAGCGACCGTGAATGTTTTGGTGCATTCCGAATTGCTTTCTGCCTATGACGATGGAACGGGCCGCTTTTTACTTCGGGTCGATTCTGCAAGTTACATTTCGGACAATCGATCGGTGGAAGAAACGGATCACATTCAGCGTTATTTAAAGACGCAGGCGGTGCAATACAAAATGGGAAGCGATGGCGAGATGAGCTCTGTCCGCTTTGATGATATGGTTGCCTTGCCGGATGTCGGTGATGTCGATATTCGCCGCATTTTCTTAAAGGTTCAGCCGGTTCTTCCGTCTAGTCCGCTTGCGGTGGGCGATTCCTGGGAACGTCAGCAGGTTTTAACCGATGACAGCCATAAGCAGAGCGTTGTTTACAAGTGGTTCAAGCTCGAAGAAGTTTTTGATCGGGATGGCGTCAAAATTGCAAAACTCAAGATGAATGTTCGCTATAAACAAAATAGCGAAGACGATGCGCAGGTGATGGAAAGTTCTGATTTTGTTCTCGGGACAGGAACAATCCTTTTTGACATAGCCGCAGGTAAAGTCATTGAAGGGGAATTGAATATCGAAGGAAAAGTGCGCGTTATCGAAAAGAAGAGCGGAGATACCATTCCGGATTTGCGTGTCCGTCAAAAAATCACGCTGAGGAGCCTTCGCGGATGAAACGATTTCTTTTAGCATTCCTTTGCTTTTGGGGTGCTTCTTTCGCAGTGACCCCGTTCCCCGCGATCAAGCATCACAAGGTTCTGCTTTCGGCAGTTTCTTCACCGTATCTTTTGGAAACGAGTTTTGTACTGGGTGCGGAAGATACTCTTGAAATTGAGCCGGGTGTGGAAGTTTTCTTTAGCGGCTATGCCAAGCTTTATCTGCGTGGTATGGTCCATATCAACGGAACTGTCCAAAAGCCGGTCGCCTTTTTGAATGCGGATTCTTCGGAGTCTTGGAACGGTCTGTATTTTTCAACGGGTGACAATTACTTTGAAGTCAAAAACCTGCGTGTTGAAAATTCCTTCCGCAATACGGTTATCCGCTCGCAGGGAATTTTTGAAAACGTCAAGTTTGTGAATAATTACTACGGGCTTTGGGTTGAAAATTCTCCGAGGTTCGATTTGGTCGGCTGTGATTTCAAGCGCAACCGTTTTGCTCTTTCGGTGGGTGTTGGATCTGTGCGTTTCCGCAATACGAAGATCCACGAAAACGTTTTTGGACTTTATCTTTATAAAGGAACCACTTTTGATGGCGATGCAAAATCGGTGACGAATAATTTGGAAGCGGATATTCGCAAAGAATCCGATGAACTTGCCGGCAAGGGTCGGAAAGTTTCCAAAAGTGTTTGGCAAAGAATCGAATCCGGTTTTTAAGGGGATCAGGAACTCGTGGAAGAAAAATTTCGCAGAGCGATTCGGAAGATGACGGGAACGAGCCTTCTCGGTCTAGGCTTTCGCTTGGATCGTGCCTCGGAACTTGCGAGTCTTTCCCAGGCGATGGACATTCGCTGGTCCATTGCGCTTTACGAACATTTGGATGCTGCCGAATCCAATCCAGAAGAGATGATGGCGGGCAGCGAAATGATTTCCAACGGCAAGACCGCATGGAAAATCGCTGCGGAAGATTTCCCGATCATTCTCGATGAATACCGTCAAAAATTTGAAGAGTTCCGTGCCAAGTGGATTCAACGTTTTGCGACGGACGAAATCACCCGCATGCTTTCACAGAACCAGTACATTGTCCGCGATGATGAAGGCTGGTACTTTACGGCGACGGCAGAAAAGCTCCGCAACCTTTACTTTTCGACCATCCACTTGATGGTTGGCGATGCAGAAAAATTGCTGGTGAATCTTTCGGGGCGTGTCGAACATATGCAAGACAAGCTTTCTCGCTTGTGGTACAAGGAAAGCGCAGTCGATGCATCGTCCAAAATTTTGCCCGCACTAGAATCGGCTTTGCGTTCTAGCGAGTATGCTTTGACATCTCGTTTACGCGCCTCTTTGGCAGGTATTTCACGAAATCGTTTTATGGCGGAATTTAAACCGCCACGCGAAAAGCGACATTTCCAAACGGCTCGTTCCTGTGCAAAGAATGTTGGAGCTAACAATGCGAATATCGCTTATGAAAACGCGTTCCTTGCCTTTACCGATGATTTTTGCGACTACGCACAAGGCTTGACGCTCTTTATCGGAAAATGGTATCGCGACAAATGGCTTTTATATCTGCGCGGATTTTCGCGTGGACAGTTGGATCTTTTTACTCATAAAACCGTGGGATAACAATGACAAAATCTTCTCGGACTTTAATTATTTCCCTGATTGGTGCAATCGTTCTTGCGACCGGTGCCGTTTATTTTGGAGCTCCGCTTTTTGGCTGGCTCATTATGATTGCCATTTTTGCAATCTACATCCTGACGTCGTGGAATATTTTCCGCGGCTTTGCGAATACGGCAAAAGAACGGGAACAGGCAAAGAAGTATGCCGATCTTTATAATGCAGGCAGTGCTCCGTCGAATGCGGAACTCGAAGCGGATGGAATTTTGAATTCCCGTGTTCGTTTCTTGAAAGATCTCGCTGCAAAACAGGTAAAGGTTTCTGTCCAGGATCTTCCGTTCCTCAAGTCTACTTGGGTGTCGAAGGAAGAGGTTGCGGTGCGCAGCAATGGCGGGGTTGTCGTTCTTCTGGGCTTGATGGGCACCTTCTTTGGCTTGATGCTTTCGATTAACGCGGCGGGTTCTGCAATCGATACGAATGCGACTTCCGAAACGACTCTGGGCATTATCCAGAATATTTTTGCGAGCATGAAGGGCATTTTTGGTTCTTCGCTTTGCGGCTTGTTTGCGGCTTTGGTTTTGAATACGATTCATGCATCTTATGAATCGGATCACGAAAATTGGATTGCGGAATTGGATGAATTTACGCTTTTCTATTTGATTCCAAAAGCTCGTTCTGCGGAAAATGAAGCGGCGAATGAAATCCGTCATTTGATTGAAACCGTGAAGGCGTCGGATGAATCCCGTGCGGCGGATTTCCGGAGCATTGTCGAAGCTTCGAAGACGGCAGAAGCTTCCCGTACCGCATCTTTGGCGGCAAGCCTTTCCTCTTTGGAGCAGGCCCAAAAGCAGAACCTTTTGCAGTTGCAGCAGTCTTTGATGGAAAATGTTTCGAAGGCGAGCGAAAAGGCTTTGCTGGATCTTGCTCAGGCTCAAAAATCCGCGCTCGAAGGAATGCAGACTGCGGTTCAAAAACTTTCTGAGGAATTTGCCGAGGCTCAAAAGAAGGCCGCCATCAGCGTGGCCGAATCGGGCAAGTCTGCAACGGCGGAACTTCGCGATTCTCTGTCGCTTGTGACTTCGGGCCTTTCTGAAGAAATGCAGAAACTTTCGACGAGTGTCAAGTCGATTGAATCGGGCGTCGTGGATGGTCTTGAAAAAGAAATTTCGAACCTCTCTTCGAGTGTTGCAAATTCGATTTCTTCCCATCTGGATTTGCAGATGGCGAATTCGGGCGAACAGTGGAATTCCTTTATGGAATCCCTGAAGGCTTCGACCGAAAAGGTTGCCGAAGCGGAACAGAAGGGCCTCGAAGTGCTCCGCTCCGTGGCCGAAGACGTCGCATCGAAGGCGAACGATTCTACCGTGGGACTTTCGAATACGGTGACTTCTGAAATCGAAAGCCTTTCGCAGAAGGTCCAGACTTCATTTGCGGAACTTGCCAAGTCTTCGGAATCGCTTGTCGCTTCTCAGCAGGCTCTGATTACAGGTATCGACAATCGCGTCATCAAGGAAAACGAATCGACGGAAGCGCTGGGTTCCAACATTGCGGAAGCTGCAAAGCTGATGCGCGTGAACCAGTCCGAATTTGCGGCGAACCTCGAAATGTTCGGCAAGGGAGTCGAAGCGGTGCTCTCGAAGCTTTCGGGCGATGTTCCGGAACGCGAAAACGAACAGAATTTTATCGAACAGTTGAATACGGCCTTGCAGTCGTTCCAGGAACGCTCTGGCGAAGTGCTGCTTGAAAATGCTTTGAAGACCCAGGAAATTCTCCTCGAAATCTTGGATCAGGTTCAGAAGGCTCCTAAGAAGGCGGAATAATCCATGGCGAAGCGTCGCGAAGAAAGTCACTGGCTTGTTTTTACGGACTTGACTGCGGGTCTGCTTGCCCTGTTCATTCTTGCGTTTGTGGCGATGACAACGATGAAGGAAAAGAAGGCGGAAGCGTTGACGCGTACCGAGCAGGAAGTCGTGAGCTGCCAAGAAGAAATGCGCCGTGTTGCCAAGGAACGCAATGCGCTGCTTTCCCAGAGCTTAAAAGCGCCTCTTGAAAAGGGAATCATCGCTCTTGAAAACGGAAACATCCAGATTCAAGCTTCGTTCCTTTTTCCGCGTAATGGAGCGGATTTGACAGCGGAAGGCGTGAATATTATCAAGTCGATTGGTCAAGGCTTGCAAGACGTCTTGGATTCCGGAGACGCGATCATGGTTTCGGGTTTTACTGACGACACTCCGACCAATTCGCCGACATATACGAACTGGAATCTTTCCACGGAACGCGCGGTAAATGTGGTAAAAACATTGATTCAGCAAGGTTTTCCGGGTGAGCGTGTGTTTGCCGCCGGATTTGGTGAATTCCATCCGCGGGTACCGAATACAAGCGAAGAGAATCGACGCTTGAATCGTCGTGTAGAAATCGGCATTACTCCGATTCGCAAGTCGGAAGCGTCCGAGGTTGTGCAAAAATGAGCGAAACGTTAGACGCTGAATATCTTGCCTTGAAAGGCAAAGTAGACGAGCTCCGCAAAAAGGATCGCTTGCCGTATTGGCGTCTTGCTTATGCGGAATTTTCTCTTTCGCGAATCGGTGATTATATCGCTGTCGGCGGGGAAGATGAAGCGCACGAAATGATTTTGCGCTTGGATCGTTGGGTGGATGAGCATGAAAAGGAACTGGCTCGTTCTGCCAAACCGGCTCCGGCTAAAGTTTCCCTTTGGAATGCGGCTTCGATCGAAAAGGAATTGGCTCAGATTCAAACGATGCTGAATGCCAAAAATTATTTGATTCCTGTGGCGGAACGCATTTCATTTTCGCATAATATGGATCGGGCAAAGGAACTCCTTTCAAAAGGAAAGTTCGACGGAGCCTATGCGGAACTGTTTTCCTTGCGC
The DNA here is from genome assembly GCA_002390045.1 of Fibrobacter sp. UBA4373. Lineage (GTDB taxonomy): Bacteria > Fibrobacterota > Fibrobacteria > Fibrobacterales > Fibrobacteraceae > Hallerella. The sequence goes on from DGSB01000047.1 coordinate 20,784, forward strand.
TCCCAGTTGATTTCTCGCTTGCATCGCTCTTACCGAGCCCGAGCAGCGATGATTCTTTATAGCCAGCATACTTCGGGATTTGGACATTCTCCTTCTGGAGCTGTCGTCGGGCCGTACAATGCGGAACATACCCTGGAAAATGCGCTGTCTTTGGTCGGTGAACGTGACGCCATTTGGGTGGAAGATTTTTTGGAACTTTACGACAGTCTTTCCAAAATTACAGAACGTTTGGCTCCGCAGGAACGCAAACGCCGTTCGTAAGGATTTAGGGACTTTCTTTTAAGCTTTTCCGCTCGCTTTTAAAGTTAGATTTAGCTAAATTGTGAACAGGAAAAGTTGAATTAAAAGGAGCTTGTTATGATCAATGTGATTATTATCGCGATTATTGTCGGTGCAATCTTTTTTGCGATTCGTTCATCGATCATTCATTTTAAGGGCCAAGGTTCCTGCTGTGGCGGAAGCTCTGGCGGAAGTTGTGCTTTGGAAAAGAAACTCGACGGTGAAATCATTTTCAAGAAGAATATCAAAATCCAGGGCATGATGTGCGAAAATTGCGCTGCGCATGTGCAGAACGCTTTGAATGAAATTAACGGTGCGTCTGCCAAGGTGAATTTGAAAAAGGCCGTGGCAAAGTTTGATGCGATCCGCGAAGTCCCGGAAGAGGAAATTCGCATGGCGGTTGCCAAAGCGGGAAATTACAATGTGACTTCGATTGAAAATCGTTGATCCTTGAACGAGGCCTACAGAATGAAAAAGTTTTCTGTAACAGGAATGAGTTGCGCCGCTTGCGTTTCCCGTGTGGAAAAAGCTGTCAAGGCGCTTCCCGGCGTGGATTCTTGCGCGGTGAGCCTTTTGACGAATTCAATGAATGTGAGCGGATCCGTTTCGCCGTCGGACGTCATTTCGGCGGTCGAAAAAGCGGGTTATGGTGCAACTCCTGCGGAAGCTTTTTCGGCAGAGAAAAGTTTGAAGCCAGCTGTATCAACGGCCACTCTTGAAAATAAAGAAATTCCCGTTTTAAGACGGCGCTTGATTGCGTCGCTCGTGTTCCTTGTTCCGCTGCTGTATTTTAGCATGGGACATATGATGTTCGGCTTTCCGTTGCCGAGCTGGTTTATAAAGCCTTTGCCAAATCATGTAGCGATGGCTCTTGTGCAGATGACTCTTGCCGGGATCATTCTTGTTATCAATCAAAAATTTTTCGTGAATGGTTTTAAGGGGATCCTTCACCGGGCTCCGAATATGGATTCGCTTGTCGCTCTAGGCTCAGGTGTTTCTTTTGGATATAGTCTAGCGATCCTTTTTCAAATGACGCGGGCAGCACTGGTGGGCGGTGAAGTCCTCGCTCGAGAGTTCATGGATGCGTTTTTCTTCGAAGGCTCTGCAACGATTGTCACTTTGATTACCGTTGGAAAATTACTCGAAGCGATTTCCAAAGGGCGAACAACGAATGCGCTGAAAGGCTTGATGGATCTCGCCCCGAAAACAGCGCGACTTGTGCTAACAGAAGACGGTAAGGAAGTCGAAAAAATCGTTCCCGTAGAACAGCTGAAAGTGGGCGACGTCTTTGCTGTCCGTCCGGGAGATAGCATTCCGGTAGACGGCTTTGTCTTAGAAGGAAGTTCTGCGGTTAATGAAGCCGCATTGACGGGCGAAAGTATTCCGGTCGATAAAACGGTGGATGACCGCGTTTCGGCGGCGACGATAAACCGTTCAGGATTTTTGAAGTGCAGGGCAACCCGCGTGGGCGAAAATACGACCCTTTCGAAAATCATTCAGATGGTTTCGGATGCGGCGGCGACCAAGGCTCCGATTGCTAAAATCGCAGATCAGGTGGCTGGAATCTTTGTACCCGTAGTCATTTCAATTGCGGTCGTGACGATTGGCGTCTGGATTTTGGCGGGTGCGGAGTTGGGCTTTGCTCTTGCGCGCGGAATAGCGGTGCTTGTCATCAGTTGCCCTTGTGCTCTTGGCCTTGCTACGCCTGTGGCGATAATGGTCGGTAATGGTGTCGGCGCCAAGAAAGGTATTCTCTTCAAGACGTCTGCGGCATTAGAAACGACTGGCCGTACAGAAATTGTGGTACTTGATAAAACGGGAACGATTACCCGTGGAGAACCTGAAGTGACGAAAATTTTGCCGGCAGAAGGCGTTTCGGAAGAAGAACTTTTACAGCTTGCGGCAAGCCTTGAAGCGAAAAGCGAACATCCTTTAGCGAAGGCAGTCATGGTGAAAGCTGTGGATGTAGAACTGTCTGAAGTTTCGAATTTTACAGCGCTCCCGGGGAACGGGCTTTCGGCTAAAATTTTTGCCAACGGAAAACATGAATTTTTAATCGGCGGATCGTACAAGTTTATCGGTTCGCAAGTTTCTCTTTCCAAAGAAGTGGACGCTCAGGTGGAAGCTCTTTCTAGTGCTGGGGTGACTCCGCTTTTGTTTGTGAAGGAGGGACGCTTTTTGGGAATCATCGCTGTGGCGGACCCGGTGAAGCTAGATTCTCCGGCTGCGGTTTCGGAACTTCGCCAGATGGGACTTCGCGTGGTGATGCTCACCGGCGATAATCTGCGGACTGCACAGGCGATTGCGAAAAAGGCGGGCATTGACGAGGTGATGGCGGATGTCCTTTCGAATGAAAAGGATGCGGTCATTCAACGTTTGCAGGCGGAACTTGTCGCTGACGGTAAAAAAAATGCGAAGGTCGCGATGGTGGGGGACGGGATCAATGATGCGCCTGCGCTGACCCGTGCCGACGTGGGAATTGCGATTGGAGCGGGCACCGATGTGGCGATCGATGCCGCGGATGTGGTGCTTGTAAAAAACTCTCTTCGCGACGTGGTGACCGCGATCCGCTTGAGCCGTAAAACGATCCGGAACATCCATGAAAACCTTTTTTGGGCGTTTATTTACAACGTGATAGGCATTCCGCTTGCTGCGGGTTGCTTCTATCCTATCTTTGGTTGGACATTGAATGCGACGTTTGCCGCTTTCGCAATGAGCCTTTCGAGTTTTTGCGTTGTGACGAATGCACTACGCCTCAATTTTTTCAAAACTCAGGAGATTAACATGGCTAATACGAGAACCTTGAAAGTGGAAGGCATGATGTGCTCACACTGTGAAGCCCATGTAAAACAAGCCTTGGAAGCGCTGCCAGGAATCTTACTGGCGACTGCCGATCATAAAAAGAACATTGTCGAAATCGAATATTCGGAAATGCCTTCAGACGCGGATATCGACGCTGCGATTTCCAAAGCGGGATACAAGTTCAAAGGATAAAATCCTTTGGGCAAAAAAGAAACCCGGCACGAACGCCGGGCTTTTTCGTTAGAATTTGAAAAAAATTACTTCTTCAATTCTTTCTTGAGAATGGCTTCTGCCTTCTTGAACTGGTTCTTCACCGAGTTCGCGCCGGTACCGCCTTCGATGTTTCTGCGGGAAACGGAATAGGCAAAGGTCAAACGCTTCTTCACATCCTTCGGATTCGGCACGCCCTTGGCTGCCCATTCTTCATCGGAAAGATTCGTGAACTGTTCTCCGAGCTTTGCGGCTTCTCCGACAAGGCTTCCCACAATGCGGTGCGCATCGCGGAACGGAATGCCGTCTTCCACCAGAATATCGGCAAGGTCCGTAGCGAGGAGGGCAGGGAGCATGCGATCTTCCATCTTGTCAAAGTTCCAGCGGGCTGTCGAAATGGCTTCGCTCATCACGCGGAGAAGAACCTTTACCGTATGCGTACTGTCAAAGACAGGCTGCTTGTCTTCCTGGAGGTCGCGGCTGTAAGACAGCGGAGCGCCCTTCACCAGGGTGAACATCGCCGTGTAATTGCCGAGCATACGACCAGACTTACCGCGGATCAGCTCCATGGAATCCGGGTTCTTCTTCTGCGGCATCATGGAAGAACCGCTCGAGAAGGCGTCGGAAAGGGTGAGGTAACCGAATTCGGAAGAACTCCAAATCACGAAGTCTTCTGCGTAACGGCTGAGCGTATTCGCGATGATCGCGAGATCGTTCAAAAATTCAAGAGCCATGTCGCGGTGCGAAACAGCGTCGATACTGTTTGCGCTCGGGCGTTCAAAACCGAGTTCTTCGGCGACGAGCTGACGGTGGTACGGGAATGCGGAACCTGCGATCGCACCGCTTCCGAGAGGAAGTTCTACGTGCAGATCGAGGAAGTTGTCGAGACGCTTCACATCGCGGGTAAGCGCAAAGAAGAGGCTCATCATGTAATGGCTAAAGAGAATCGGCTGGGCTTGCTGCAAGTGCGTGTAGCCCGGCATGATCTTGCCAAAGTTTTTCTTGGCAACGTCGAGAACGCTTTTTTGAAGTTCCACGACAAGAGCGCGGATTTCTTCTGCGCGGTGGCGCATATAAAGCTTGAAGTCGGTAGAAACCTGGTCGTTACGGCTTCTGCCCGTATGAATCTTTTTGCCGAGATCGCCGATACGGTCGGTCAAAACGCGTTCCACGGCCATGTGGACATCTTCATCTGTCGGGAGCCAAAGGTTCTTGCCGGCGTGGACATCATCGAGGATACCCAAAAGGCCTTTGCGAATCTTGGCATAATCAGCTTTGGAAAGAACGCCGGATTCGACAAGTCCCTTTCCGTGGCCAAGAGAGCCTTGGATATCTTCTTCCAAAAGCTCCTTGTCAAAATCCAAGCTAAAGCTGAGATCGATCATGCTTTGGGCCATTCCGCAATCGAAGCGGCCGTCCCACATCATTTTTTTGCCTTTCTTTTCGGCCATTTGGAACCTCTTCACAAGTGAAATTTTTTATCCGCTTAAAAGATAAAAAATCAGCCCCCCTCTGTGGTTCTTGAGGGAGGCCGATTCCTTACAGGAAGGGAGTTTTCTAGCAATAAAAATTAAAGAGCGATTGTTCTGACGGTTTCGTAAAGAGGCTCTTCCACCATGAACGTTTCTTCGTTATCGTTTTCTAGAGCGTCCGAAAGTTTTTGGAAGGTATTCTGGTAAATCGTTTTCCCGTTCAGTTCGAAAGCTTCCCGAGAAATGCTCGCAAGAAAGCTGCGTCCCTTGCGATTTTTGAGCCGTACAATAAAATGGGATGCTTTGGCGGTCGCTTTCTGAATAAAAGTGATCCAATCCTGTTCATAGCGGAAAACGTCGCGAATGTAATGCCATTCGACCTGTTCTTCCTTGTAGCCGAACAGTCGGCAAAACCGCTTGTTCGCGCTCAGCAGGCGACCGTGATCATTGATTTCGCAGTATGCGGATTCTTTGTTCTTCATACGGTACCTCCTATTCTTGATAGCGATAGAGAGCGTCGGACTCTTCGATCGCGGTTGTAGAAAGTCGAACTTCGTCTATGAAAAGATCCATGTCTTCTTTGCCGAAGTAAAGCGGAATGCCGTTTTTGCCAACGAGGGTATCAAAAGACGTTTCCGAGAACGCTTCGAGCCTGCCGTTGACGTAAAGCTTTGCCGTGTCGCCGTTCCAAGTGGCGGCAAGATAGTTCCAACGATTCAGTTCCACTTTTTCGCTGCCGATGGCCGCGTTTTCGCAGCGGAGAGAATCTCCTGTACCTTGGGCCATAAAGAAGGCGAAAGCGGAACCTTCGATGCCACAAGTGTCTTGGAGAACGGAAAGGCTAAAGACAGCACTATCGCTGAATCCCAGTTTTCCAATGATGTTCTTCACGAAGGGGGATTCGCTTTGCAGGCTTTGAATGTTCACCCAAGTTTCGACCGTAAACTCGGTCGCGCTATCCAGAACGCCCTTGTCGTTTTCGACAACGGCAAAATCGCTTGCGCTTTCAAAATGAACCGCTTTTCCAGAAGTCCGACCTTCTCCCAGGGAAGAATTTCCGTAAAGGATTGCACTTCCGGAAACTCCGCGGACATCCGCCGCAGAATTTTCGGACAAGGATTCGAACGTCCAAAATCCCGCCATTGCATAATCCAAGGAAAGCGGTAAAATCCAAACCGGAAGTTCCATTTGGATTTCGGAAGAATCTTCGGATGTCAAAAGGTTAACCGAGTAATCCTGGTTTAGCACATAAGTGGACCGGGGCGAAAGCACCTGGATCGAATGTTCTCCTTGCGGCACATGGAATAGCGTAAACGATCCGTCTTCGCTTACCACGGTCTTCCACGGGGAACCTGCAATCGAAACAATTGCCCCTTTTGCAGCTTCATTTGTGCGTAAATAAACGTTTCCGGAAAGGTTTCTGGTTTGCACAAGGCTTGCGTTGCGGGAAACGTTTTTGCCGGAGACCGAGACTGTATCGTAGAATGCGAAACTGTCCGAAATTGCGCTCAGGCCATAGACGCCTTTAGCTTTGGGCGAAAGGGAAAATTCTCCTTTGGAATTGGTCGTGTCGCTGTAGACGGTAGAATCCGTGCCAGAAATCGCTTGGGCCTGCACGGTTACACGTGCCGCAACTTCTCCATTCGGGAGCGTTACAACGCCCGCAATGGTATTTGTTTCTTCGGAACTTCCTCCGGCGACTTGGGTAGAACACGCAAGGAAAATTCCAGTGCTTAAAATGGGAAGTGTGGCATAAATGCTTTTCAAGAAATTCATGCGGCACCTCCTTCTACTTGAGAAGAAAGCTTTTTTGTCAGCGGAAAGAACTGCACGTTCAAACGGTAAACACGGTCGGTTTCCGGGGATTCTGTGACGATATTTGAAATGCGACGGCGAAAGTCCGCGATTTCTGCACGAAGTCTTGGCAAAACGCTTTCTGGAACACCGAGCGTTAGGCCGGAAATGTCGCGTTCTTCGACAGGAATCGTATCCAAAGCGCGAACGGCGAGTTCTCCCATTTGCCTGTGCATATCCCGCACGGCAAGCGAAGGCATTTCCAGATTGCCGGTCGAAATCTTTTGATCGGTCTGGGCAAAGGATCCGTCTGCATTTTGGGAAAGAAGCCCTGCGTTTAAAAGAACTTGAATGGACTTGCGAATTTCGGCAGCGGAACTTTTGAAGGTGAGCGCATCCGCCACTTCGGAAGCCTTGGATTTTGCCATGTGCGGGAGCGCTTCGCGGAGTACGGGCGAAATCCAGGATTCGTAATAATCGTACTGATCTTCGCCGACGATTTTCACCTTGTTCGCTTTGGCAATTGAACGCAGTTCCTTAAAAAGTGCTTTTTTCTGCTCCGTGTCCTTGCTTTGATTCATGGCGACGAGAATTCTAAAGTATTCCGCGTCAGTCGAAGCAAGCCCGGTCGCGTTTGCGACACGTTCTGTCCCGACTTCGGAAAGGTTCGCCTTTCCTTCGATGACGAGCTTTAAGAAAACGGGGGAGCTGTAACCGGCGAGTTTGGAAAATTCACGGAACGTGAATCCATAGGGCTTCCGTTCTTGGTAGAAGTCCTTTAAGAATTCTCTAAAATCCGTGTATTGCATGACCGGTTTCATCATTGACGAATCTATATTCTGAAAATCAAAAAGTCAAATGTTTTATGATACAAAAACGCAAAAAATATGCAAATAACGCCATTTTATAAGCGATTTTAAAAAAATTTAATTAAAAATAAGATACAAATGGCGGACTTGCCTTTTTTCTAAATTTTTAGCAGAATTGATGGAGATCCTATGATTGAAGAACGTTCGTCCCTCGTTTATGTAACGGGAAAAGGAAAAATCGAGCAACCGAAGCCGGTGGCGGAACGCCCGAAAACAGACGGTGTCGTGCGCATTCTCTTAAAACGCCTTGGCGGGAATAAAATGGTGAGCGTGGTAACGGGTGTCGACTTGGATGCAGATGCCCTTGCCGATCTCGGGAGAGATTTGAAGCGTAAATGCGGCACCGGGGGAACGGTGAAAGATTTTCAAATTGAAATCCAGGGAGATAAACGGGCTGTGCTCAAGACGGAACTCGAAAAGCGCGGTTATACGGTCAAACTCGCTGGCGGTTAAGTAAAAACGGAAGATACTGCAAAGCCCATAGAGGATTTCTCTGTGGGCTTTTTTTGAAGGTTGTGCTCGAAGTGCATAAAAAAAAGACCCCGATTTCTCGGGGTCTTTAAGCTGCCTCAACTGGACTCGAACCAGTGACAACCTGATTAACAGTCAGGGGCTCTACCAACTGAGCTATGAGGCATCGCGGTGACCCAAATATAAAAAATGAGAATTTCTTGTCAAGGGGGTTGTGTGAAGTTTTTTCACTTTTTTCACTTTTTTGGATTTTCCTGACGTCTTTTCGCTTTTTCTCGGGCCGTTTCACCGATCAAGTTCAAATTTTTCCACTTGAGAAGCTGAACTTTGTTCCCGTTTTCATCATAGACGGCGACTCCCTTCGTGTTAATGGCCTGGATTAACTGTTCCATTTCATCCATCAATTGATGGACTTTGTCGACGGTCTCCTGGGTGTTCAAGAGGTTTTGAGCGAGGGTATCCGTTTCGACGGCATCTGCCAAGGCTTCGATCTTTTCGATTCCGTCGGAAAGGCCCTGAAGGGCGATGCTCGCTTTTGCCATGGAACTGTCGGCTTGAGCGGTCACCGTGCGGATAGTTGAATCGGCGGCATCAGCTGTTTGGTTAATGGCCGTGGAGGCTTTTTCGGCTTGGGCGAGTACGTCTTGAATTTTTTGACCGGCCGTTTGGGTAGCCTTTTCCAAGCTGTTGAGAAGCTCTTCCACGGTGTGCATGGCTTCGTGATATTTTTGGGTGACGCCAGGCAGCGTATCGTTTCCGGCAAGGATGGTGAGAATGGCGTCGCGTGTGACCATCACTTGGCTGTGAAGCTCGGTGATGAATCGGAGGGATTCGGTGATGCCCGGAACGAATTCGCCTTGGAATACATGATCTTTGGGAAGAACCTTGCCTTCGCGGGAACGGATGAGTTCTATACGGCGTTGCCCCATCAATGCAAATGCAGCGTTGCGGAACTGGGTTCCTTCGTGCAATGTAATGGGTTCGTCAAAGATGACGGTAACGCGAGATCGGTTGCCGAGCCATTGAATATCGCCGACGTGGCCGATTTCATAACCGTTTTCCGTCATCGGATCTTCGGGAGAAAGGGAACCGAGTTCCTGAAAGTCGATAATCGCCTGGGTGGAACTTTCTTGATGCGCTTGCCACATGCCGAAGGTAACGCCGACAATGATCAGGAGAATGACTGCAAACGAAATATAGCCAAAGGCTTTGTCCGAAATTTTCATACAAGGAGAATATAAATTTTTGAATCGGACTGTTGATACCCTTCCGCCAAAGGGATCCTTTTAACGGACGCAATAAAGGTTTCTTCCGGCCTTTTTGGCGTCATAAAGAGCGTTATCCATACGGATAAGCAGGTTTTCAAAAGTATCGCTTGCGAGAACTTCGGTAATTCCAAGGCTAATCGTCAATTTTTCAAGGGGAGGAAACTTTGCCAATTCCACTTTTTGACGCAAACGCTCGGCAAGGGATTTGGCCCCTTCGATTCGAGTGTTGGGCAAAATGCACACAAATTCTTCTCCGCCCCAACGTCCAAGAACGTCACAGTTTCGAATGGACTGGCGGACAAGATCCGATAGATGGATAAGAACTTGATCGCCGACATTGTGCCCAAAGGTATCGTTCACGTTTTTAAAGAAGTCGATGTCGTACATCAGAATACTGAAGTCACCGTCCTGACGGCGCTTTCGAAGCTCGTATTCCAAAATTTCGTTGATCTTTCGACGGTTGTAAAGGCCTGTTAGCTGATCGTGTTCCGCGAGGTTTGCGAGCTGATCGATGGTATTGTTTAGGTCTTCGGTGGTCGCTTCCAAAAAGGAAACGAGCTGGTCCGAAAATTCGTTCTGATTTTTTTTAGAAAGAAGCTTGCGGTCGATGATCGGCTTGATGATCTTTTCTGGATCGGGAGGCCCTTCACGAAATGAGACGGCAACGATGGATGAAGTTAAAATGCCTCCACCGTTTTTAGTCCGCAAAATTTCGCCGTAGCCGTAGCAGGCGCAAGCTTCCGGGAAAAACTTCGAAAAATAGTTGAGCTCTCGGGACGCCTTTTCTCCACCCATAAAAAGCTGGCGGTTGACGCACGCAAAAAGCAGCAGAGTCTGTGGCTGGAACTGGGCTACTTTATTGGCTCCGTTCAGGGTTTCTTTCAGCAAATATTCGGGTTTCGAATAAGAGAACCAAGTCTTGGTGCCGATTTTGAGTTCGGTAGAGAAGATCAAATCCCCGTTTTCGGTATAATGAATCGGAATCTTGGCTATATAAGTGTTCCCTTTTTTGAAAATTAACGGGAAGGCGCAGGCTTTTTGGGCAAAATGTTCATCGAAAGGAATATCGAGATATTTGTCGTACAGCTCCTTGATTGGTTTTCCGTCGACAGTAGAAACGATGCCTAGATTATCGCTGTCCGTGATCACGTGGGTGTGGCCAAGAGGCTTCCAACCCAGGCAGTATGTGGTCTGAATTTCAAGTTCTTCGCCGGAAAATGTGACGGCGATGACCCCTTTTTCATAGACATGCTTGGAACTGAAAATTTTGGACTGGTCGATGTAGAAAATTTGGGTTCCGGCTTGGGCTCCAAAAATAGGGACTTCCGGATTGGCGCTTTGAAGCTCTTGAATGAGCGGGGCAGGACTGATCGTGGCGCAGCTAGTGAACAAGAGAATCCCTTTGAGATCTGAAATCTTTTTGAATTTCGAACTCCAGGCGGATCCTAGGCTGCTGAACTGTTTATCGTTTGCATTCGCTTCAAAAATGTTGACGCTGGATCTTTCGAACAAGAGAAGCGTCAAGCGAGTGTATTTTTGATAAATGAAATGGCTGCGCAGCGGACCGAATACGGTCATGGCGACAACTTTGATCCCGGGCAAATGCTTTAGGATTGTCTCGCGCTCTTCGTCAAGAAATTCCGAATCGCAATTCGGCTCATAGACAATCAATAGCTTGTCGGTTGCGGATCGATAAGCTTCGCTATTGCCGATCTCGTTTAAAACTTGAACAAGAGTCGTCCCCGGAGAAATTTCGAAAGTATGCTGCTGCATTACTTTTAAAATACGATAAAGAAAGTCCTTTCGGATAGATAAAAAATGATTTTTTGCAAAATGGGCGAGAAATTGCTTTGATTTATGGAACAAGATGGGGATAAATTGTTCTATATTTAATGACGACTAAACTTCCTCTTCAAAAGGACAATAACATGGCAAAAGCTGCTAAAAATTCCAAGAAAAAGGTCGTCCTCGCTTACAGCGGTGGACTTGATACTTCCGTTATTATTCCTTGGCTCAAGGATAACTACGACTGCGAAGTGATCGCTTTCGCGGCTGATCTTGGCCAGGGCGACTTCCCGAGCGAAGCCGCTCTCGAAAAGAAGGCTCTTGCAACGGGCGCTTCCAAGTGCTACGTTCTCGACCTCCGCAAGGAATTCCTCGAAGATTACGTTTGGCCGACCGTTCGCGCTGGCGCTAAGTACGAAGGTACTTATCTTCTCGGCACGTCCTTTGCCCGTCCGCTCATCGCCAAGTATCAGGTGAAGATCGCTCAGATGGAAGGCGCTTATGCCGTGGCCCACGGTGCAACCGGTAAGGGTAACGACCAGGTGCGTTTTGAACTCACCTATGCAGCTCTGGATCCGTCTCTCGAAGTGATCGCTCCGTGGAAGGACCCGAAGTGGGAATTCAACGATCGTGAAAGCATGATCGATTACCTCGACGCCCACAAGATTCCGCATACCGGTATTTCTAAGACGAAGATCTATTCCGAAGACGGTAACCTTTGGCACCTTTCTCACGAAGGTGGCATCCTCGAAGAACCGGATAAGGAACACAAGTATGACATGCTGAAGCATACGAAGACGTATGAACAGGCTCCGAACAAGCCGGCTTATGTGACCATTTCCTTCGATAAGGGAACTCCGGTCGCTCTCGACGGCAAGAAGATGGGCGCTGTGGAACTCCTCGAAAAGTTGAACAAGATCGCTGGCGACAACGCTTGTGGCTTGATCGATATCGTGGAAGACCGTCTCGTCGGTCTCAAGAGCCGCGGTGTGTACGAAACTCCGGGTGGCACGCTCCTTTACAAGGCTCACGAATGCTTGGAACAGCTCGTTCTCGACAAGGAAACGATGTTCGAAAAGCAGAAGATGGCGATGACCTATGCAAACCTCGTTTACAATGGTCAGTGGTTCACACCGCTCCGTCAGGCAATGGACGCTTTCATTTCCGAAACCCAGAAGGTGGTGACCGGTGATGTGCGTCTCAAGCTCTATAAGGGCAATGTGATTCCGGCCGGCATGCAGAGCCCGTACAGCTTGTACGATCTCGGCCTCGGCAGCTTCTCCAACGTCGACATGTACGACCAGAAGGATGCTACCGGCTTCATCCACTGCTTCGGTCTTCCGCTCAAGACCCGCGCTCTCTTGCTCGGCAAGAAGACGAACGTGGTGTTCGGCACGGTCAACGTGAAGAAAAAGAAGTAATTAGAGCATTCCAGATTGGAATAAAGGAGACCTCGTTTTTGCGAGGTCTTTTTTTTATTTATAAGGCATCCATGAAAAATATTTTTTTACATCGATAATAATATTTCTTGCGATTCTGGTTGTCGTAACCTATTTTATTAAAGAGCAGTGAAAGAATTAAACCCATTACCAAGGAGATTGCATGGACCAGCTATCTAATCAGCAGCTATCTAAAGAGACTCTTGACCTCGGTCATGTTGTCAAAATCACCTTAGCCGCAGCACTTGGCGGTTTCCTCTTCGGCTTCGATTCTTCCGTGATCAATGGTGCAAACGGAGCTTTGAAAGTTCACTTTGCCATGTCGGATTCTCAGCTTGGCCTTGCGGTTGCTTTGTCCTTGATCGGAGCCGCTGGTGGTGCTTATTTTGCGGGCCGTCTGGCGGATGTTTTTGGCCGTGTCAGATGCATGCTTGCCGCGGCAATCCTCTTCCTTGTGAGTGCAATCGGTTCCGGAATTCCGTTTGGTATTCCGGACTTTATTATGTGGCGCGTCATCGGCGGTATTGGTGTCGGTATGGCAAGTATTATTGCTCCGATCTATATTGCGGAAACCGCTCCGGCGCATTTGAGAGGACGCTTGGGATCCATGCAGCAGATGGCCATTGTCGTCGGTATCTTTGTCGCGTTGCTTTCAAATTACCTGATTGTGAAAATTTCGGGTTCGGCAAACAATGCGATTATCGGAAGCTTCAAGGCTTGGCAGTTGATGTTCTGGATCGAAATCCTTCCGGCTCTTCTGTACGGGATTGCAGCGCTTCGCCTTCCGGAATCCCCGAGATTCTTGATTTCCCAAGGCAAGCTGGAAGAAGCGAAAGCTGTTTTTGCCAAGATCAACCCGGATCGCTTGGATGAACACGTGGCCGCGATTCAGAAGTCTTTTGATAGTGAAAAGCGTCACCACCTTTCGGACTTGCTCGAAACGCTGACGAGTGGAAAGAAGCGGATCGCTCCGATTGTCTGGGTGGGCCTTGGTCTTGCTGTTTTGCAGCAGCTTGTCGGTATTAACGTGATTTTCTACTACGGTTCTATGCTCTGGCAGAGCGTGGGTTTTGGTGAAAGTGATGCATTCCTTTCGAGCCTTATCAACAGTACCATTAACATGGTGATGACGGTGGTCGCAATCCTTTTGATTGATAAGGTTGGCCGTAAACCGCTTCTGTTGATCGGTAGTGTCGGTATGGCGCTTACACTCGGAACGCTTGCGCTTTGCTTCTTGAATGCGGCTCCGGATGGTTCCTTGGGCGGTGGCGCTGTGGTCGCTCTGGTGGCTGCAAACTTCTATGTGGCATTCTTTGCTGTGACATGGGGCCCGGTGATGTGGGTGATGCTCGGCGAAATGTTCAATAACCGTATTCGTGCGGTTGCGATCTCGGTCTGCGGTCTTGCTCAATGGTTTGCGAACTTCCTCGTTTCCTGGTCTTTCCCGATTCTTACGGGCAAGAGCGGTATTGGCATTGGACCGACCTACTTGCTGTATACGCTCTTCGCTGCATTCAGTCTCTTCTTCGTTGCCAAGTTCGTGCGTGAAACGAACGGTAAGCACTTGGAAGAAATGTAATCGGCTAAAGCATTCGAAAAAGTCCTCGAGAAATCGAGGACTTTTTTGTATGTATTCAAAACCGC
>DGSB01000065.1 GCA_002390045.1 Fibrobacter sp. UBA4373
CCCCGGAAGGCGGAGTCGATTTTCAACCGGAAGGCCCTAAGATTGCGAACCTGAACGAAATCCCGTGGGTCAGCAAGACTTATTACAAACATTTGTATTCCTGCTACAAGCGTTACTTCTACGGAGCCAACTTAAATCCGCTGATCGTCATCCTTTCCGGTCGTGGATGCCCCAACCGCTGCAGTTACTGCGTCATTCCGCAGACCCTCAACGGTCACGTTTTCCGGATGCGCGACCCGAAGGATGTCGTCGACGAACTCGAATTTATCAAAGAGCACTTTGAAGATTTGGGCGAAGTTTTCTTTGAAGACGATACGTTCACCGCGAGCCATCGTCACGTGCAGGAAATCTGCGAAGAAATTCTCCGCCGTGGCTTGAAGATTACATGGAGCTGCAACGCCCGTGCCGACGTTCCGCTTGAGCTTTTAAAACTCATGCACAAAGCCGGCGGTCGTGAAATGTGCGTCGGCTTCGAAAGTGCAAGTCCGGACGTTTTGAAGAATATCCACAAGGGCGTCAAGAGCACCGACCGCGCCATCCAATTCACCAAGGACGCGCGTAAGGCAGGCTTCCTTGTGCATGGATGCTTCATGGTCGGCAACCCGGGAGACACGCCCGAAACGCTCCGCATGACTTTGGACTACGCCAAAAAGTTGAACCCGAATACTGCCCAGTTCTACCCGATTATGGCTTATCCGGGAACGGAAGCTTACAAGGAAGCCCTCGCAAGCGGAGCCCTTGAAAGCACCGATTACAACCAATGGCTCGACAAGGACGGATTCCACCGCACCACGATCCACCGCGAAAATCTTTCCAGTCAGGATCTTGTGGACTTCTGCGACAAGGCTCGCCGCGAATTCTATCTGCGTCCGAGTTACATCATCCGTCAGGGCATTATGGCGATCAAGAATCCGCGTGAACGCTACCGAGTTTTCCGCGGATTCAATACGCTCATCAAGCACTTGTTCCGCAAGCATGGCGAGCTGACTCCAATTGCCCGTCAAGCTCCGACGAACAAACAGTAGTCATCAAGAATCAAAAAATAAAACCCGTTCGATGAACGGGTTTTATTTTTAATGCCTTTGAAAAGAGAAGCGATTACTTCGAAATCTTCGCGAAAGCGGCGTCGAGTTTTGCCAAAGCTTCATCCGCTTCAGCAGCCGAGATGTTCAACGGCGGAAGCATACGGAGAACATTGCCCTTGGCCGAAAGCACCATCAATTTTTCTTCACGCGCAGCGGTAATCACCGAGCCGACCGGGAGCTTTTCATCCAGAGCAAGGCCTAGGATCAAGCCTTCTCCACGGACAGCGAGAATCGAAGCATACTTTTCAGCAAGCTTTGCAAGACCCGCGCGAAGCTGAGCCGAACGTTCTTCCACATTCTTCAACATGGACGGATTCGACACCTGTTCCACCACAGAAAGACCCGCAGCGCAGGCAATCGGGTTACCGCCAAACGTCGTCCCGTGATCACCCGGTTTCAATTGATCCGCAATCTTCTGGCGCAAAAGGACTGCGCCGAGCGGAAGACCGCCGCCGATTCCCTTCGCAAGAGAAACCAGGTCCGGCTTTAAACCATACTTTTCAAAACCGAGGAACGTGCCGAGACGGCCGATACCAGCCTGCACTTCATCGAGAATCACGAGGACGCCGAATTCTTTCTGCAAGCTGTTGATGGTTTCGACCATTTCCTTCGAAAGGGTCATCACGCCACCTTCTGCAGCAAGACTTTCGAACATGATCGCGCAAGAATTGCCGTCGATTTCCTTCCGAAGAGCATCCACATCGTTCCAAGGAACGTGCACAAAGTCACCCGGCATGGAACCGAAACCTTCACGAATGGAAGGCTGGCCCGTTGCGGAAAGAGCGGCAAAAGTACGACCGTGGAAGCTATTGATGAACGTCACGATCTTCTGGCGATGTGCTTCACCCTTGCGATTAAAATATTTACGGGCGAACTTGATGCAGCCTTCATTCGCTTCCGTACCCGAATTGCAGAAGAAAGCCTTGTCGAAGCCGGTAACTTCCAAAAGTTTCTTTCCGAGGTTAATCTGCGGATAGTTCGGATACAGGTTGCTGATGTGGTTAAAATGATTCAGCTGATCCACGATCGCAGCCTTGATGCCCGCATTCTGGTGACCGAGACCGTTCACGGCAATGCCTGCGACAAAGTCCAAATACCGATTACCCTTTTCATCGAACAGGTAAGAGCCTTCGCCCTTCACAAAGTTGATATCGACCTTGCCGTAAAGCGGCGCAATAATCTCTTTATCCTGTTCCAAAAGATTAGCGAAGGATTGTGCCATAGTTCAATTCTCCCTGAATTTGTTTTACAAACGTGTCCGCATCCTTCCATCCGAGAATGTGGATTTCACCGAGTCCGAGCTTGATTGCCTTGATGCTTTCCTTCACCTTCGGAATCATGCCTCCGCTAATCGTACCGTCGGCGATCAATGCTTCGACCTTAGCTTCATCCAGGCTCGACACGAGATTCTTTTCCTTGTCCAGAACGCCCGGAACATCGCTCACGAGAAGGAATTTGTCTGCCTTCAAAGCAATCGCAAGTTCCGAAGCCGCCGTATCCGCATTCACGTTCCAAGCGACACCGTCTCCAATGGAAATCGGACTGACGACAGGCGTCCAGCCAGCATTCCAAAGGTCCGTCACAATCTTCGGATTGACCTTTGCAATGTTACCGACCTGCCCAAGGTCAACACCGCCTTCGCGCTTCTTCGCTTCAAAAAGTTTGCCGTCCACACCCGAAATTCCGATCGCGGATGCGCCTTCATTTTCGAGCATACGAACGAGCTTCTTGTTCACATGGCCAGAGAGCGTCATTTCGACCATCTTCATGATGCTCGGAGTCGTCACTCGCAGACCTTCGATAAATCGCGGTTCTTCCGAAAGAAGCGCAATATTCTCGTTGATATCCTTACCACCACCATGCACCACTGCCACCTGGAAACCCAGGGCAGAGAGCTTAGCGATCGCGCGAGTAAAATCTAGGAGCTTGGACTCGTCGATTGCGAGACTGCCACCGATTTTAACGACGACTTTTTTCATTTCTCTGTGTACCTCTTTTGTGAATTTTTCGTGGGAACAAATTTATTTATTAATCCCCGAATTTTGCACCGGCCATTCGAAATGAACCGCCTGTAGCGCAAAAATTCCGATTCGCACGTTTTTTAGCCAATTTTCGTTCTTTTTACTTAAAGAATTGTTATATTCAAAGGAAGTACCACCCGAATGGGCTAAAATTCGTCGTTTCGGCTCATTCACAACAGAAGGCAAGATCTATGGCAATTAAAAAGGTTTGGCTCGATGAATCCGCTGGTGAATGCATTTGCTGCGGCGCCTGCGAAGGCGTTTGCGATGCAGTGTTCTCCGTTCCTGAAAAGATGCAGGTGAACGAAAGCGCTGACTTCAACCAGTACGAAGCAGACATCAAGGCAGCAGCAGAAGGCTGCCCGGCTCAGGTCATCAAGTACGAATAATCTTCTTTCCTAAGCAAAAAGAAGAGCGGTCCCTGTCAAAAGGAACCGCTTTTGTTTTAAACGATCCGGATCCTAGTCCAAAATATTTTTTGCCGCATACTGGGTTTCATATTCCATGCGCAGCCACTCCGCGGACCGAGCCTTTGTTACCACCCGGATTTCATCGAGCGATCCGTTCCACGTTTCCGCTTCCACATCATTACCGCCCACGCGGAACGGGAGCACCATGTCGATATCCCGCAACTTCAAATAAACGGGTCCGCTCACCTGTTCCCCGTTCACATACATCGACATGGAATCGTTTTTCGAAACCAAGCTGAGCATATTCCACTTTTCCAAATCAATCCGATTCAACGCTCCCGAAAGCGAATCCCAATTTACCACGTCATAAACCGCGAACACGTCCGTGTTCGTTTCGAAGTACCACTGGAAAAGGGTCGAGTCCGCCCAGGAAGCTCGCTTGGCAAACAGAATCTGATGATTGCCATTATCTCCATTCCAAAGCGCCCAGACCGAAAGCGTGAAATCTCCAGAGCAAGGATTGATGGAATCCAAAGAAATGTACTGACCTTCTGTAAGGGTCGCTCCATAACCGATGACGCCATAAGCCGCGTCGGAATCTGTCGCGGCATGAATTTTTGCATCGCCGTTCATGTGCACACTCGCCATAACGGAATCTTTTTCAAAGAAAGCGCCTTTGGGCTTTTGAGCTTCTTCTCGAAGCATTAAGTACAAATTCACCGAATCCTCTCCGGCCAGCAAAGAATCCAGTCGAATCCACAAAACCCCTTGAGATGCCGTCGGAGTCCAATAATCCACTTCAAAATCCAGTTCGCTTCCGTCTTCCGCGAGCACCTTCAACATATCCGGATCTTCAAAAATTTCAAAATCGATCCGGTCGTTAAATTTTACCGGCATGACAAAGCCGTAAAGGTTTTGCGTCGGAGATTTGGAAAGCGGAACCGAGACGAGAACCTTTAGCGGATCCGTCGAATCCGTCGGAGTATCGACGATCACCATCACGGAATCTTTTGCATCCGAAAGTTCCAGCTGCGGAAGGCGCATTTTTCCCGAATCGATATCGACCGTCGAGAATTCAAAATGGGCCTGCGGGATTCCATCGAGCATATACACAAGCGAAAGATTTCCATTCGGCACGGCTTCAAAAGAGAAGTTCCCATTCGAGTCCAAAGGCGACACGAGATCCGTGCCGACAATGCGCACAGAACCTTTCAACTGCGACGCAATCGATCCCGAAAGAGCCTTGTCTTCGCCAAGAATGTATTTCACAGAATCTTTCACCGCATTCGACAGGAATTTTTCCGAGTCCAAAGACAAATACAGAACTTGCATTTGGGCAGGCATATCGCTAAACGCAAAATATCCGAGACTGTCCGTCAAGGTTTCGACAGAGTCCGTCACACCCAAACCATTCCAGGAATCCGCATATGCGACCACACGCGCCGATGCAGCCGGTGAGTTTCCGTCTGCGAGGAACACACGCCCCGCAATCGAATTTCCAATATCCGTCACGCCGCCACTATGACGATCGTCACTGCAACCCACCCAAACGCCGCAAAGGATTACGAACAGGCAAAAGAAGCTCCATTTATTCCGCTTCATGTTTCGTCTCCTTTTCATTTTTTTTGCTCATCGGAAAGGCAACGACCATCATCTCATAAACTTTATCGACAATGGAATCGTCCGATGCTTTCGCTATAATTTTTTGCCTCGCTTCTTCTAAAACTTTAACTGCATAATCATAAGATTTTTCGCTCATGGCGAGAGTCGTAAACGTTGCAAAGCGTTCAAAAGGCTTCTTGGTTTCAATCGCCCCGATTGCATGCTGCACATATTCGCGCCGAATTTGGCGCAGTTCCATCGGAGAGACCTGCTTTGCATCGAGCATTAAAGACGTCCGCTTAAACTTTCCGGATTTGTCCTTTTCGACAAGGCCCCATCGAAGCATATTGTCCACGGCAACCCGGGCTTCTTCCGTAGAAATGGCCGGGTCTACAGACCGCGCAAGCTGCATCATATCGCCGTTAAAATCCGGGTGAACGACCAGTTCGCGAAGAATCGGATAATACCACTTCGAAAAAAATTCCTTCTGATCGTGCGAAATGTGGGCAAATTCATTTTGAGAGCGAATTTGAATGATTTCATCCCAAGCGCTTTCGCGTTCTTCCACTCGTTTGGCCTGATTGTATTCCACAAGAGCCGCAAAATATTTTGACTGTCGATGATCCAGGTTCATTGCCTTCGTCATTTTTTCAATCGACTTCGGAGTCAAATTGAACCTTCCCCGGATAACATTCAAACAGTAAGAAGAAGAACTAAAGCCGGCTTTGGCAGCAAAAAACCGATGCGAAAAAACAGCGCGCATCTTTTTTTGCTCGTCAAAATAATCTTGAAGAAAACGACGGTAATCGTCGTAATCAAATAGTTTATCTACAGCCGACATATCCAATTCAAACATAAATTTTTACACACCAAAAAGCAAAAATTATAGGACGCTCCGTTGATTGAAGGGCTTTCTCACAAAATTCCATTTAAAAATTTACACGGCCAACCCGCAGGTCAGCCGTATTTTGAACCAAAATTCGTGTAAAAAGCGTTTTTTAGAGAATCCAGGTAACTTCGTTCCCTTTGCGGTCTAGCGGTTTACGAAGCGGAAGTCCATCCGGAGTTTCCGGGTAACCGATCGCGACCGAGGCATAAACGCGTTCATCTTCACGCAGACCCAATTCTTTCAAATACGAAAGAAGCGAGGGATCTTCGTTCAGCCAACGGAGCTGATTAATCCAGCAGCTTCCGAGATCAAGTTCATTCGCTTCGAGCATCATATTTTCAATTGCGCAAGCGGTATCTGCCATATTGTTGCCATAATCCTTTTGATTCGCGACAACAATCAGAACCGGAGCCCGATAATTGAAAACGTAGTTCCCGGTTTTCGATTGCAAAATGGAATTGCGGATACTCTTATACATCCCTTCGCAAACTTCCATTTTGGCAAAAGCTTCTTGAACAAGCGTCACCAGCTTTTCGAGCACATCCTTTTTTTGGATTACCAAAAAATGCGCCGTCTGATTATTGCCTCCGCTCGGAGCATAACGCCCTGCATCCAAGATCTTTTCCACCTTTTCCCTTTCTACGGGAATCGGCTTGTAAACACGGGTACTCCGTCTAGAAACAATCGCATCCAATACGTTCATCGTTCCGCCTTTTCAAAAAGAATCATGGTTTCCAAATGCGGTGTGCCCGGGAACAGATCCAACGGTTGAATTTTAGAAACCTTGTAATGGGCAATTCTCCACTGGTTCACAGAACGCGGGATTTCGTCCGTGCCGCAGAATACATGCAAAACGCGATTGGGGTTTCTCTTGGCCAGAGCGGGTATCACACCCTGTTCCACGCCTTTGCGCGGTGGGTCAAGCAGAACAATTTCCGGTTCGCGGAACTTCGGGATTTTCTTTTCCACAAATTCACCGTCGATTTTTCCCGCAAGGAATTTTGCATTCATGCGTTTTAAGAATCGAGCGCTGTTCTTCGCATATTCAATCGAAGGGCCTTCCCATTCCACGCCGAAAGTAGACTTCGCTTCCTTGCCGATGCCGAGAGAAAAAAGTCCATAACCGCAGTAAAGGTCGAGCATGTGCTCTTCCGCATTCGGCTGTAAAAGTTCCTTCGCCTTAGAAAGCAGATTCGGAATCTGTGATTCGTTGATCTGGCTAAATCCTGTGACCGGATACTTCAAACGGATATCGCCTAAGTCGAGAGAAAGATCCTTGGGGCCGTAAAGTGTTTTGAACGCCAGCGCGTTCGTCGGGCGTTGAGCTTCCAAGTAGTAGTCGGAGCGGGTCGGATCAAAATAGACATGAGCCGAAAAAATGCCGAGGTTCGAAGCGGTCAAATGTTCTCCCATGAGCTTCAATTTACGCACCACGGAAGCGTTCATTTCGTTCACATTGAAGATGACCGTGCGACGCTTGTAAGAGCCTCGGATAATCAACCAGTTCATCGCTTCGGCAAGAACCTTAAAAACCGGCTTTTTCAAGTTGTCTTCAACAAGCTTATAGATTGCCAGATGTTCTTCCGGTTCCAAAGGCTCCGCATATTCCGAACAATCATCGTCTTCGCCAAAGACCAGAGCGAATTTTCCATTTTCAAAAACCGCACGACGTTTTGTCGTGGTTCGGTATGAACGCGGCAGCGGACTTGCCAAGACTTCTTCCGGAGAAGGAAGGCCATTCTTTTCACAGAACAACGCAAAGGCTTTGTTCTTGACAGCGAGTTCGTCTTTATAGTCCAAGATCGAAACAGAAAGAAGCGGAAGGCTCGAAAGGGCCTTTGGCATCGATTCGCGAAGAGCATTTGAAAAAGTGATCATTTTGCGTTCTTTGAAATAAGGATGACACGAATGCCGGTTGTATTTGAAGTATAATCTGGAAGTTGCTTTTCTGCGTTATCCAAAGCGAGTTCCTTTGCCACCGACGTCCAATTTCCACCGCGGAGGGTCGTGTCGGCAGTCCACTCGGCCACATTGCCGGCGACATCGTAAAGGTTCCAAGCATTGGGCAATTTTTGAGCGACGGTTTGATAGGAATCCGTCAAATGATTGTATTGCGCATAGTCTGCCGCTTTGGCACTTCCCCAATAATAATTGCCCGTCGTACCGGCCCGAGCCGCAAATTCCCATTCTTCACCTGTCGGGAGTCTCACGGCCGAAACGTTCCAATTCGTCGTCAGTCCGACAATTTTATTTCCGGCTTTCACCGAAGAGTAAGAATAGGCGGTATCTAGGCCCAAATACTTGGAAAGCGCATTTGCAAAGAGAACCGCGTCATACCAGGACACGTTTGAAACCGGGAAAGAGTCGCCCACCGCCTTTACCATTTGCGAAGGAAGCGTTCCCATTACCGCTTCATATTCAGCCTGAGTCACTTCTGTCTGCAAAATAGAGAATGCAGAAGTTTCAACCCAAGTAAGCCCTAATGCGTCACCGCTCGAAGAACTAAGCCCTGCCGAAGACGAACTCGTCTCCTTCGCAGAACTTCCCGTGACAGCGCATTCCGGGCAATCCAGGCTCCCCGTCTCCCCATTCGTCGGCGAAGAACACGCAAAGAGAACAGCAAGCAGGAGTGCCATCAAAGGCCATAGTGTTTTTAGGAATCGCATGATCTTTCTCCGTTAACGGACAACACCGACTCGATAAAATTTTTCTTTCTTTTTGCCCGAAATGAACTTGACCTTCAGCCGCACCGTGTAAACGTCGCTACCCAAACGGGAAATGTCCAAATGGTCCGTCTGATTTTTTCCCTTGTTTGCTGCACCAAGCTTTTTGGAAAAGACGCAAAGTCCTGTAATATCGTAAAATTCAAGCGTCGCCGATTTTGCATTCATGCCTAACGTGTAACGCACATTTGCCACGCCACCGCGTACCGGATTCGGGTACACAAAGAATTCTTCGATGCTCTCCACGGAATCGCTTACAGCAGGCGCCGGAAGTTTCGATGCATCAAAATAATCCAAGCGATCATAACCTGCGCCCGGGACATTCCAAGATCTAGCCATCACCGTCGATTCGGTCGAAGCCTTCACCAAATTGTAACCCGTAACTGAATGCCGTTGGAACGCGTAAACCTGAGGAGTTTTGAGAGAATCAATCGTTCTATCGACAAAGAATGCCATCGGATAGACCGTTTCCCCATATTCAAAATTTCCGGCCGCAATCGGGAATCCATCCGTTATCGCCTTCCCCTTGGAATTGAAAGCCATCAGCATACCGCCATTGGTACCGACCAGGATTTCCGGCAAGGAATCCCCCGTCACATCCATAATCAGCGGATCCGAAAGGAACGCATATTCCGGCAAATTCTTGGTGACCGTTACCGGGAAACCCGAAAGGACAATTCCCGAGCGGTCAATCGCATAAACGCGGTTATAACCGAGGAACACAGCATCCGGATAGCCATCGCCATTCACATCGCCAATCGCGATAGGAGACGATTCTTCCATTTCCAAATTCGTCCCGTCGTTTCCTCGCTTAAAGGATCGCGGAGCAAAAATCACTGTCGCGGAATCGTTTGCGCGAACCATTGTTCCGTAACCATGGCTTCCGAGAATAAACATCTCCGAATTTCCATCCCGGTCAAAGTCCGAGCAGGCCACTCTAAAGCTTTGCTTCGAAACGGCAATCAAATTCTTGTCCTTCATTTTCGGAGTCGCGAGTTTTTGAACACGTCCCTCGCTATTCTTAAACAAAGCGATTTCCGCATTCTTTCCGACAAAAGCGATGTTATCCGATTCTTCATCCACACAAAGAGCCATGTCTTGCGGAATAAAGTCTTCGGGCAAGTTAAAACTTTCCACCTTCGAGAGGTTTGAAGTTTTAATGCGGTACAACTTGTTCGAATCCGAAACATAGGCGTAGCCGTTTCGAATCATCGGGCCCAAAACCGGAGACTTTAACGATGCAAGTTCCTGATCGTATTGAACCTGGTCGATTGCCGAAGAAAGGACTGTGCGGACAAGCCCTTTCTTTTGATGCAAACTGAAAATGGAATCATTCACAGCCGCTAGGCCCAGAAGCTTTCCATAGGAACGTCCCAAACGGTAAAGCGGAACCGCCTCCGTAGAATCCACATTGGAAATGGCAGGAGTTTTGACAGTCGTATCGCTTTCCATTAAAGCCTTGCCCGAAGCCGACATCACCTGCAGCGTACCGTCAGCAGCCCCGAACACAATCAACTTTTCTCCTTCGCCGACAGACATTCCTTCCGGATAATCGAGCGCCACCGCACCACGAACAGCCGCATTCAAGCCGACATTCTTCGGGAACTCGGAACCGGAAATCAAAGCATTCTTTGCCCAAGAAATCGTCACCGGGATCGAAGACGCGACAAAGTTCACCACGCTATCGCCCATAAAGGCGTTCGCCGTTTTTTCCTTGTGGAAATTCTTCGCTTTTTTCGCCGTCACCGTAATGCCCGTATAACCGCCTGTTGTCGACGCGGTATTGCCGTAGCCCGATGGCTTAATCGACCAAACCGTATCCATCAGCGAATCTTCTTTTTGACGCACATGCGGAATCAAGTCCGAACCGGATCCGTAATCATACGTATCCTGCCCAAGCGCATTCTTGAAAGTTTTTCCAATCGAAAGGATTCCATCTGCTTCCGCAAGCATAATGCCATACTGGTGATCGCGTACCGTATCGCCACCCCAGAAATTCACAACGCCATAAGGCAAGCCTTCTCTCAAATACCAATCGTTCACCTTCCACACGGCAACGCCACTCGAAGGGAGTCCCGCATCAAAAGAAGAAAGGTTCACAATCACGCCGTTCAGTTTTTTATTGTTCTTTTCACATTTTCCTTTCGCATCGCAAATGGAGTCTTCAAAGGCAATGTGTAAACTGTCCACAGAATAAACCTTCGTCACGACTTCATAATCTTCTTCGGCGGCAACGTCCGAGGCAGGCACATACGAGACCGCGATTTTTGCCGAATCTCCCAAAGAACGTTCGCGGTTTTCAATCAAAAGATATTCGTTCGAAGTCAGCGGGACCTTGATAATTTCTGTCCCGGCGCCAGAACCTGCGGCAACTACATTTTTCGTCACCGATCCAGAGCTTGGCGGGTAAACGGTTTCTACGCTCGCCCAGCCCATATAAGCGCGCAACCATGCAGAAGGAAGAACCGGAAAGAATCCATTGCCCGCATTGTAACCGGCAAAATCCATCAGGTCAAAATAGCCCAATCGAGAAATTCCCTGTACCCCATCATAGGTATTCGGCATGCCGAGTTCTCGACCAATCTGGTACACGATCGTTCCATTGATGCCCCAGTTCAGGCCATCCTGCGAAGCGGTTTCACTCGTCACCATGACCGTCTTCAACGTATCGAAATTCGCCCCCGGAACAATCATGCCCTTCAAATCTTTTGCACAGTTTCGAGTCGTATCCGTCGAATCGAGATAGCTCCAAAAATCCTGCGTCACATA
The DNA here is from genome assembly GCA_002390045.1 of Fibrobacter sp. UBA4373. Lineage (GTDB taxonomy): Bacteria > Fibrobacterota > Fibrobacteria > Fibrobacterales > Fibrobacteraceae > Hallerella. The sequence continues at coordinate 11,500 of DGSB01000065.1, forward strand.
GGAATCCATGAAATCGCCCTGAGTGTCCGCATTATTGGTTCCCATGCTCCCGCCATCAAGCAAGCGGCTTGCTCCCGCGTGGATAATCATAAAGGCACGTTTCGTATTCGCCGACTTCGGTTGCGGAACAATAAACGGATTGTCAAGCGTATCCTTCGACTGATTCGCTGCCGTGACCGCATCCCAAATAAAGCTCACGTAATCTCGAGTGCGGGCATCGTCGAATTCCGCGTTTTTTTCACCTTTCTTTTTGGCCGTACGGTTATACTCAATGATGTAGTGATTGACGGTGTAAGGTTCCCCACTCGGGAAAATGCGAGCCTTAATCACCAGATTTCCATTGCTCACCGCTTTATAATAATTATTGGCAAATTCAAAATGCTTTTGCCAATAAGCAGCACTCGCTCGGTGACCGCTCGGATCCAAGCTGTAATTCGCATTAGAAGTATCACTGTCCGAATCAAAACGGCCAGTTCCCGTCGTTAGGGAATTGTCCGGGGACTCCTGCAAAAACTGCACGCGCAACGCAAAAATTTCAAGCGTGTCGACAGCAAAGGAAGACGCGAACAACGCAAGCAAAGCGAAAAAGAAAAAACGTTTCATATTCAAAAACTACAAAATCCTAACGATTCAAAGGTTGATAGTTCTGGGGAACCGGCAATCGCCACGTTCCGCTGCCCCATTCCGCATCGGTTTGCACTTTTTTTATGCGGATCGTCATCACCCATTCGCCGTTCCGATAGGCCCGGGTTTCCACAGGCGAAATCACCGTTCCGAACTCCGCATAATCAACAAATTCCAAGCGTTCCGCTCCCTGCGAAACTTCTACAACGCGGCCGTCCGCATTCAAAACAGCGACAAACGGGATTCCGCTTGCGCCCGAGCCATAGATTTTTTTTAGGGAAATCGAATCCGAAATCAAAAATTCCCGAGTAGAATCGATCGACCCTCCGCGAGGCAAGGATTCTCCCCAAAAAAATCCGGCAATCTGATGGATGTCAAAGCGCGGAATTCCGGCAAAGCCTCCGAGCACATTCCCTTTGCCCAAGGCATACGTCTTCTGCGTCGAAACGGTCAAAGTCCAGCCCGTATCGCTCCAAAGGACAGAAGCCACCCCAACCCCCATCGGGCCCGAAAATTCCATGCGATACCGTTTGTACGGCACAGCAAACAGCACCCCCGAAAGGGTCTCAGAACCTTCTTCGGAATCATTCACTTCAATCGAAAACTTGGCTTTTAAACTATCCGGCGGAGCCATTTCCATCGACTCCGCAGGTCCCTTCGCCAAACGCGGTCCACAGCCGACAAGCATCCATGCAAAAGCGAAGATCGCGAAAAAAGGGAAAAGCTTTTTCAAGGTGCCTTCCCGGAATCCTTTTCTGCGGCCGGAGCCTTTGCGGGTTCCTTTTGAACGTTTTCAGCTTCTTTAATCGCCTGCTTCAAAATCTCGATTTGCTTTTTGGCGTTTTCATTTTTCGGATCGATGTTCAACACTTTCTGATAATAATCCAAAGCGCGAGCATTTAACGAAAGAGCCTGGCAAATCGCCGCCAGATGCGCATAAATCGAAGTATCCTGGTAGAACATTTCCTTTAAGGAATCTTCCGCAGCTTCGACCTGTTCCATCATCGCCAGGGCTTCTTTATACTTTCCAAGACGATACAGCGCCCAACCTTTCGAATCCTTATAAGCGACATTCGACGGTTCCATTTTAAGCGCTTCATCAATCAAAGAGTTTCCCCACTTCACTTCGTCCGGAGAGCGATTCATATCCACCAGGTAATAGCCCAAGTGGTTTTTCGCGGTCGCATCTTGCGGATACTTCACAAAGATTTTCTTGAAAACCACAATGGCCGAATCGACTTGATCATACATCAAAAGATTCGAAGCGTAAGCGAACAAAAGGTTCGGAGTATCGCCCGCCATTTTCGATGCCGCCATATAATGATCGTCCGCCAGTTTTCTTAACGCCTTTGCGGAATCGAGTTTTTCCGGAGTCGTCGGAGCCCGTTCCAAATCTTCCGCATTCATCTGCAAAAAAGTTCCATAGCTGTAATGGGCGTTCGCCATATCCATGGTTTCCGCCGTTTCAAACTTGCGAAGTTCTTCGAGGTTTCCCGATTCCTGAATTTTTGCACGCATCGAATCCAACTTCGGATTTGGAGCTGTTGCCGTTTCCAAAACTTTATAGGCCTTCTGGTAAGCGCGCATTTTCGCATAGCGGACAAGCAGTGCGGAACGATAAGCCAAGGGTTCTTTGTCGTAAGCCTTTTCCAAATACTGCAAGGATTTTGCAGAATCCCCATCTTCTAACGCATAAACGCTCAGCATGCCAAAAGCAGAGGCCGCATACTTATCCGTCGTCGCCAAGCGATTCCAATGGACAAGCGCCTGGCTCTTCTTTTCCAGCTTGGTTTCAAGCAGCGCCAAATTCATCAGCACATGGTAATTGTCCGGATGACGTTTATAAATCGCTTTCAGCGAATCCACGGCAATGGTATCCTGATTCAACCCGACATACGCCGCAACCAAAAAGGCAACCGAAAGAGAATCGTCCGCAAAAGCGGTATCCGCACGGAACTCTTCAATTCCCGAAAGCGCTTCTTCAAAGCGCTTCATTCCAAAGAGCAAGCGGATTTGATTTTCCAAATAAATTCTTTCACCACGCGCTTCATAGACTTCGCCAAAAAGATCCGCCATCAGGGAATCCTTTTTCGCATTGGCCAATAAGGAAATTTGGCGATCAAGCATCGACTGCGGAAAGCCGATCTGCGGAAGAAGCATTGCATAAACGCGAATCAGTTCGTCATAATTATGGACGATTTCTAGCAAAAGCGAATATTCATAGGCGGCGCGAAGATTTTGATCGCTGGAATCCACCGCTTTTTTATAATAGGCGAGGGCGCTGTCCAAATTGGACTGTTCGCTGTACACACGGCCCAAAAGCGCATATTGATTGCTCGTCTGCTTTCCTTTTAAATTCTTCGCTTTTTCAGCAAGCGCAAAAGCTTCTGCAGAAGCACCGCGCATTTCCATCAATTCCAAAACGGAAAATGCGAGATAGCGATTTTCGGGATCCGATTCGTACGCATGCATCATGAACTGCTCGGCAAGGTTATATTCACCCTGATTTTGCAGAGCCAATGCGCGCAGATAAGAACCATGCGCAATTTCTAAACGCAGCAGTTCCGCGCTATCCATTTTTACAGGATAACGGGATTTTTTGACAGAATCCGCGGACAGTAAATTTGCAGGCGCCTGCTGCACCACGACCTGTTTCGAACCGCTACAGGCTACGAGTGCAATGCTCGCAAATAAAGCGATGACAAGCTTCAGACGCATGAATTCCCCTTATTCCGCCACGATAAGATTTACACGAGAACCCGCCGAAATCACAGTTCCCGCCGCCGGATCCTGTTCCAGAACCAAGCCAGACTGCTCCCCGGAATTCTTACGGCGTTCGGTCTTTCCAATGATAAAACCCGCCGTACGCAAATTCGAAAGAGCTATCGCCAGACGTTGGCCAGTCACTTCCGGCATTTCCGTCTTGGCGCCCTTTGCGCCCGAAGACAGGAAGATGTCTACCGTATCACCCTTGTGAACCAAAGATCCTTCCGAAGGATTCGTGCGCACGACTTTGCCTTTCGAAAGATTCGGGTGCGGCATCGAGAACGTCAAGCCCACAGCGAGTCCCGCCTTTTCGATAGCGGCAATCGCTTCAAAGCCGTTCTTGTCAAAAAGATCCGGAACCGTATACTGGTGCAAACCTTCCGAAATCGTCAGGTGAATCGTACGCCCCGGCTTCGATTTTTGACCGGCAATGGGATTCTGGCGCATCACAAGGTCGATATCATAAGCGTTGCTGTATTCGCGTTCTTTCGCAAAGAGAACGTTAAAGCCAGCGTCCGTCGCTTTTTGAAGCGCAGCCGTACTATCCAAGCCTTCGAGAGCCGGAACCTTTTTTTCATCCACACTTGCACGTGCGACGATCGGCATCACAACCCTGTTGAAAAGGATTGCGCATAAAATAAGCAGAATCGCCAGCAAGAGAAGCGCATAGATCCAAGGCTTCGTCCGAAGGACGCGATGAATAAAATTTTCCTTACCGGACTGCTCTGCCATATTAGTCCTTCGAATTCAATTCGTGGAGTTTACTTTCTTCCGAAATCACCAGATCCTTGCCCATGAGCGAAATCGTTCCGTTGCGAGAAAGCGTCGAGAACACGCGGCTTACCGTTTCACGGGTCGTGCCAGACATTTCTGCAAACTGCTGCTGCGTTGGGCGGTTACGAATCACCGTCACCATTTCGCCATTGCGTCCATGGATGCGGACTCCGCGGTCTTCTATCAAGCTCAAAATGGTTCCTGCGACACGTCCATAGACAGACATCGTTGCAAGAGAACCGATTTGGCGATTGGCATTGCGCAGGCGACGGCTCATCTGCACAAGCAGCCCCGCGGCAAGTTCCGGCGTTGTCTTTAAAAGCTGAAGGAAGTGCTCACGGCGAATGATCAACACTTTGGTCGGCTGAACCGCTTTAACCGAAGCGGACCTAGGTTCGCCGTCGATCAAAGACATTTCACCAAAAGAGTCGCCACGGGAAAGGAGCGAAAGGATCGTTTCCTTTCCGTCAGTTCCCGTCACGTAAACTTTGACTTCGCCAGACGCAATGAGAAACAGCGCGCGAGTTGATTCATCCTTTTCAAGGATAATCGTTTCATCACGGCCATATTCATTCGTAATGACGAGCGACGCCAACTGCGAAAGTTGATCTTCCGAAAGTTCCGAAAAGAGATCGACTCCCTTCAGAAGTTCAATGCTGCTTTCGTCCGCCATAAGCTCCTCCTAATCGAAATTACTTCAAGTCGATGATGATGCTTTCGTCGCGATGAGCCCCGATCGAAATCATTCCGATCTTCACACCGACGAGCTTCGCCATCTCTTCAAGATACTTCTTCGCATTGGCCGGGAGTTCATCCCAGGTTTTGCACTTCGTCGTATCCTGCTTCCAACCCGGAAGCGTTTCATAAACCGGCTTGCAACGGCCGACCTTGGAAAGCTGGTTCGGGAAGATATCGATCTTTTCACCATCACATTCGTAATGCGTGCAGACCTTGATTTCATCGAACGTATCCAGGACGTCAAGCTTTGTGATTGCAAGGTGGGTAAGACCGTTCACGAGAGCCGCCTTGCGGACCACCGGAGCATCGAACCAACCGCAACGACGATTACGGCCGGTCGTTGCACCATATTCATTACCGAGCTTGCGAAGCGTATCACCGGTTTCGTCCAAAAGTTCTGTCGGGAACGGGCCGTTGCCAACGCGGGTCGTATAAGCCTTCACGACGCCGACAACCTGGTCAATTGCCGTCGGACCGACACCGGCACCGCAGCTTGCATAACCAGCAACCGTATTGCTCGAAGTCACATACGGGTATGTACCCTGGTCCACGTCAAGAATTGTACCCTGGGCACCTTCAAAAATCAAACGCTTGCCTTCCTTCAAAGCCTGGTGAAGGACAGCGCTCACGTCGCGAACAAACGGCTTAATCTTTTGGCCGAGTTCGAGATAATCCTTGATGACCTTTTCCGGATCGATTTCCGGGACGTCATACATCACGCGGAATTCTTCATTGTGAACCTTAGCCATGGCTTCGACACGCGGACGGAGTTCGCGTTCATCCATCAAGTCGCCGACGCGAACGCCAATACGGTTCACCTTATCGCTGTAGCAAGGACCGATTCCGCGGCCCGTCGTGCCAATAGCTGCCTTACCGGCCTTCTTTTCTTTCGCCTTGTCGAGGGCCGAGTGGTACGGAAGAACAACGTGTGCGTTATCTGCGATTACAAGACGGTTTTCCGGATCCTTAATGCCCTTCGTGTGCAAGTCTTCGATTTCTGCCAAAGTCTGAATCGGATCCAGCACGACACCGTTACCGATGACACAAAGCTTGTTTTCGTGCATGATGCCAGACGGGATCAAATGGAAGACGAACTTCTTGTCGCCCACTTCAACGGTATGGCCGGCGTTCGCACCACCCTGAAAACGAACGATTACATCTGCGTCAAGCGTGAGAAAATCAACGATCTTGGCTTTTCCTTCGTCACCCCACTGGGATCCGATAACAACACGATTTGGCATATGTCCTTCTCAATGATTAAAAAGAAAACGCGAAAGGAAGGAGCTAGGTTTTTCCAAGCCCCTTTTTCGCCTTAATAATAGAAAAAAAGGCCGTGCACGCGCACAGCCTTCAAAAATGACAGATCCTTTTTACGCCTTCGGACCGTAGTCGCGTTCGCCAAAGAGAGCCGTTCCGACTCGGATCATCGTCGCGCCTTCTTCGATAGCCACTTCCAGATCTCCAGTCATTCCCATCGAAAGTTGGTCAAAATCCTTAAAAATGCCCCCACGCGCATGCATTTTTTGTTGCAAATTGCGCAAAAAAGCAAAGCATTCCCGAGAATCTTCCGCAACACCCGTATTTTTTCCGATCGTCATCAGGCCGCGAAAACGCAAATGCGCACACGGGGCATGATTTTCGAGCGAAAGCAAAAAGGACTCCGCTTCATGAATTTCAAGACCGCTTTTCGTTTCTTCTTCGCCCGCGTTTACCTGGAAAAGGATATCCAAAGTTTTACCCGCTTCGGCACAGACCTTTTCCAGTTTTTCCACAGCTTCCATACTCGCAATGGAATGAATACAGTCTGCAACCAGAGCCGCTTTTTTCAGCTTGTTGCTTTGCACAGGACCAATCACATGGCAGTGGATTTTCGGATCGCGGTCCGTGAACTTTTCGACGGCTTCCTGAACACGATTTTCACCGAAATCCGTTGCCCCGAGCTCTTCCGCTTTTTTTACCGATTCAATCGGGTGGAATTTGCTCACCCAGATCAGCTTGACGCTTTCCCGGGAGCGGTTACTTTGTGCGCAAGCCGATGCGATTCTGGATTCCAGCGATTCATACGCCGCACGCATTTCTTCTAAAGTACGTTCAGACATTTTAATCCTTCTTTGCCCGTACAGCCTTTTTCTTCGCCTTCGGGAAAAGAATTGCGATCAAATCGTCGATATGTTCTTTTGTGTGAATCTTCAGGCCCTTTTTGGCTGTCGCCGGCAATTCAACAATATCTTTTTCGTTCTGCTTCGGCAAGTAAAGCGTTTTCACTCCCGCGTCTACAGCAGCCAAAGCCTTTTCGTTCAAGCCGCCGATCGGAAGCAAATCGCCCGAAAGGCTCACTTCACCCGTAAAGGCGATATCCGGCGAAACCGGAGTCCGCGTAAAGGCGGAGAGCAGCGAAAGCGTCAGAGCGATACCCGCAGATGGACCATCCTTAGGAACGGCCCCTTCCGGAACGTGAATGTGAATGTCCGTCTTGCGAACGATCGCCGGGTCGATGTCAAAACGTTGAAGTCTTTCACGAACAAGGCTCAAGGCAATCTGGGCGGATTCCTTCATCACGTCGCCGAGTTTACCCGTGAGCAGCAAATTGCCACGGCCCGAAAGGAGCTTCGTTTCAATCAAAAGGATTTCACCGCCGACCGATGTCCAGGCAAGGCCCGTGATAACGCCAAAGTGTCCCGGTTGAGGTAAACGGTTGCTCAAAAAGCGCGGAACGCCCAAGTACTTTTCCACAAGCTTCGGGGTCAGCGAAAGCTTTCCCGATTTGCCCATGAGCGTTTCTTTCACCCGCTTACGCACAATGGTTTCCACCATGCGTTCAAGTTCACGGACACCCGCTTCTCGCGTATATTCGCGCAAAATCGTCTTGATCGATTCATCATCGAAAACGATGGAATCCTTGTTTTCCACGCCACAATTCTTGAGAGCCTTCGGAACCAGGTAATCCTTCGCGATCGAAAGCTTTTCATGCGGATAGTAGCCCGGCAAGCGGACCACTTCCATACGGTCTTCAAGCGGGGCCGGGATGGTGGCTTCGGAATTGGCCGTCGCAATGAACAGCACCTTCGAAAAATCAAGGCCCACTTCCATAAAGTGGTCAACAAATTCCGGGTTCAGTTCCGGATCCAAAACTTCGAGCATCGCACTCGCCGGATCGCCTCGGTAATCATTTCCCATTTTATCGATTTCATCGAGAAGAATCACCGGATTCATGCACTTTGCATGGCGCAAAGCCTGCACAAAACGTCCCGGCATCGAACCGATGTACGTGCGGCGGTGACCGCGGATTTCCGCTTCATCTTGAACGCCACCGAGCGTCACACGGGCAAAGTTACGGCCAAGGGATTCCGCAATCGAACGCACAAGGGTCGTCTTGCCGACACCCGGAGGACCCACAAGGCAAATAATCGGAGCCTTGTTTTCTGCCTTGGTCTGCTTCAACACGGCGACATATTCAAGAATACGTTCCTTCACCTTGTCCAGACCGAAATGCTTGGAATCCAAATTCTTTTTGACTTTCTTCAAGTCCAGATCGGTATCCGTATAAACTCCGTAAGGAATCGAAAGGAACCAATCGATATAATTGCGGGACACGGCATATTCCGGGCTTGCCGGCTGCATCAAGCGCATGCGGGCGAATTCTTCGTCCAGCTTTTCCTGGATCGCTTTGGAAAAATGCTTTTCCTTCACCTTCTGCACGAGCTTTTCGACTTCGTCCGTGTCACCGTCCGAAATTTCATTTTGCAGCATGCGGATCTGTTCGCTAATGAACCAATCCTTTTGATTCTGCTGCATTTTCTGCTGCACGTCGTCGCGAACGTGTTCCACAACGCTTTCCGCTTCAAGCGCTGCCTGCAAATAAGCATTGATGACTCGTCCCAAGCCATCCAAGGTTTCCTGTTCCAGGGCCTTTTGTTTTTGAGCCGGGGAAACTCGCACAAACGGAAGCATGGCCATGTAAGTCGAAAAAGGTTCTTCTTTCGACTTGACGTCCGCAATCAAATCCTGCGAAAGATTCTGCAACGCCGCATACTGTTCGAACAGGCGAACCCCATCCGCCATAATGACTTTTGTCAAGGAATCGTCAACCGATGCATAGTGACGGAGCGAAATTTTCGAAGAGAAGTAATTCCTTTCTTCGAGTTTTTCCGGGCGGATCAGATCCACCACGACAACGCCTTCCAAAAGGACTCGCCAGCAGCCGTTGGGCAGCGGAGATACGGACTGCACATGGGCAAGAACGCCCACCAGCGGCAAATCTTCCGGAGATACAACTTCCTTTTCCGGATCCGGCTGTAGCGCAAGAAGTATCAAATCATGATAGGAGCGAGATACCTGAAGTGCATTCTGGGAAATTTCACGCCCCACAAGGACGCGAGTCGAAGAACCCGGCGTTACAAGAGCGTCGCGTAACGGAAGCAATGGAAAATCGTGAGATAAATCCAGAGCAACGGTTTCAAGCAAATTTTCAGTATCTGGAATCGGCTTTTTCAAAAAAAATCCTTAGGCGACGATTTTCTTGTCACCTTGCGACAGAGCTTTCTTGACAAGCGTGGCATCCACCACGAGCTTCTTTGTCTTCGAGCCCGGCAGTTCATACATCGCTTTTTGCAAGGTGCGTTCCACCACCGAACGGAGGCCTCGTGCACCCGTCTTGCGTTCCATCGTAAAGGCCACAATTTCAGAAATACCGTCTTCCGTAAAGGACAAGTCGATATCGTCCATCTTGAAGAGTTTCATAAACTGTTTCACGATGGCATTCTTCGGTTCTGTCAAAATGCGTTTCAGGGCCTCTGCATCCAACTCTTCCAAGGAAACGACAACCGGCAAACGGCCGACGAGTTCCGGGATCAAACCGAAGTGAATCAAATCATCCGGTTCGAGAAGCTTAAAGAGCTTCGACAAGGAATTGTCCTTTTCCGAACGGATGTCCGCGCCAAAACCCATTCCGCCTTGGTTCACACGGTGAGCAATGATCTTATCGAGAGTTTCGAAAGCTCCACCGCAAATAAACAGAATGTTGCGCGTATTAATTTGTACCAAACTTTGTTCCGGATGTTTACGTCCACCCTTCGGCGGAACCTGAGCCGTCGTGCCTTCAAGGATCTTCAAAAGTCCCTGCTGGACACCTTCACCGGAAACATCGCGGGTAATCGACGGGTTCGCAGTCTTGCGGGCAATCTTATCGATTTCATCGATAAAAATAATACCGCGTTCCGCGCGAGCCACATCGTAATCCGCAGCCTGCAGAAGACGGACAAGGATGTTTTCCACATCTTCGCCGACATATCCCGCTTCCGTCAAAACGGTAGCGTCTGCAATGGAAAACGGGACGTTCAGGAATCGGGCGAGCGTCTGTGCCAAAAGCGTTTTACCGCTTCCCGTCGGGCCTACCAAAAGCAGGTTCGACTTTTCGACTTCCACATCGTCCTTTTCCTTCTTCCCAGCATTCGCATCTTGGTAACGCAAACGCTTGTAATGGTTGTATACAGCCACAGAAAGAGCCACCTTCGCATCGTCTTGACCGATAACAAAGTCATCCAGGTGTTCCTTCAATTCTTTCGGGGTTGGGAGCGGAGCCATGGCGGCTTCCGTTCGAGCCTTCGCAGCCTCTTTCGCAAAGTCGTCCAAAAGAAGATTGTAGCACGCCGACACACATTCATTGCAAATGTGGACATTCGCGCCAGAAATCATCTTGGCGACTTGTTCCGCAGGCTTCCCGCAAAAACTGCAGGTAATCTGAGTATGGTTCTTTCCACTTTTATACATCGAATCAGCCTTTATGCTTTAATAATCGGTTCGGCCTTGTGAGGCTTGAAGATTTCGTCAATGACACCGAATTCAAGAGCTTCTTCCGGAGTGAGGAAGAAGTCACGTTCCGTCTTTTCACGTACTTCTTCAATCGAACGACCGGAGTGTTCCGCGATAATCTTCGTCAGCATTTCACGCGTGCGGACAAGTTCCTTGGCATGCACCTGAATATCGGTCGACTGACCGGTCACCGCGCCCGAAGGCTGGTGGAGCATAATGCGGGAATGCGGAAGCGCATAACGCTTGCCCTTCGTTCCCGCAGCAAGGAGAATGGCCGCCATCGAAATGCTATCGCCGACGCAGATCGTCGCCACGTTCGGGCGAATATGCTGCATCGTATCGTAGATAGCGAGTCCGGCCGACACGTAGCCGCCCGGGCTGTTGATGTACAAAGTGATGTCTTTCTCGGGATTCTCGTATTCCAAGAAGATCATCTGCGCCATCACATTATTTGCGACTTCGTCGTTAATCGGCGTACCCAAGAAAATGATGCGTTCCTTGAGAAGACGCGAATAAATGTCATAAGCGCGTTCACCGTGACCGGTGTTTTCAATGATTGTTGGAATGACCATGAATTCTCCCTAAAAAGTTACTTGGCTTCTTCTTCCTGCTTGATGCCGACGAGCAAATCTTCAGCGAGTTCAATGCGGAGTTCTTCGCGGAGAGCCACAGAGCGACCGGACTGGCGGAAGTGGTCCTTCAAGGACTTTGCGTCAACGCCGTAAGCCTTGGCGATTTCTTCGATGCGAGCATCGACAGCAGCCTGAGTCGGTTTGAGCTTTTCAGCATTAGCGACGAATTCGAGAATGCGGTGCTTCTTGATTTCGCGGATTGCTTCCGGTTCGAGAGTCTTGAGCTGTTCTTCAGTCGGTTCGATATCTTCGTTCGTGCCAGCGTTGCGCTTCAGCGTGTACTTGATGAGGTCAACGACACGAGCGTGCGGAACGTCGAACGGGTTTGCTTCGATAAGCTTGTCGATAGCTTCGTTCACAGCCTTGTTCTTGAGAGCGTTCTTCTTGTTGTTGAGAAGGCTCGTCTGGAGATTATCCTTCAATTCGGCTTCATCCTTCACGCCAACTTTCTTGAAGAATTCTTCGTCCATCTTCGGGGCGCGGATCTCACGAACATCCGTGATTTCCACCTTGAAGTCCGCCGTCTTGCCGCGATACTGTTCGTCCTTGTGATCCTGCGGATACACAAAGTG
>DGSB01000073.1:0-240 GCA_002390045.1 Fibrobacter sp. UBA4373
CGCGGATTCTTTGACCTGGGTGAATTTTACCAGACAGAAAAACGCGAGTATGAACCGGCTCTGGCTTATTATGACTCGAGTTTTTTGGCGAAGCCTGTTTCGAGTTGGGGCAAAAATGCTCGGGAACGCCGCGATGCTTTAAAACGATTGCTCGCGCTTCGTGCGCAGGATTCCCTTTCGGATACGACGGAAGATGCCAAGAAAAAATTCTTCGATACGGAATTCCAGATTGCGGAACTG
>DGSB01000073.1:345-10560 GCA_002390045.1 Fibrobacter sp. UBA4373
ATTATCGAAGGCTCTGAAGATACGGCAGTCGTGATGCGGGCCTCTTACGCCAGGGCTTTTATCTATGACGAGTTCAAGCAGGATGAAGATAAGGCGGAAGAACTTTACAAGGAAATCATTGCCAAATATCCGAAGACGGAATATGCAAAGCAGGCCCAGGTCAATTTAGGCGTGCGCGTGACGGTGAAGACTCCAGAGGATGATGCGCATGACCTGTTCCTGGTTGCGGAAAGTCTGCTGGTTGCAGCCCAGGCTGTCCCTTTGGACCAGATGGATTCTGTGGATTCCGCTTTTGCCAGAACTTTAGCCGCCTATGATACGGTTTACAAGTCTTACCCGGAAACCCAGGCGGGAATTCAGGCATTGTATATGAAGGCGATTATTTGGGAAATGACCCCTGCGACAAAGGACAGTGCCGCCATCACCTTCAAGAAGCTCCGGAATGATTATCGCAATACTCCGTGGGGACGCGATGCCGAAGCAAGATTACAGACGCGAGCATCGATTACGGATGAATCTTTGAGTCGCTTGCGGAAACGCGTGGAGCAAAACAACGCTTACGTCGAAAAGCTTTCCAAGCAATACTATGAGGGGCTTGCCGAATCTGAAAACAAGAAGAAAGGCCCGGACATTCAAGTCGAAGAAAACGAAGAACTCGAGAATTCGTATAACAGCATGTACGACTTTGAATGATTTTTGACATAAATTGTCAAAAATGGAATCTATAATTGTGCATATGAAAACTGCACAAAAGAACACTCGATTGAATGATAGCCTTGTAACCGCATTCGCACGTTATGCGTCTTGCGGTTTTGAATCTTTCCGCCACCGCATTGCCGACCAGTTGTCGCTGCAGGGGTACGAACTTTCAGAAGAGGATGATGAAACCCTTCTGAGTTATTACCGTCATGGTGAAAACGAAACGTACGTTCTCACCGCGTTTGGATATGAGAATTAAACCGCTTTGTATTCCACAAAGCGAAGCTTGCCGTAAAAGTCCGGAAGCGCTCGAACCCATTTGATCCATGGGTAGTTCTCGGCTTCTTTTTCGAGAATCTTATCTTCGTCCGCTTCGGGACCGATTTCCATGAGGATGATGCCGTCTGGATTCAAGCGATCCTTGGACTGTTCCAAAAGCTTGCGGACGAGAGTAAGTCCGTCTGGACCTCCGAAAAGAGCGAGCGCGGGGTCGTAATCGCGTACTTCCGGCTGGAGATTTTCCTTTTCGGAATCGGGAATGTATGGCGGATTGCTGACGATGACGTCGAACTTTTCGCCTTCCGGAAGCGCATTTAAAAGATCGCCTTGGAAAAATTCGACGTTAGCTTCGTTGGCGGTCGCGTTTTCCTTGGCCAGTTCCAAAGCTTCTTTGGAAATGTCGGTGGCGACAACGTGTGCGCCTTCGATTTCTTTCGCTGCGGCGATGGCGATGGCGCCCGTGCCTGTGCCAATGTCGACGATGCGGGGGCTTTCCTTGCCGGCCAGACGTTCCTGTAAAAAGTCGATGAGCGATTCCGTTTCGGGGCGAGGAATGAGTGCTCTGCGGTCACAGTGAATTTCGTGCCCTCGGAAGCTTGTACTGCCTACGATATGCTGGAGAGGCTCCCGCTTGGCGCGGCGTGCAACGAGCGGACGCAAAACTTCGAGTTCATGCTCGGAAAGCGGCTTGTCGAAGTTCAGGTAAAGATCCATGCGCTTCATTTTTAAGCCGTGGGCAAGAATGTACTGGGCGTCGAGGCGCGGGTTTGGAACGCCCTTGTGCTGAAAGAACGTCGTCGTCTTGTTTAAAATTTCAAGGACGGTGTTCATCATGCGAGCTTTCCGAGGACTTCTTGTGCGTGGGCCATCTGCAGAGCGTCGATGAGTTCCTGGATATCTCCGGTCATGACGCTGTCGAGTTTGTAAAGGGTCAGGTTCACGCGGTGATCCGTGACGCGGTTCTGCGGAAAGTTATAGGTGCGAATCTTGGCGGATCTGTCGCCCGTGCCGACGAGAGCCTTACGGCTTGCGGCTTCGGCCTGTTCCTTTTTGGCAATGAGCGCGTCCAGGATTTTGGAGCGGAGCATTTCCATGGCGTGCAAGCGGTTCTGCAACTGAGAACGTTCTGTTTGGCAGCTTACCACAACGCCTGTCGGAATGTGGGTGAGTCGAACGGCGGAGTCTGTCTTGTTGATGTACTGACCGCCTGCGCCCGAAGAACGATACGTATCCATGTGAATGTCCGCTTCGCGAATTTCCACATCGACTTCTTCAGCTTCCGGAAGAATCGCGACCGTTGCAGCGGAGGTGTGGACGCGGCCCTGCGTTTCGGTATCCGGAACGCGTTGCACGCGGTGCACGCCGCTTTCGAATTTGAGAGTTCCGTAAACGCTGTCGCCTTCGATAAAGACTCGAATTTCCTTGTAGCCGCCGACGGTTCCTTCGGAAGCGTCTTGGACGGTCATCTTCCAACCCATACGATCGCAGTAGCCGCGGTACATGCGGAACAGGTCGCCGGCGAAAAGTGCGGATTCGTCACCGCCGGTACCTGCGCGAATTTCAAGGGTCGCATTGCGGAAGTCCCACGGTTCCTTGGGGACCATCAAAATCTGAAGCTCGTTTTCCAGTTCTTCGAGACGCTTTTCAATGGGCGGAATTTCTTCCTTGGCGGCTTCGGAAAGTTCCGGATCGTTACCGGCGAGAACCTGCTTCCATTCGGCAAGGTCGCTCGAAAGCTGGACGAATTCCTTCGCCTTGAGACAGCTCTTTTCGAGACCTTTGTATTGCTTTTGAAGTTTGGTGTACTTGGCCTGGTCGGCAACCACGTCCGGAGAGGCGAGTTCCGATTCCAGTTCTTCGTATTTTTCGATGACTTTTTGTGCGGCTTCTAACATTGCCCCAAATTTAGAAAATTTGAATGCTAGAGTTGCTCGAGAAATTCGATTCGCTTTTCAATGGGCGGGTGTGTTGCTGTAAAAAAGCTGAAAAAGCTTTCGTCTTCAGAACTGTGGATAAAGAGCTGCGAAACGGCTGCGTCTTTGAGACTCGGAATGTCGAAATTCCCGGAAATTTTCCGCAGGGCGCTTGCGAGAGCCCAGGGCTTGTGCGTCATTTCTGCACTCCCTGCGTCTGCGAGGTATTCCCGCTTGCGGCTAACGGCAAAACGGATAAAAAAGGATAGCAGATAGGCGAAGTAGCAAAGAATCATCATGACAAAACAGAGAAGCAGAATGGAACCTGCGCCTTTTCCTCTTTTGCGAGAGGCGCTTCCGGTGCTTGCGATGCCTGAGCGGATCAGGTAGTAAAAAAGTTGGGCGAGCAATAAAAAGATTCCGACGAAAACGATGGATACAATCATGACTCGGGCATCGTTGTTTCGGATGTGCGAAAGCTCGTGAGCGATGACGCCTTCGAGTTCGTCGTCATCGAGACCGTCGATAAGGCCTTGGGTAAGAGCGATCGTGTAGGTACTTTCGTTAATGCCACTTGCATAGGCGTTCATGGAAGGTACGTTGATGATCTGAACCTTGGGCATGCTCGTGCCTGTGGCAACGCAAAGGTTTTCAATCAGATTGTAAACGCGCTTGTTTTCTTTCCGCTCAATGTAACGGGCGCCTGTCGAATAACTGATGATCGAAACGTTGTAAAAGTAGGCGATGAGAAACCAGGCAAGTACGCAAAGGAACGCGATGGGCCCGACTTTGGTGAAGTAGGTAAAGGCGTGTTCTCTCCACGGGATGGCAACCATGCTGTTCAGCTGTTCGCTAAATGCCCAAATATAGCATGCCGCATAAATTAACCCGAGGACAATCGCCGGAAAAGATAAAAGCATTAACACGCAACTGCGATTGTTACGTGTAATCTGCTTTTGAAGCCCCACGTACTCTTTTTTCGCCATAAAGCTTTTGAACGGAATTTTACGTAGAGATTAGAACTGGACCTTGGGAGCTTCTTCGAGAGAGGCTCTGGAATCCCCGACGTCGAACATCGGTTCTTTGTGGAAACCGAAGGTGTTTGCAAAAATGTTCGCAGGGAATGTCTGGACCTGGTTGTTGTATTCCTTTGTGGCGGAATTGAAGAATCGACGACTTGCGGCAAGCTTGTTCTCGATGTCGGCGATTTCTTCTTGGAGTTGCAAGAAGTTCTGGTTGGCCTTTAAGTCCGGGTAGGCTTCGAGAGAAACTTTCAATCCGTTGAGAGCGGAGGTGAGCTTCCCTTCCGCTGCGATTTTTTCGTCAACCGTTTGGGCGGTCATGGCGCTTGCTCGGGCGGCGGTCACGGCCTTGAGCGTTTCGCTTTCGTGCTTGACGTAGCCTTTCACGGTTTCGACGAGTTGCGGAATCAGATCATGCCGCTGCTTTAATTGAACGTCGATGTCGGCGAAGGCGTTTTCTCGGTTGTTGCGCAAGCGGACAAGGGAATTGTAGATGCTGATGATGGCGAAAATGATGATCGCGATGGCGATAATGAGAATGACTCCAAGACTCATGATGAACCCTCTAAAAGCCTTTTGTGGTATGTTTATACTTCTGAAAGTAATATATAACATTTCTTTTGTAAAAAGATTCTTTAATTTATTTGAGATGGGTATCGCAATTTTGGTAGTATTGGTGGTAATCCTCGCCTTCTTGATCTGGGGGTGGGATTTTGTTGTGCTGCGCGATGAACTGGGGCGTTTGCTCAGCCGAAAAGTGCAACTGCAAAAGGCGGATGAAGGGGCGTTAATCGGCCTTGCTTACGGAACCTATTCGTTTGAAATCTGGCATCGGGGGCTTTTGCATTGGAAGCCTCGTCTTGTAAAAACAATCACGCTGGAACACAATGAAGTCACTGAAAATGAATGGAACTATTCGGTAAAGTTGGATGCGGAAGCAAAGTTTTTGCGTTCAATGCCGGATGATGCGGAAAAACGGCATCGCAATGCGGAATTCTTGACGGATTCGATTTTGTTTCGGGCTTCGAAAGGAACCTATTTTAAAATTCTGAATAACGTCTACTTGTTGCGAAACAGCCTGAACGATACGACGCATATTGACTCAGTGCTTATTCACCCGACCGGTCTTTACTTGTTTGAAAATGTGCAGAAAACCGGCTGGATTTACGGAGATGCCAATTCCAAATCCTGGCATGCGACGAAAATGAAGGAAAACGTGACCCGGGAATCAAACTTTGAAAATCCGATGGCGCGCAGTGTGAGAAATGAAGAGGCTTTGCGGCGTATGTTCGAGGACGTGGATTTTTCTTCGATTCCGTGCTTTTCGTATATCGTCTTTGACGACAAGGCGGTGTTGAAAGAAATTCCTGAAAGTACGGTGAACCGCAAATTCGTTTTAAGATCCCAGCTGTTGCAGAGCTTGTTGCGGACGTTTAGTTTGGCGACCCCGGTTTTTTCGGAAAATGAAATCGGCGAGTTCGCAAAAGAACTCGCCGCATTGTCCGATCAATTTTCGGATTACTAAACGTTAAATCTTGAAGTCAAGTCCGACAGCGATGTTGTGACTTGTTCTATCATACGTTTTCGTGATGCCTGTGGCTTCCTTTTTCTTGTAATCTTCGTAGATCGTTTCCATGTAACCGATTTGGACTTGGAATTTTGGAGTGAAGCGGAAGGCGAGGCCTCCGCCGATTGACCAGGAATCGGTCACGAAGCTCAGGTCGTTGATATATTCGTCGGTGATTCCGTAGAGCGTACGTTGAAGTCCGAGGGAAACCGTGAGCTGTTCCACGATGTCGGCTTCGATGCCGAAGACGAATTCATTTTCATCACCGTCCAAATCGTCTTGCTTGTCGTTTGGATAGCTGGCGAACGTGTCGAAGTAGTGATGGTATCCGATGCCCGTGCGGAGCCAGTCGAGCCATGCGTAGCTGACGCCGACAGAAAGGATGGCCGGAAGGTCGTTGTCCGTTTTTGCGCCGTCTGTAAATTGAGGCATTGTGGCGGCGACGGTGGCATCGATTTCTTCGGTGTCGGTTTCCATTTCAATGGAAGTGTTGTGCTCGTACTTGATGCCTGCGGAAAGTTTTTTGTAGTGGAATCCAAGGCTTGCGATGGGAGTAATGCCCCAACCGGTCTGTTCGCAATCGAGAAGCGTTTTGGTGAACAGGGCGTTCAGCGTTTCGTTGTCGATCGAGGACTTCATGGTTCCTTCGTATGCATTGTAGGCGTAGTTGAATCGGGCGCCGAGGAATGCGGAGAACATATCGAAGAAACGGTAACTGGCACCGAGTTGCCAAGCGTAAACGTATTGCTTGCCGGTAAATTTTGCGCTAAAAAGATCGGTCGGACTCGAAATCCCTGCAGCCGCGGCGAGCTTTGCAAGAGCCGGATTGGCGCTGGACTGGGCTGTAATCATCGCGGAAATGAGCTGGTCGATCATCGGGAGGCCGTCATAGAATTTGGCTTCTCCACCGCCTCCGATCAAAAAGAAACCGCCGGACACGGCAAAGTTTCCGCGGTGCCAGTTCAAGAGAATGCTTGGCATCACCGGAACAAAAGATTCCCCTTCATAATCGCCAAGAAGGTCGGTTTCGATTTCTCGGGTCTGCCAAACGGTTTGGCTGTTGACCGAAACGAAAAGTCCGTCGTCTGCGAAAGCTGTTCCCGCCGGGTTGTAATAAACGGCGGAGTTAGAAATGGAGGCGTCCTGGGCAAAGTTTCGAACGAAGTCCGTGGACTGGTTTGTGTTGTGCATAATGCCGCCGGCAAAGGCAGCGGTTGCAAACAGCGGAAGAAGTTTGGTGATATGCATTGGATTTCTCATAGTGCCGCGCAAACTAGTTAAACAAACGTTTTATTACAAGATTTGCGGGAATCCGCAAGTAATTCATTACATATAAATGAATTGTTGTTCATTTACGGAGTTAGCTGATTAGTTGAATGAAGATTCATTAAATGACAGACTCTTAAGAAATTAGCCGGATTTGCTAACTTTTGGAATATGAATACGGATTTTGAATTTTTGGCTCGCGTCGAGCGTCTTCTGGGCGCCTCTGCTTTGCAGGAGGTGACTCAAAAACGTGTCATTGTCTTTGGGGTCGGCGGTGTTGGCTCGTGGTGCGTCGAAAGCCTTGTGCGGTCAGGAATTCAAAAAATAACGATCGTGGATAGTGACTGTGTTTGCGTTTCCAATCTGAACCGTCAGTTGATGGCGACGACAAAGACAGTAGGCGCTGTGAAAGTGGAAGCCTTGAAACAGCGTCTTCTCGAAATCAATCCGCATGCAGAAATTGATGCGCGTAGGGAAGTCTTTTCTGCGGAAACGGCGGAAAATTTTCACTTGGAAAACTACGATTATATCGTGGACGCAATTGATTCCTTAAAAGACAAGGCGCATTTGATTCTGTGCGCCTGCAAAACGAAGGCGACTCTTTTTTCTTCGATGGGAGCTGCGCTTAAAATGGATCCGACCAAGATTCGCGTGGCGGAATTTTGGCAAGTGCAGGGCTGCCCGCTTGCGCGTGCCTTGCGGACAAAATTTAGATCATCCCATGTGAAGCCCGCCCGAAAATTCAAGTGCGTTTTCAGTGAAGAACTTTTGCAAAACCAGGGCGGTACAGACGAATTCGATGCGCGCAAGGCTCAAATCAACGGGGCGCTTTCGCACATTACTGCTATATACGGTTTTACCATTGCAGGTCTTATCGTCAAAGATATTATTGATAAATTTAAAGCTTTGGAAAAATCCAAAAATTCCCATTAAAACAAAAAAAGTTCCCGATTTCTCGGGAACTTTTTAAGGAAGGGAAGAAGCTTAGTTGAGGCCCAAGGCGTCGTCGATGCCTTCGATCAGCTTGCCGTCGCGGATGACTTCGAATCCGCCGGTGTAACCCCAATGCTGCCAAGGAACCTGGAGGGAATCGCAAGCCTTGCGGACAGCGGAGAGGTAGTTCAAGCGGGATTCTAACGTGGAACCGACGTTATAAGCGCCGAATTCGTTGATGATGACCGGCACCTGATTTTCGACAGCCCACTTCTTGGCGATGTAAATCTGGTTCAGAATGTAACCGTCGCTACCGGTCTTGTAATAGTTCTTGACCGCGGTCTTGATCCAGCTTGCCGTAGAAGCGTTCACGCCGAAGTCCGAAGTGTAGACGGACCACTTGGTGGTATCATACGGGAACGGAATGTTCTTGATGGAAGCCGCTTCTGTCCAAGAGGCGCTCTGGTGCGTAAAGATATACGGTTCGTAAGAGTGTACTGCGTAGATGATGTTGTCGTCGGTAAACGGCGTGCGCTTGGCGAGAAGCGTGATGGAATACCATTGGGCGTCACCGAAGATGATTGTGTGCTTGGTATCGACCGTGCGGATGGAATCGATCATGCCCTGAGCGGCAATCGTCCAGTTCGCCTGGGTCACCTTACCGTCCTTCATATCCGGCTCGTTCAAAAGTTCAAAGAAGAGGTCTTCGCGTTCGTTCGAGGCGTAATGTGCGGCGACAGCCTTCCAGACGCCGCCCATCATGGCGAGATACTTGGCGTCAGTCGAAGACGTGGCGTTGTAGCTGTTGTCATATTCGTGATAGTCGATCGTGAGCGACATGCCGTAGCGTTCTGTCCAGTTCACGAAGGAGTCGAGTACGATAAAGATGGAGTCGTTCATCTGGAGCTCGACCTTGCCAGTGGTATCGGCCACATATTCGTCGCGGTTGGTGGCGTAAAGGTCCAAGTCGATCGGAAGGCGGAGAGCCTTGAAGCCGTTTTCGGAAAGGATCTTGACATCTTCTTCGCCGAGTTCAAATTCGCCGGTGAACTTGCCATCCGCTTCTTCAAGCCAGTTGGTAAAGTTCACGCCCTTGTCCAAATACTTCATCGCCTTTTCTTGGAGCGGAGTGCTGATGGTGATATCGCCGATGTTCGGGTTGATGACCTGCGGAGCGTGAATCGTCATGTCCGCTTCCTTCGGCGGAAGGTCCTCTTCGGTGATGAGGTAAATGTCGTCAATCATCACGGAATCCACTTTGCCGTTGCCCTTGGCCTGGAAGCTGATGTTTGTGACGTGAGCCGGATTGAAGGCGACCGCTTCGCCCCAACCGCCCTGAACGAGGTTGTTGAAATCGATCGTGACGGTGGTCCAGGTGTCGGATTTCTTGACGGCGGCAAGATGCACGTCATAATCGAGAACGTCGGAAGTTTCTACGTGGATGTAATGGGCCGCGCCCTTATAAGAATAGCGGATGCCGGCATACTTGCTGACGTCGACCGTGCTCGGGACTTCAAAACCCCAGCCGACATACGGATCGTAGGCGTAGTTGCCCTTGTCCAAAGTAAATTCAACCTTGAAAGCGTATGCGGAGCCATTGTCTGTCGGGGATGCAATCGGATTGCCGCTTTCGTCAACAGGAGTCGTGATGACCGAGGCGGCTTCGTTGTCATTGTCGTTATAGGTGTACCAGCCGGAACCGATGGGAGTTCCTCCGTCGCCGTCTTCCATGTCATCTAATAAAAGTCCGTTTGTTGGAGCGGCAACGCTTGAACTTGAAACGGTAGCTTCCTCGGAAGAAGAACTTCCGTTCACGTCGGCATCGATGACTTCGGAAGAAGAACTCGGTTCTTCCGGAGCGGCGCTGGATTTATCGTCGGAGCAGGCGCTTGTCCACAGGGCAAATGCGGATGCTGCAGAGATGAGTGCTAGGTTACGAAAGCGCATAAAGTCTCCTATTAAAAAGGTTCGAATTAAAGATAAAGAAAAACGGAGAAAGAGAACGGATTTGAATACTGATTTAAATATTTTCTGTATCAACCGTATTAGATTTAGATAGAAGGGAAAATTTGGAAAATGGGGAAGAATTGCTTTGGGCAAAAAGGCTCAGTTTTGGCTTTTACTAAATTTTCTCGCGTGAAATTTTAACATGCGGTGATTAGGATGCATAAAGCTTGCTGACCGCTGCCTCTGAGGTTCAAATCATGTTTCGTGAAGTAAAGAAAGAAGAAACCTTCCCGCAGATCGAAGAGCGCGTGCTCGCCCTGTGGGATAAGGACGAAAGTTTCAAGAAGTCGCTGGACTCCCGTCCGGAAACTGAACCGTATACTTTCTACGATGGCCCTCCGTTTGCAACGGGCCTTCCGCACTACGGTCACTTGCTTGCCGGTACCATCAAGGATATCGTTCCGCGTTACTGGACCATGAAGGGCAAGAGGGTTCCGCGCGGTTTCGGTTGGGACTGCCACGGCCTTCCGATTGAATCTCTCGTTCAGAACGAACTCGGTCTCGCGGGCGTTGCCGAAATCCAGAAGCT
>DGSB01000017.1 GCA_002390045.1 Fibrobacter sp. UBA4373
TGATCCCCACAATTCCCGAGCGAGGGAGCGTAAAAGACAGATCTTCGAAAAGGAGCTTGTCGTTATAGGCTTTACGCAAATGTTCCGCTTCGATCACGACATTGCCAAGACGTTTGCCGTTCGGAATGTAAATCTGAGCCACCTTGATCTGTTCACGGCTATCTTCGGCAAGAAGGTCTTCATACGCCTTCAAACGGGCCTTGTTCTTCGCCTGACGAGCCTTCGGACTTTGCTTCACCCATTCCTGTTCGCGGGCAAGGCGTTTTTGCCTATCGGACTCACCCTTTTCTTCGTTCTTCATGCGTTCAAGCTTTTGATCCAGCCATTCCGCATAGTTACCCTGCCATGGAATTCCACGGCCACGGTCAATTTCCAAAATCCAGCCTGTCACATTGTCGAGGAAGTAACGGTCATGCGTCACGAGAATCACGGATCCTTTATATTCACGCAAATGACGTTCAAGCCAAGCGACCGATTCCGCGTCCAAATGGTTCGTCGGTTCATCGAGCAACAAAAGATCGGGCTCTTCGAGCAACAAGCGGCAAAGAGCCACACGGCGTTTTTCACCGCCCGAAAGATTCGTCACCGGCCAATCGCCCGGAGGGCAATTCAAGGCGTCCATCGCAATTTCGATTTTGCGTTCCAGGCTCCAAAGATCTTCTGCATCGATCTGATCTTGAAGTTTGCCCTGTTCTTCCATGAGCTTATTCATTTCATCATCGCTCATCGGTTCGGCGAACTTCATCGAAATTTCATTGTAGCGGTCAAGAACAGCCTGCTTCTTCGCCACGGCCTGCATCACATTTTCTTTCACCGTAAGATTCGGATCGAGCTGCGGTTCCTGAGGAAGGTAACCCGCGGTGCGGCCCGGTTCAATCCAAGCTTCGCCCTGGAATTCCTTGTCGATACCCGCCATAATTCGGAGAAGCGTCGATTTACCACTGCCATTTGTACCGATAATCCCAATCTTCGCTCCATAATAAAAGCTCAGAGAGATGTCCTTCAGTACCGTCTTTCCTGGCGGATACGTCTTGGTCATTCGGTTCATGTAAAAAACAAATTTTTCGGCCATGATAATTCCTTTACTTCGATTCCGAAGAATGCTGGTCTTGAATATTTTCTTCGCTCTTTTTCTGTTTGTTCGCCCTGTAATGACGGATTAACACTGTCAAATTCATGGCAATGCCGATTACAAGTAAGAACGAAATGCAATACGCACCGACTCCTGGTTCCACCACCAAAAAGTCATAATGCTGCCGCACAACAGTCGCGCTTAAATTGTAGATAAAAACCCAGAGAGACGTGAAGGCGGCAAGCCCCATCGCAAGCGATCCGACAGGTGTAATGAACGCACAAACCGCTGCAAGCGCCACGGCAACCACAATCGGAAGAATCGCACGGGTCGATTCAATGGGCTGTTCCAAGAATTCCTTCGTCCGCGGTTCATGCACTTTCATCTGCTTCACCGCATCGAAAGTCTCTTCTTTGAGGACCGATTCCGGCGTTACACCGGCAATCAGTTCATAAACATTCGGTTCCGCTACCACTTTTTCCGAACAGGATACATTCACCAGCGGAAAAAGAAATGCGACAAAAATCAGCAAAAATGGAAAAGATGCGAGTTTTTGAAAAAGTTTTAAATCGGATTTCATTGTAACGGCTTTCCTTGAGCCTTTGAAGGGAACACGCAACGGAAACCGAGCGTATTCGACCAATAACGTGGATCTTCATCGTCTTGGTCCGTCAAATCCAATTCGTCTTCGGAATCACTCTTCCAAGAGCCGCCTTTGAAAACGCGGTTATCACCGAAGAACGATCCCGTCGGATTTTCCTCTTCCACGTAGAAAGAGAACCACGAATAGGAATCCCGCGTCCATTCCGCTACATTGCCCGAAACATCGTAAAGATCCCAGGCATTCGGTTTGGCAGATGCAACGCGTTGCGGGCCATCTGCACGGAAAATCGCATACTGGAACGCCTGATCGCCTTTCTTTAGACGCCAAAGCGAACCTTCGTTCATTCCCGCACGAGCTGCAAATTCCCATTGCGCTTCCGTCGGAAGATCTCCGCCAAGCGCTTTGCAGAACCCACGAGCCTTGTTCCAATTTACATTGTGCACAGGCATCAGACTATCTTCAAAGGTGAATTTCGTCGTCGAATCCTTCATTACATCGCGATATTCTGCAATCGTGACTTCCGTTTTGCGAATTCCGAACGGAGACATGTGGACGATACGGTTTTTATAACGGAAAGTGCCCGAATCGATTTCGGCCACTGCACGGCTCAATTCTTCAATGGAAGGTTTTGCTTTCTGCTCCACCGAGGAATCCTTCAGCGAATCAGAAGCCACCTGCACCACCACAGGTTCCGGTTTCGGGTTCAACCATTCCTGCACTTCACGTTCGGCCAGGATTTCCGGCGGAAGCGTAAACGAGCCTTCGCCCATAGACATCGCATTGCGGAACCTGACACTCATCCGTAAAAAGCGGTACTGATGACGGCTCTTGACACGAGCCCCGTCATATTTCCAGACAGGTTTGTTTTCAACCGTCAAGACAAAGCGGGCAACCGCCGGATTTTTGGCTTCCGCGATCAAAACGGAATCCGGCACCGCCACCGCAGGCGTAAAGCGGCCAGTCCATTCCACTTCTGTCCGTTTCAGGGAATCATTAAAACGAATGGAGAATCCCGAATCCGTTTTGGAAATCGATTCCGGAATGACTTCGAATGAAATCGTATCCTTTTCCTGCTCTTCCAAGCGAGACATCAATAATTGATTCAACGTCGTAATTTTGGAAAGGCGCGTCGAAAACCATAAAGACCGTGCGCGCGAACGAGTCGCTTCAAACGTTGCCGCATAAGCTACATACTGCGCCTGATTCCGATCCATTCCTCGTGGAGGATTTTTCACTTTAGGGTAAATCGTATCAAAAGCAATCGTTCCCCCGCGATCGATATCCGCCGAGTTCATATCGTCAATAAATCGATCGTATAACTTTTCCGTTTCCTCCAAAGTCTTGGTGTTTTTGACGAGTTCCGCAGTCACCTCCGTCTGGATTTCATAGGCAAACGTATCAAGCGGAATAATCCGCGGTCTTAAATAGGCCGTTTTTCCATTCGTGACATGGACTCCTTCCGTAATCGGATAAGCGTCCGGAACAAAGAATGTCGCGTAAAAAAGTCCTGTGTCGACAGGTGCAAAAGTAATCGGCGCATCATAGACATCCGCATCGATCCGGAGCGTTGTGTGATTCGGCAGGGAATCCACCACAACCATTCCTGTCAGCGATGTGGGAACCAGCTTTTGCCACTTTCCATTCTGCACAAAATAGAGAGTCTTGACACGAGACGAATAGAGATACTTTTTGTCAAAATAGACTTCCCCTTCATCTTGGAACGGTTTCATATGGGGAGACGCGTAAAAACGCATGTGGACGGCTTCTAACGCCGTTAAATGATTCGCCTGCAGATTAAAGGCGTGCAACTCCTTATAGCAAAGGGACTTGATGTTTCCCGGATACCAACCATATTGGTTTCCTTTGATCTTGGCTCTCAAGTAGAGTTTTCCCATTTCTAATGGGAACTTGAGTTTTGCAGAATGCAAATAAGCCGAGTCTCCGGCGACGCATGTATTTTCAGCATTGACAACTTTCGCATTTTCCTTAAAGTGTTCGTCGGAAACAGAATATCGAAAATCTCGAGTTCCCCCTGCGAGCGCAAGCGTTGCAAAAAAAGGAATCCATATCCATGCTTTAAATTGCATAAATCCTCCTGCCAGGCTTATTTCAATTTAAGTTAAAAAGAAGTCAATGTAAAAGGATTCCTCTATTTTTTAGCGGAAGGAGCCCCCATATAGGTCACAAAGCCGCCAGCATCACCTCCTGATGGTCCAAGTTCCACGATATAATCGCAAAGTCGAATCACATCGGGGTGATGTTCGATCAAAATAATGGTGTTTCCTTGCGCCGAAAGCCGTCTGAGCAGGTTCCATAGGATCTGCACATCTTTCAAATGCAAACCCGTCGTCGGTTCATCGAGCAGGTACAAAACGCCTTTGCGGCCAGAGCCTTTAGACAGTTCGGCAGCGAGCTTCATCCGCTGAGCTTCACCGCCCGAAAGCGTTGTGGCAGACTGTCCTAGGCGTAAATATCCAAGGCCCACATCCAAAAGCACCTGGAGTTTTTTCACGATTTTTGGAACGTCCTTGAAAAATTCGCAAGCTTCATCAATGCGCATGTTCAGCACGTCGGCAATATTCTTGCCCTTGAATTCCACCGCCAAGGTTTCTTGGTTGTAACGCTTACCCTTACAGACTTCACAGGTTTCCCAAACATCCGAAAGGAAGTGCATTTCGACAGAGATCATGCCTCGGCCTTCGCAAGCTTCGCAACGTCCACCGCCATGGGCAGAATTGTAACTGAAGCGGTTCGGCGCAAAACCTTTCATCTTCGCCAGTTCCATTTTGGCAAACAGATCGCGAATCGGGTTCAGGACTCCCGTAAAGCTCGCCGGTGTTGACCGCGGAGTTCCAGAAATCGGGCTCTGGTCTACAGCAAGAACTTCTTTGATAGTCTCCGGAAAGATCGCTTTTAAGCGGGCCTGTTTTCGTTTTTCGCCACGTCCAAAAGCCGCTTCCATCAGCGGAAGGATTTCATCCATCACCAGGGAACTCTTGCCCGAACCGGAAACGCCACAGACCGTGGAAATGCGATTTTCCGGGAAGCGGACTGATACATTCTTCAAGTTGTGAGAAGAAAGATTTTTGAATTCGAGGTAAGAGGCGTCAGCAGGAATCGGTTCAAGAGGCGGATTGTACATAGGTACAGATCCTGTCAAATATTTGACCGTTTCACTCTGCGGGAAAACCTTCAAGGAAACTTTTTTGGACAATTGTTTCGGAGAACCTTCCGCAACCACTTCCCCACCGTATTCACCCGCCATCGGTCCCATATCGATCAAATGGTCTGCCCCGCGAATCATTTCCAGATCGTGTTCCACCACAATCAGCGTATTCCCTAAATCGCGAAGCTTGTAGAGAGAATCCAGAAGTTTTTGAGTGTCGCTTTGGTGAAGTCCAATCGTCGGTTCATCCAAGACGTACATCACGCCTTCCAAACCGCTGCCAATTTGACTTGCCAAGCGAATGCGCTGCGATTCACCGCCCGAAAGCGTATCGCCTGTACGGTTCAAATTCAAATAGCCAAGACCCACCCCTTCCAGGAATTCCAAGCGGCCTTCTATTTCGCGGAAAAGCGGTTTCGCCACTTTTTCACGGGACTTGTCCAAATGGATTTTCTTGAACCAAATTCGAGCATCATGAATGCTCATATCCGAAGCTTCGGTGATATTCTTATTTCCGATTGTTACCGATCGAATTTCCGGTTTTAAGCGAGCTCCGCGACATTCCGGGCAAATTTCTCCCGACTTCAAAACGCCCATACCGCCGCAGCGTTCACAGGCGCCCCAGTGCGTGTTAAAGCTGAACTGCTTCGGATCGAAATTTTGCGTCAGGTAATAATGACAATGTTTGCAGCTTGGGTAGAAGGAATAAGGAACGATTTTTCCATTTTCGATGCGTACCCCTGCAGAATGAGAGCCATCGTGATAGGCGCGTTCTAGAGCTTCGGCAAGACGAGACGCATTCGATTCAGACACAGGAATCATGTCCGTGACCGCATAGACTTCCTTGATATTTTTCGGATTTTTTTCCAAAGGCAAATTTTGCGGTTTTCCATTCACAAGAAGACGACGATAGCCAAGTTCCATCAAGCGATTGGAAAGCCCCGCGATTTTACTTTCATCCGTCGCCATCCATTCCGTATTGGAATTCGCGATAAAGATCGGCGTTAAGATTTCCACTTTTTTTCCGACCGACTTTTCTAGTAGCCCCCGAATAATCGAAGAAATCGGTGTAGATTCCAAAGGACGTCCGCATTCCGGGCAATGCGCTTCACCGGCTCTCGCCCAAAGGATTCTGAAATAGTCATAAATTTCCGTGAGCGTCGCCACGGTACTTCTCGGGCTTTTGGAAGCGCTTCCCTGGTCGATTGCAATCGCAGGAGAAAGCCCACGGATAAAGTCTACCGACCCGCGATCAGGACGACCGAGGAATCGTCGGGCATACGTACTGAGCGTTTCCACAAAACGGCGTTGCCCTTCTGCAAAAAGCGTATGGAACGCAAGGCTCGATTTTCCAGATCCCGAAACGCCCGAAATTACCGTCAGCTGATGACGCGGAATCGTGACATTGAAATTTTTCAGGTTGTGCTTGCGCGCACCGACGATTTGAATGTCCAAACTGTCCGCCACTTCTTTTTTGCGCACAATGGACTTCGCTTCTTCTGTCTTCGGCGAAAGAACCTTGGCAAGGAATTTTCCCGTAAGCGATTTCGGGTTATTCGCCACTTCTTCCGGTGAACCTGTCGCAACAATTTCACCCCCATTCACGCCGGCATCTGGACCAAGATCAATAATCCAGTCCGCGCACTTGATCACGTCCATGTTGTGTTCGATGATCACCATGCTGTTGCCGAGATCGCGCAGGCGCTTTAAGCAGTCAAGCAGATGTCGAATATCTTCAAAATGCAGACCGGTCGTCGGTTCGTCAAGCAGGTACAAGGTTTTTCCCGTTCCCGGTCGGCGCAGTTCCGTCGCGATTTTAATACGCTGCGCCTCACCGCCCGAAAGCGTCGTCGACGGCTGACCGAGCGTCAGATAGCCGAGCCCGATTTCCTTCAGCAGCTTGAGCGGTTCCGCAATCTTCGGAATATCTTTAAAAAATTCACAGCCATCATCGATTGTCATTTCGAGGATATCCGTAATCGTCTTGCCCTTAAAATGCACTTCCAAAGTCGGATCGTTAAAACGTTTTCCGTTGCAAACGTCACAAGGCACTTGCACATCCGGGAGAATCTGCATGTGCACAATTTTTACGCCCGCACCCTGACACGCTTCACAACGTCCACCCGGCACATTAAAACTGAAGCGACTCTTGGAATAACCACGCGCCTTGCTTTCGGGAAGACTTGCAAACAGGTCGCGAATGTCATCAAAAACTCCCGTATACGTCGCCGGATTCGAACGCGGAGTGCGCCCGATTGGCGTCTGGTCAATTTCAATGACCTTGTCGATGAATTCCGTACCGGTCAGCTGATCGAATTTTCCCGGAGCTTCCGTTGCACCGTGGAAACGCCTTGCCAGTTCCTTTTTAAGAATCGTATTGATGAGAGAGCTTTTGCCCGATCCCGAAACTCCCGTCACAACGGTCAAAACTCCATCCAGCGGAATTTTCACATTGACATGTTTCAGATTATTTTCAGCGGCTCCGAAAATTTCAAGACAAGGCGTTGTATCCGAAACCGTTTTCCGTTCCTTGGGAATTTCAATCTGCAATTTTCCCGACAGATATTTACCCGTGAGCGACTTGGGATTTTTCTGTAGATCCTCAACCGTCCCTGCCGCAACTACAGTACCGCCCTTTACGCCTGCATCCGGACCGATATCCACCACGTAATCCGCATAACGCATCGTCTCTTCATCGTGCTCCACCACGATCAGGCTATTTCCCTGCGAACGCAAGCGTTCAAGAATACCGAGGAGCATTTCATTATCGCGTGCGTGCAAGCCGATACTCGGTTCGTCGAGCACATACAGGACCCCTTGTAAACCTGCCCCGACCGCGCTTGCCAAACGAATTCGCTGAGCTTCACCGCCCGAAAGCGTCCTCGCTTCTCGCGCAAGAGTCAAGTAGCCAAGCCCGACGCTCACTAAAAAATTCAGGCGATTGCGAATTTCCTTAAAAAGTTCGTGGCCAATATGTTCT
The DNA here is from genome assembly GCA_002390045.1 of Fibrobacter sp. UBA4373. Lineage (GTDB taxonomy): Bacteria > Fibrobacterota > Fibrobacteria > Fibrobacterales > Fibrobacteraceae > Hallerella. The sequence goes on from DGSB01000017.1 coordinate 7,823, forward strand.
TCTTTATCCGAAAGCTTTAAGTTCCTAAAGAATTCTTCAAGCTTATCGACAGGCATATGACACATCTGATCGATCGTCATATTCCGGAACGTGACCGCATTGGCAACCGGCGAAATACGAGTTCCGTGACAAACAGGGCAATCGCTTTCCAGCATAAACTTACGGAAATGCACAATATGCCATTGATTCCAAAGATCCTGCATCAAAGGGATGATGCCATCCGTCCCAGCCTTGGGGCTACCGTAAAAAACAGCATCTTTGGCCGCTTCCGGAAGATCCTTCCACGGAGTATCGAGAGAAAAGCCTTCCGCACGAGCCACGCGGGAAAGTTCCGTCCAGCCAAAATCCGTGAAAATGATTTTGCCATCGGACTTTTGACATTTTAACGCGCCACCGCGAATCGAAAGATCCGGATCAGGGACAATCAATTCCGGAGCAAACGTATAATCTCTACCCAGGCCTTTACAATGCGGGCACTGCCCCTGCGGATCGTTGAACGAAAAAAGTCTCGGTTCAAGTTCCGGAATCGAAATTCCGCAATCAGGGCATGCGAGTTCCGTTCCCTGCAGAATATATTCGCTATCATCGAAAAGGAATGCGACCAGTTTGCCGTTCGTCAAATGTAGCGCGCCTTCTAGCGCTTCACGGATACGGGAAATATTCTTATCCTCGATTCCGACGCGGTCCACAACAGCTTCAATCGTATGCTTTTCATAGCGCACCAGAAGAGGGACTTCATTTGTACGTAAAATTTTTCCATCTACACGGACACGGGCAAAACCTTTTTCAGCAAGTTCCGCAAGTTCCTTCCGATATTCACCCTTGCGTTCCTGCACAATCGGAGCAAGGACAATCAGATTCCGGCCTCGATGATCGACGTAAAGATTATCCACAATCTGATCGACCGTCTGAGCTTGAATCACTTTACCGCACTTTGGACAATGCGGAGTTCCCAAGCGGGCGAAAAGCAATCGGAAAAAGTCCAGAACTTCGACGGTCGTTCCTACCGTGGAACGCGGATTTCGATTTACCGTTTTCTGGTCAATCGAAATCGTCGGAGATATCCCTGTCACCGATTGAACATCGGGGCGTTTCATTACCCCGATAAACTGACGCGCATACGCCGAAAGAGAATCTACATAGCGCCTTTGACCTTCTTCAAAAATCGTATCAAAGGCAAGACTCGATTTACCGGAACCAGAAACCCCCGTGACAACCACAATGGAATCACGAGGAATGGTAAGACTCACATGCTTTAAATTATGTTCGCAAGCATCACGAACGACAATAGAACGCGTCATACCACAAATATAGTGAACACTTGTTCAGTTTTCAACAAGGCTCTGTCGGGCCAGACCATACTTTTGGGTGAAAACTGCGAAAACGCTGCGAAAATGGCCCTTTGGCTCTGTTAGGCCAGGCCGTATAGCTGCGAACATGCTGCGAACCGTCGAACGGTCATTTCAGTGTAAAAACATCGGTCATGCAGCCGAAAAACAGTTTTGGAAGGGCTTACAGATTGAGGATTTTTTGCTAGCCGGGCACAAGTGTACAGTTTAGCCCGACAAAGCCATCATGCCAAGTGCTTTTTTGTACAGTAAACTTGACCATCCGGAAATTCTCCCCGCATTCCTCGGCATTTTCCTCGGCGTGATTGTCGGTAGCATTCCGGTGGCGATTCCTGGCATGCCGACTCTGCTCAAGCTCGGCCTTGCTGGCGGTCCGCTGATTGTCGCGATTATCCTTAGCCGCAAACGCAAAATGGGCCCGCTCAACTTCTTCATGGCGAACAGTGCGAACCTCATGCTCCGTGAACTCGGCATTACGATATTCCTCAGCTGCGTGGGCCTCAATGCCGGTATCAAGTTCTTCGATGTGCTCTTGAATGGCGACGGTTTCTACTACATGGCGCTCTCGGCGATTATCACATTCTTCCCGCTGATGATTGTGGTGATTGTTGGCAAGGCGGTGTTCAAGGTCAATTACCTCTCGCTTTGCGGTGTGCTTGCTGGTGCTACAACCGACCCTCCGGCGCTTGCGTTTGCAAACGGCCTCAGCAATTCTGAAGCAACGAACATCGGTTACGCATCTGTCTATCCGCTTACAATGCTGCTGAGAATCCTGAGCGGGCAAGTGCTAGCAATACTGCTAATCTCGTAACGCAAAAAATTTTCTTGCAATCCTATCTACATACCAAAGGGCGGCTCGAAAGAGTCGCCCTTTTCAGATGCTAACGCTTAAAATTCTATCCAAAAGAGGGTAGAATTTTCGACTTTTGGGTAAGATTTTTGAAAAATAACGTCCAAAAGTGGTTCAATAAGTGGTGTTTTGGATGAGATTCTTTAGCGTTTTGGACAGATTCAACGATTGATGAATATATAATACAAGTAGATAAAAATGGCATATCGTGAAGATTCGGACTTGGGATTTCTTGGGCAAATGAAAGCGGATGATTTGGTTTATTGTTTGACCCATGATAAGGATGGCAGCTCGCGTGTGACCGAGGAACTTACAATGAATGAACGGTATAAATCGTACTATCCTGACCATCATCAATATTGGAAAGAAATTGCGGCAGAAATTCAGTGTTTTGGAGCGAATTCATTTATCACTATTTTCCGAGGCGGAAAAGGTGTCCTTTATAAGGAAGTTTTGACTGATGTTTGCGATAAATTGAAAGTGAATTACAGCGAGAATTCAACTGTTGAAAAAATAGAAAACAATATGTTGATGAAGATTATTGCAGATTCTCTTGAAAAAATGAGCCCAGAGGAATTAAGAGATCTTGCAGAATCTGTAGGCGTGAAAAATACAAATGGAATTACAGCTGAAGCGTTGACGGGAATCTTTCAAGCTGCATTTGTTGCTGGAGGCTTTATGTCTTATCAAGTTACGTTGATGGTTGTGAATGCTGTCTTGAAATTTTTAATTGGACGAGGTCTTTCGTTTGCGGGGAATATTGCGTTAACACGAGCAATGGCTGTATTTACCGGAACTATTGGTTGGGTTTTGACTGGTATTTGGACCGCATTTGATATTGCTGGTCCTGCTTATAGAGTCACAATTCCTGCGGTTATTCAGATTGCCGCTTTGCGTAAAAAATATCTCGTGGGTGATGCTGCGGCAGATGAGCCTTTTGCTTTAGGTTAAGTATATAGATGTATCTACTTTAATTAGATTTGAATTATGGATAAACGCCAAGTTGTTGAATATGAATACAATGAATTGATGGATGTAATTAGAACTACTATTGATAAAGTAGATACCTCTAGCTTTTTAAACCAACAATCCAAAGAGCTTAAGTCGAAGCTTATAGAATCGTTAAAAGAAAAACTTTGTTGTGTGCAAGACTCGATGAAGCGCTCGTTGGACGATATGCACTGGGACAAGTTGGTAATATCTTTCTTTGGTGAAACCAATGCTGGGAAAAGTACCATCATTGAAACGTTTAGGATTCTGTTTGATTCCAATAGACCTCTAGCCTCTGATGGCAATATTGTTGGTAACGGAGAGTCTGATTATACAAAAGAGTATCATGAATATGAATTAACAATTAATGGTCTTCCGTTTGTATTGATTGATGTTCCCGGAATTGAAGGCGAAGAAGCTGATTTTAAAGATGGCATAAAGAAGGCTTTAGGTCGATCGCATTGTGTCTTTTATGTCCATGGTCATAACAAACCATTGGAAACCACAGCTCTAGGAAAAATACAATCATATCTAGGAGACTGGGTTCAAGTATATTCTATATACAATGTTCGCGGTGGTGTCAATAATTATGACGAGCCAGAAGAAAGAGAAACGTTGTTTAGTGATAGTACACTAAAGATTGAAAATGAAATAAAAAATGCATTTTACCAAACTCTTGGTGATGTGTATAAAGGAAATATCACATTGCAAGCTTTGCTGGCTATGTGCGCAAAGGCGTCGTTTGCTCCCGAACGGGATGATTTAAGTAAAAAGCAGAAAAGTCTTTTAGAATATTTTGGATCTGCCGATGGAATATTGCGGTTCAGTCAGTTTCAGACGTTGATTAATCAAGTAGAGCAGAAGACGAAAAATTTTGCAGATGAAATTTCATCTGCAAACATATTGAAAGTGCGATCTTTGAAAAATGAAATTTTAAAAGAATTGGAATCCATTAATTCAGATGCGGGGGTTGAACAATATGAATTACAATTGGAACGCTTTAAATCTGATTTGAAGAAAATTGCCGATGAACAACGTTCTAATCTTAAATTTCGAATAGATTCGCTCGTTAATCAAAAATTTGATTCTGTTGGGGCTTCGGTTAATGGTATTTTTGCCTCGAAGTCTGAAAATAAGAAAGAAGAGCTGGATAAGTGCGTTTCAAAGTTGTCGGATGAAATACAGTTAGGAATACAATCAATAATGGACGGATGTGCCCGAAGTTGGAATGAATTTGTCGAAAGAAAGAGTGCCAATTTTGATGGTTTTGATAATGTACTTTTGATTTTCCCGCAACTTCAGAAAAAGGGGGGCGTGAAGATTGATTTTTCGGATGCTCTTAAAAAAATGGATGTGAGTTTAGGTGATGTGGTTGGCTTTGCTGCTGCGGTTGGTGTTGGTGCTTTGACTGGATTGTTTGCGGGTCCTGCTGGTGTGATTGCTGGAGCCGTTGTGTTTGGGGCCAGTTATGTTGGCCAAAAACGTGTTTTTGGTGATGGCGGAGTGGGGAATGCTCAGAATGCCGCTAAACGCGATATTGCAGGCGAAAAAGAACGGTTAAATCGGGACTTGGGTAAACTTGTGGATGAACTGCAAAAAAGAGTTTCTGTTAAGCATGGTGAAATCGAACAGAAGGCTCAAAAAGAACTTCAATCCGTCGAAGAAATAGTCTCAATGGTTTCTGATTTGAAAATAAAGTTTAAACAAATTAGGCTTGCCTAAAAGCAAGGAGTGTACAATGGAAGAATTCGATTTTAAACAAAAAGTCCTTCAAAAGCTGAATTCTCTTTATGAAATCGTGAAGCAGGGTGAAAAAGTTGGCCTTGATTTCCGATTTGTTTTGGAAAAATTGGAACGGATGAAAAAGGTCGTTGACGATGGGATTGTCAAGATTGTGCTGCTAGGAAGTTTTTCTGATGGTAAAACTTCGGCCATCGCAGGATTGCTTGGCAAGCTAGAAGATTCCATGAAAATTGATGAAACGGAATCTTCCGATGAAATCACGGTATATAGACCTTTGGGGCTGAAAAAAGGATTTGAAATTGTCGATACTCCGGGGCTATTTGGCTCTAAGGAAAAAAGTATTGATGGACAATCGATTAGGTTTTCGGATATCACAAAGAATTATATATCGGAAGCCCATATAGTGGTTTATTTATGTGATGCAGTTATCCCGCTTAAAGATAGCCATGTTGAAATTGTGAGAAAAGTTCTGCGTGATTTGAACAAGTTAGATTCAACCATTTTTGTTATTAATAAAATGGACGAAACTGATGTTGACATGCTTGATGATGATGATTACGCACGTGTTTCTGAGATAAAGAAAAATAATTTGATTGGCAGACTTCGCACGACGATTAATTTGACTCCAGATGAAGAAAAGAAACTTAAAATAGTTTGTATATCTGCTGACCCCAAAGGGAAGGGGCTAAAATATTGGCTTGAAAAATGGCTGGATTATAAAAAACGCTCGCGTATAGATCTTTTTAGAAATGCTGTAGATGATGTTGTTGAACAGACGGATGCTTTGAAAATAAAAGCGGATACTTCGGATAATTCTGTTAAGGAAATGCTAGATGGAGTTTGCCAGGGCATTGATGCTGAATGTTTGCCGATGAAACGGGCTGTTGAATCTTCTAAACAAATTATAAAGTCGTTGGAAGAAGATTCGGACCATTTGAAAAAGGACTTGCAATTAAATCAGCAAAATGCGAATAGACGTTTGATTGAATTGCAAAATCGACTTGTTTCAGAAATTAATGGAATGAATCAGGATACGATTGGATCCTTTATTGAAAAGGAAATTGGTGTTCAAACGAATAAAAAAAATGGGAAGAATGAAGTCTCGTTTTGGATTTTGGAGAATAGCATCCGACAAATTTTTGATGAATGTGGAGCGAATAACCAATCTGCGATTGATTTAATGGACAAAAAAGTGGACTTTGAAGGAACGTTTAGCAAGTCCAACAAGATTGTTGATGATGCACTAAAGAAGGGTTTGGAAAAAGGAGCCGCTGAAGGGGCTAAGTATTTTGGAAATGTCAATGTTAATGCTGAAATGGTGAAAAATGCTAGAAATGTGCTTGCGAAAGGTTATAAATTTAAGCCGTGGGAGGCGGTAAAGTTTGCCGGTAAATTGAATCATTTGGCAAAGAATTTGGCTAAAGTATTGGAAAAAGCGTCTCTTGCTATTCCCATTCTTGTAGAATTGTGGTCATGGTGGAGTAAATACCGTGATAATAAGAAATTGATGGATTTGAAAGAAAACCTAAAAAAGGTTATCAACGACCTCTTTGCTGGATACAGCACGCTTATGAACGATTCTGATTATTTTGAGAATCTTGCTCCCGGATATGTTAAATTGGTAAATATGATAAATGCTCAAAAAGATGAGCTGGATAAACTGCAAAAGAAAATTGATGATCTTGAAAAGTTCAAAGCTCGCTACGACAAATGGGTGCAAGATAATGTTCAAGATGCCGAAATTTTGAATTGATATTTTACAGGAGATTTCTCAATGTCTCAAAAATTCTACTGTAAATATTGCGGAATCGGTTTCCCTTCGGTTTTTGCGCTGGTGCATGCTCGCTGTGCAAAACAGGGTGGCGGTGCAAACCATGTGCTGTACGAGGGCTCTGAAAAGTCCAAGTACACTTGCAAATATTGTGGGCTGCAATTCCCTACGATATTTGCTATGGTAAACGTTCGCTACTTAAAGAGTCCGTCGAAAGGCGGCCACGAACCGGCTTTGTAGTTGGAGTTCTTATGTCCAATACCGCTTACGATTCCCGCTTTCTTTCCATCCCGTTTTATAGATCGCATCCGTACATGATGCCCTTTGTGGGGGATGCTTACGAATCTTCGATGCATAAAAAGCTTTTGCTTGTTGGCGAGAGCTTTTACTTGTCCAAAGGTGCTACGGTGCATCACAATGCGAATTCGTGGTATGGTACTCCCATGCTTACGAGTGATGAGCAGGATTGGTGCAACACCCGTGGGACTCGTGAGGGCAAGAGTGGACGTTTCGGGAAAGAGATTGATCGCTGCTTGAATCTGGTGCTGCCGAGTAGTGGCAATGGCTGGCACCAGGTGGCGTTCCTCAATTACTTCTTGCGTCCGGCAGATTGTACGACTGGGATCGAGGATTTGTGGAATGCTTATGGCGGAAAAGAAATTGACTGCGAACAAGCGATCCATAATTTCATTAAGGTTCTGGAAATTCTGAAGCCGGATATGTTCGTTTTCTTGAGTTCTCGTGTCTGCAAGCAGGCGGAGGACTTTGATTACCCGAAGTATTTTGGCGGTGAACTTTGGGATTGGACGGGACCGCGCGGCATTGAATATGTCTATACGAAGCATCCGTCAAGTGTCCACTGGAACCAGCCAATGACGGGCTACACAAAAGCTCGCGGCATGACTTCACGAGATTTCTTCTGTAGTTGGCTTAAAGAAAACTGGTTGAAATAACAGCTGATTTGAAAAAAAACGAACTGTTGCCGTAAAATGCAGCAGTTCTTTTTTATGCGTGTGTCGTTGGGGACGACGTTAATTGTCGTGCCTCGGAGCTAGATTGAATCTAAAAACGAGGATATAGAAATGATCAAAAAGAGACCTCCGTTGACTCCTGTTGTGCGCTTCAAGCTTTTTATTGTTTTTGTGGGTATGGCAATTATTTGGTATTTCGCGCAGATGTTGGTGTACGTGGAGGTGCTAATTATTTTGAAGAGGCTGAATGGTAGTTTTTAAATCATGCCGGCTCTGTTAGGCCAAGCCGTATAGCTGCGAACATGCTGCGGACCGCCGAACGGTCATTTCAGTGTAAAAACATCGGTCATGCAGCCGAAAAACAGTTTTGGAAGGGCTTACGGATTGAGGATTTTTTGCTAGCCGGGCACAAGTGTACAGTTTAGCCCGACAGAGCCTTCAACAATAAAAAAAAGAGCCTCGCATTCGAGACTCTTTTTCAAATGAATTGGCGAAAATCAATATTCGTCCCAACCGTCTTCCGTAGCAGGAGCAGCTGTTTCTGCTGCAGGAGCTTCCTTTTCCGGAGCTGGAGCCGCCTGCTGAGCCGGGGCCTGTTCTGCAACAGGTTTCGCTTCCACAGCCGGAGCCGCCTTGGCAGGCGCAGACTTCGCAGAAACCTGTTCCGCTTCTACAGCCGACACAGCCTTGGTTTTCGGCGGTTCCGAAAGCGGGAACTTGCCGATGTAATTATGAATAATACGCGGAGTCACAAAGATGACGAGATCGTTTTTGGTCACCGTCTTCTTGGTGTACTTGAAGAGGTTTCCAAGCACCGGAATATCCATCAGGAACGGAATGCCCGATTCTGTTTCCTGATGTTCGTTACGCGTAAGACCGCCGATCACGACCGTTTCGCCGTCCGCAACAACCACCTTCGTTTCTGCTTCCTGCTTACTGATCACCACCTGGCCCATTTCGTCATAACGGTAAGAGTCATTCTGCGGATGGAGATCGAGCATAATGCGGTTATCACCCGAAACATGCGGAGTTACCGTGAGCTTAATACCGGTTTCCACCATCTGGGTCGAAGATTCGCCGTCGTCGTCAATCACGCGGATCGAGATTTCATCACCCATGTAAATCTGGGCTTCGACATTATCCATCGTTGTGATCTGCGGAGTCGCAAGCACTTCCGTCGAAGCGTCCGAAAGGATATTCGCAATCGCCACCTGAACGTTATTATCCAAAACGCTTGCAGAAATAGCAGTCGTCGCATTAGCCACGCCCGGAGACACGCCATTGTTCGGGAAAGACTGCATCGCAACACTTGTACGGGATGCACCGGCAGCGCTTCCGGTCGGCGTTCCAGCAGTACCCGGAGTCAAAGAAGTCGTTCCCATCTTAGCGGACCAATCCACACCGAGTTCACGGGCAAGGTCGCTAGACACCACCACGAGTTTGGCCGTGATCATGATCTGCAGGGTTTCGACATCCAATTCTTCCAAGGCATTTTCCATTTGAGAAATGCTCTTTTCGGTATCGTAAACGATGATCGAATTCGTGCGTTCCACGGTCGTAATTTTACCGCGGCTCGTCTTCATCGATTCAAGAACCTTCACCAATTCTTCTGCCTTGGCATGTTCCACTTGGAAGTTTTTACGCACAAGCGGAGCATTGTTTTCTTCGGCAGCCTGCTTGTCGGCTAGTTTTTTCTGCTTTTCCTGATAAGCGGAAGAGCGCTGGACGTAAATGTAATTGTCTTCGATGGTCCAAGTCAGATCATACGTATCGCAAAGCAGCTTCAGCACGTCCTGCCAAGACTTCTTTGTTACCTGGAGATTCGTGATCTTACCGGAAACATCCGGGGCAAGCACGATATCAACACCTGCCGTCGCGGAAATCGAATGGAAAGCCGTTCCAAAGTTCATATCGACGAACTTGAAATCGTACAGTCTATTGTTTGGAGAAGCCTCCTGTGCGATCGCCGAAGCAAAGCAGAGCACAATCAGCGCCATCAGTGAAAATTGAACGATTTTTTTCATTTCGCGTCTCTCCCATATTTATCGGGCAAACTCATGGAATATCTACGACTTACCCCAAATTCCTGTAACAAGAACAAAACATCGGTCTGAGTAATCTTCAGGACCTTGCCATTCAAAATGCGGTCGCCTTCCTTCACAGCATAAGAAACAGAAGGATTCTTGGTTTCCGCAAGAATTGCCAGCGGTTCTTCCGATTCCCAAATAATACCGACAAGTTCCACCTGATCGATATTGATACCGTCTTCCATCAGGCCCTTGATTTCGACAAACGGATCACGACGGCCGAAGGAACTATAAGACACACGTTCTTCAATCGGATGGTCAAAACGAACCGCATTCGAATCCAGAGTTCCGCCCTTTTCAATGGCAATCTGCTTTAAGCGTTCCGACTGCACCGCCGAAAGTTCATCCGGGAACGAGACCGAGCGACGGTTCACATAGCCCACCTTGGAACCCAAACGAACCTTGTGATAAAGGCCATCCAATTCAATATCTTCGAGATGGGTACCGAATTCCAACGATTCGAGTTCCTGAGCCTTTTCCGAAGGAGAAGCGAGGAACGGAGTCATTTCAGCAACCACGATCAAATTGCGGGCCACCGGGCGAAGTCCAAACGACTGCGAAACCGTCACCAGCTGTTTTTTATCCGAATCCATGTTCTTGGAGAAATCCGCAAACGATTCCGCCGAAGATGCAGGGTTTCTCCATTGGCGAACAAATACACCTTCCGGCTTAGCCATGTAGCAAATAAAGCCCGGAACCTTCGACTTGTGAGAAATCTGAAGAATCAGCGTTCCCTTGTAGACGAGGATCATCGGCTGCACATTTTTCTGCAACTGGATCCGAAGCCCAGTCGACATCCAGGTTACCGACTTCACAATATTGCTTGTCGAAACATTAAACATCGGCGTCTTTTTCGGGCCAGGAACCGCCACCTGAATAATCGAAGACTTCTCACGGTTCTGCACCATCGAAAGATCGATATCGGCATCCGTATCAATCCGGAACTGTTCAATCCCGTTTCCTTGGATTCCGGTCATTCCTTGAATGCCTTCAATCAAAGCGGAAACGACTTTCTTCTGAGCCTGTTCCTTTTCTTCACGAATACTATCCAAGCGAGCCTGCTTTACAGCGGCAATGCTATCGGCCTTCGCCTTTTTGTCCGCTTCCGCCTTTGCCTTGGCGGCCTTTAGACTGTCGGCTTTTGCCTTCTTGGCCTGAGCGATGCTATCGGCCTTCGCCTTCTTGTCCGCTTCCGCCTTTGCCTTGGCGGCCTTCAGACTGTCGGCTTTTGCCTTCTTGGCCTGAGCGATGCTATCGGCCTTCGCCTTCTTGTCCGCTTCCGCTTTTGCCTTGGCGGTCTTCACGCTGTCGGCTTTTGCCTTCTTGGCCTGAGCGATGCTATCTTCAATCGCCTTCTTTTCGGCTGCGGACTTTGCCTGGAAAGCCTTTACGCTGTCCGCCTTAGACTTCTTATCGACAGCAGCCTTCTTTGCCGCCACTTTTTGAAGTGACCATGCCGAGCTTTTTACCTTCGGAAGAGAAATGACAAAGTTCTTTCCCTTAGAAAGGCTTACCGGATTCTTTTCGCTGTGGATATCTGGGCCCACAGTAAATTCAAAATTCAAAAGAGGCACCTTGAACGATGCATCGGTGTAAACGCGCACATCGCGAATGCCTTTGGAATCCGAATCCAGCGCATAAAAATCTTCGCCCAAAGCGAATTTCGTATCCGAAAATCCAATGGTCAATTTATGCGTACTCGCATCGAACTTTTGGAAGAAGTTCGGCAGTTGCTTCGCCGACGAGAACTGGAACTTCAGAGAGCAATCCTTGGCCCCGCAAGAATAGTCCACATTCTTGATTTCTGCAGCAAGCGCAAAAACGGACGAAAGGGAGAGAAGGAGCAGCAATTTTTTCATCATTGGGCAACCTTCTTGGATGTATAGGTGGTCAAATTAAACGACACCGAAATCGTAATCGGAGTCCAGCCGTGGGATTCCGCTTTTTCGATTTCCTGTTTGATTCCCGAGTAACGGGAAATCTTCAAATCGGTAATCGCTGTCGGATAATTGAAGTTCGCAATTTCAGCAAACAGATATCCGAGCATATGGTAACCTGCGTTGACAGCCACCGAATAACGGTGTTCAAAGAAATATTCCCTTTCGGAACGCGGTCCCGGGCTGAACTTCTGTATTTGGACGCCAGCACTGCGAAGAACGGCATAAAGGTCCTGCAAACGCATCGGAACCTTTTCTTCTTCCGGGAACATTTCCTTTAAGCGTTCGAATTCGTTTTCTGCAGCAACGAGTTCCGCTTCAAGCTTTGCAATACGGCCCTTTTGAACATTGATTTTCGAAAGTTCCGCTTCGGCTTGGCGAAGTTCGCTTTCTAGGCGCTGCTCTTCTAGCGTAAACGGTTCCCACATATACGTATAAACGAAATATGCCCCTGCAAGAATCAGCAGCGAGACAACCAGCGCATAGATGGTCTTTTTGTCTTTAAAATCGATCGCTTGCATTATTTCGCCCCTCCTTCCAAACCGAGGTCCGGATTAATGCTTGCCTTGATGACAAAGCTATAAGCTTCTTCGCCGTCGATTTTCGTTGTCGAAATATCGGTCAACGAAACCGATTTGAAACTAGCCTGTTTTTCCAGTTTCACCATGTATTCCGCCACTTCTGAAAAATCATACGTGACACCGCGAAGTTCCATGTCAAGCGGAGACACTTGATTCAACGAAACAAGCCACATATTTGGCGGCATCATCGACGAAATATTTTCGAACAAAATAACCCAACGTTTTTTACTGACTTGAATCGACTTCAAACCGGTATTCTTTTGGGCAATGACTTTCAGCTTGCCATCCAACGTGGTAATCTTATTCAAAATCGGGCGCTGCTTTTCGACTTCGGCCCGCGTCGTATCCAAGCGTCCCTGAAGATCCTGAGTCGTTTCCGAAATGTAAGATTGAACCATGAACACCGCGAACAAGGCGACGATCAAGGCAATTGTCGGCCAAACGATTCGGCGGTCGACAATCCACGACAAGTCGAGCTTGGTCTGCCGGTTTTCAGCAGGCAACAAGTTAATTTCTACGCAAAGCGCTTTCTTTTTTCCCTTAGCAGCCATTTAGAACTTCCTTAAAGCAAGTCCCAGTGCGGGAGCGTAAACATTCGAGAGTCCTAACGCCATCCCTTCTTCACCGGCGACACCCGGTTCACAAGGAATTCTCGCGAACGGATTCAGCATTTCACATTCAATGGAAAGCTTTTCCTTGAGATAATCACAGATGTTCGGCAAGTTCGCTCCGCCGCCACATACCAGAAGACGCACCGGTTTCTCTCCGGATTCACTTGTCGAGAAGTAGCGAATTCCGAATTCGACAGAGCTCACCACTTCTTCGTAAGCGAGCTGCAATGCGGATTCCACTTCTGCCACGGAGCGGTCCTGGACCATCGTCAAGTCATTTTTTTCAAACATTTCATGGCAGGTATTTTCGTCAATTCCCAAGTGACGGTTCAACGTCGAAATAACAGAATCCACCGAACCACTAGTCAAGGTCCGGACAGAATGGAACTGGCCACCATGAATAAAGGTCATCGTCGACTTCTTTTCTCCGATGTCCAAAAGTGCAACCGTCTCCTGAAGGCGATCTTCCGGAATCGTCGCCACGTAGGCGTTCGCAATGCCGAAGACGTCGACATCAATTGCCGTCAGCTTGTAATCGGCAACAGAAAAGAGCTTTGCGTAATCCGTCAAAATCTTGTTTTTTGCAGCGACGACCAAGGACTTGACTTCGCCCTTGCCATCCCGCTCAATCACCTGGTAATCGAGCATGATGTCCTGGTCATCAAACGGAGGTTTTGCCTGGGCCGTTTGGACAATGATCGCATCTTCATTGCCATTCTTAGGAACTTTGGCCACACTCTTATCGGCAAGCACACCGGCAGACCAGCCGATGGACGCTACCAGATCATCCTTGGCAATATCCGGGAAGTTGCGCGTCATCAAACGTACAATCGCCTCGCGGAGCTTTGCTTCATCTTGGATTTCATTATCCGCGAAAGCTCCTTCCGGGGTCGGTTCCATGTCCACAGCCATAATACTGCGAGAATTTCCTCGTCCATGATGCACACGGACGACCTTAATACGATAATGACCGATGTCAACGCCAATCGTTTGACGTTCACCTCGAATTTTAGCGATAAGATCCAATGCCAAAATAAAACCTCTACCCAAAGAATTTCGGGACTAATTTAATTCTACCTTTCAAAAAGCGCAATGTCAATAGGATTTTCCCTAACTGCTTGAAAAAACAACCACTTAGGGCAATTTTCCGTCCTCACTAAGATACTTTTTGTGCACGTCTTTCCTGGAAAATATACTGCAAGACATGCTCCTGCGTTTCGCTAAAATCGCCCATAAAAGAGGCGCTATGTGCCACTCCTCCCATTTTCTCGTCAAGCAGTCCCTTATGCAATTGGCGCAAAATTCGAATCTGCAATTTTTCTTCGCCAAAACCTGGAAGATGAAATTGTATCCGAACCAGCGAATTTTCGGGCACCTGCTCCGGAAGCGACAAAAGGATACCGCCTGCAGAGAGGTCTACCAAAAAACCATCCATCTTTTTTTCACCATATTCCAGATGAACCGGGAAATGGACGGCAAGACGTAGCCAACGGCGCAGCTGTTCCTTATGCAATTTTATCGAATGCTTCAAAAGCATCGTATTTTCACGAATTCCAATGACATTGACCTTGGTAGAATAAACGGCCTCCCCTGGAATATTCAAACGGACAAGCACCTTTTCCCCGACAAGGGATTCGGAAAGGAACAAGTCCTTCCGCTGCACGCCCCAGCAGACTTCATTCATAAAATTGATCTGCGTATGGACCGTCTGTTCAACGCCTTTACTCTTTGGAAGGACGATCGTTGCTTCCTTTCCTACCGAAAATTGCCGCGTCGAAACGCAGGAATATTGCACCGCTTTATCCAAGTGTCCCAATTTTTTTCGAAGCGTCGCAATCAAATGCCGATCCGTCGGAGAAATATTCGCAACCCCTCCATTTAGCTTGTACACAAAATTCACAGCTTCTTCAAAAAGAAGCGGTGAATTGAGCACGGAATCCTTATTCGAAAAAGAAGACTGACGCACCAACCGTTCGAGCATCATCCGTTCTTTTTCGTCCAAGTTCAGCGATTTGATTTTTTCTTCAAACTTGTCGGTGGCAAACATGACACCGATTTCTCTCCGGCGATTGCTCCGGCTAATTTCAATTAGAACGACAAGGATCAATCCAAGCGTTCCAATAGAAAAAATCCAACCTAGCGTATCGACGGAAAGAATCAAGAATTACCCCCACATTCCTGCGATGTAGGCACCCAGGATTTCTCCAGAAAGCGTCTCTCCAAGGAATGGCGAGTTTTCAACTCCACCGGCAAAAGTCTTTGACGTGACTTTCGTAGATCCTTCCGGATTGAACACGACAAGGGACGCCTTCTTTCCCGGAGCAAGATTAACCACTTCGGCGCCGGCGATTTCGGCCGGCTTGGAAGAGAGAACTTCCACGGCACGCTTGTCTCCAAGACGGGCTGTTAATTTGTTCCACAAAGCCGGAAGAGCAATTTCAAGAGAAATTGCGCCCGGGACAGCGTCTTCGAAATTCACTTCCTTGTCTTCGCGATGGACCGGGAAGTGGTTGATGCTTACCGCCTGAATGGTTCCATCCGCCAAAGCTTCCCAAAGAGCTTCTTTGTCCGATGCGGAACGTACCGGCGGATGCAGGTTCAAGCTTGTATTCAAAGAAGAAACGTCTTCATCGCAGAAAAGCAAGTGGTGAATATCTACGTCGCAAGTGACATCGACACCCATTTCGCGGAAACGGCGAATCAAGTCCAAAGCCGATTTCGAAGTGACCTGCTTGATGTGCATCGGCACACCCAACCAGCGGGCCATTTCCAAAAGCGAAAAGAGCGGAATCGTTTCTGCCTGTTCAGGAATTCCCTTCATGCCAATCATGTCGGAGAAGTTGCCTTCATTCACATAGCCACCATGTGCCAAGGAATAATCATACGGCAAGAAGAAGAAACGCTTCTTTGTCATGGCACCGTATTCGAGGCAAAGACGAAGGAATCGCATGGATCCAAAAGCCTTATTGCCATCGCCAAAGCCAGCAACGCCGCCATCGGCAAGCTCACGCATTTCTGCAAGAGCCTTCGCTTCATAATCCTGATTGATTGCACCCAGGACTTGAATGTCAAAACCGTGATATCCGAGAGCCGCTTTTTCGGCAACCAAACGCTGAATTCCATCGACCGGATTCGCGGAGCTTTCGTAAAGTCCGCCATAGAATCCGCCACGGCGCATTGCACGGAATCCGGAGCGATACGTATAAATGTCATCGCGTTTTGGTTCTTGGAAGTCAATGCCCAAGGCAAAAAGCGCCGGAATAGCAAGCGCTCCGTTTGCGTCTACAACCGGAGTTCCTTCCGGAGCGGAATCACGCCAAAAACCATCGACGATAGCGAGAGTTGTCGCCGCTTCAAATTGACCGTTCACAAAAGGACGGACATTTTTCAAAATCACATTATCCATTTGCACGACCTCCCGAAAGGAGATAAAGAGCCGACATACGAACCGCTACGCCGTTCGTTACCTGGGCAAGAATCACGGAATGTTCACCATCCGCCACTTCCGAATCCAATTCCACACCGCGGTTGATAGGACCCGGATGCATGATCAAAGCAGAGCTCTTGGCTTTTTCCAAAACTTCTTCCGTGACGCCAAAGTAATTGCGATATTCACGCAAGCTCGGAAGGAGAGAATCTTCCATGCGTTCTTTTTGAAGGCGAAGCGCAATCACGGCATCCGCACCTTCGACCGCCTTCTCTACATCGGTTTCCCAAGAAACGTTCGGGAAATCCGCACGGTAACGCGGAAGCAGCGTACTCGGACCGCAAAGCGTCACCGAAGCTCCCATGGTAGTCATTCCCCAAGAATCGGAACGGGCCACGCGGCTGTGCCGGATGTCGCCAACAATGGCAATCTTTTTTCCTTTCAACGTTCCGAGCTTTTGCTCGATCGTAAACATATCGAGAAGAGCCTGTGTCGGATGTTCATGCGCGCCATCGCCTGCATTCAAAACGATGGCATTCGAATGATCGGCAATGAATTGAGGAACGCCCGTACCTTTGTGACGCACCACCACAACATCGATCTTCATGGATTCGATATTGCGGAGCGTATCCAAAAGCGTTTCGCCCTTCTTTACGCTGGAACTTGAACTCGAGAAGTTCACGATGTCGGCAGAAAGGCGTTTTTCCGCCAGTTCAAAGCTTGTACGGGTGCGCGTACTGTTTTCAAAAAACAGGTTCACAATCGTGAGACCGCGCAAGGAAGGAACTTTTTTGACCGGGCGTTCTAGAAGCTGACGGAATTCGACAGCCGTATCCAGAATCTTGCGAATGTCGGATTCGCTAACGCCTTGAAGGCCTACAAGATGACGGATGGAAAGAGAAGATGTCATACATTCTCCACTTGGACAAGATAAACGGCTGTTTCCGGATCGACCGGATCAATCAGCACTCGGACTTCTTCATTGGCTAAAGTCTTCACAGTCAAACCCGTGGCATCGGCTGCGATCGGCAGTTCACGATGACCGCGGTCCACAAGGACGCAGAAGCGGATCGCCGCCGGACGTCCCATATCGAGAATGGCTTGGATTGCGGCGCGAGCCGAACGCCCCGTATAAAGAACGTCATCCACCAGAATCACCGTTTTGCCTTCTACAGATGCAGGCATTTCCGTGATTCGCATTTCTGTCGTCGCAAGCGGCTTGCGGTAGTGGAAATCGTCTCGGTAAAATGTCGGGTCGATACTGCCACAGGGAATATCCACTTTGAAGCGATTCGACAAACGCTTGGCAAGTTTATGGGCAAGAGGAATTCCACGGCTAGCCATACCAAGAACAAGGACGTTTTGAGGGGACGGAATCAGTTCCGCAACAGTCGCCGCCATGTTATCCAAAGCGGATTCCATCGCCTGCGCGTCCAGAAGCTGACGGATCCGTTTGCAATTATCGTTCACTACGGGCTCCTTTTTCAAGTTTTTTCCAATAGGAAAATGTAGTTTTTATCTCAAAACAAAACCAACTGGAGATTCCAATTATGTTCAATCAGCTCGACCAGCCAAAAAGCGGTGAAACCATTGCCATCATCAAGACGAACCACGGTGAAATGCGCGCACGTCTTTTCCCTGAAATCGTCGGGGAATGCGCCACAAACTTCATCGAACTCGCCAAACAGGGCAAGTATGACGGTGCCCCGTTCCATCGAATCATCAAGGGTTTCATGATCCAGGGTGGCGACTTCACCCGCAGGAACGGCACTGGCGGTCATGCAGCACAGGGTCCGGGATCTACCATCGGTGACAAATACGACGCTCGCCTCACCCATTTGCGCGGAGCTCTCAGCTGGGCAAAGACCATGATGCCTCATTCCATCGGCAGCCAGTTCTTTATCGTTCACCCGGCAGAAGGAACGCACTTCCTCGACCATCCGACACACGGCGGTCCTGCAGAAGGTTACTCCGTCTTTGGACAGCTCTTTGACGGATTCGACGTTCTCGACGATATCGCTAGCGTTCGCACCGACGGTCAGGACTATCCGTACGAAGACGTGCTGATCGAATCGGTAACCATCGAAACGGTTGCTTAAAGCATCTTTTGAGTGCCATTTGAGAAGTGCCTAAAAAAAAATGACAGGCGCCCCTTGACAAGGGAAACATTTTTTTCTCAATTTGGTTCACTCAAACGGGGTTATAGCTCAGTTGGTAGAGCACAACGCTGGCAGCGTTGGGGTCAGGAGTTCGAATCTCCTTAGCTCCATAACAGAAAAGGATCCGCATCAAGCGGGTCCTTTTCTGTTTTATGAACAAATTCAGGAAATGAGAACTCCTGGAAGCTGATACCAAAACATTCCCTTCATAAAAAAAAATCCCGCATTTTTGCGGGATTTCTTCTGACATAGCATGTAAGGGACTCGAACCCTTGTTACCGGCGTGAGAGGCCAGCGTCCTAGACCGCTAGACGAACATGCCAAAATTCAGGGCGAATAGTAGAAATATTATTCGCGATAGTAAAGGTCGAGATTGCTTTCTACGTTAGCAGCCTTTTCCAAGTTCTGCACATATTCGTTGAAGAGCATCGAATAACCAAAGCGCCAGGTATTTGCGAGATCTTCCGTAAGAGCGTTCTTTGCAGCCGTTGTATCCGGAAGGGTGCGATTCAAGATTTTCACCATTGCAGCGCCATCATTCGTTACAACCGTTTCACCCCATTCGCCAACCTTCTGCTTGGAAAGGATGCGGAAGAGAGTCGGGTTCGAATAGCCAACGCCCGGAACAAAGCCGTCAAAGGAAGCGGTCACCTTTTCGACCGTCACCTTTTCGATGCTCGAATCAGCCTTGGCTGCGCCCGTTGCAGAATCCGTCACCAGTTCCACAGCCTTCACCTTTTCAGCAACAGAATTCAAATAATGAGCTGCGGCTTCCTTGGATTCCTGAAGAAGAAGGTTGTTCTGAATTTGTGCGTAATACGGTCCGATGTTGCGCTTACCAGCTTCGAGAGTTTCGAGACGCGTTGCAACAATCACAAAGTTATTGTTCTTGAGTGCGCCGGAAACCTTGCCTTCAGAAAGATCCGGACGATCCTTGTTCACAAAGGCGAACGCAGAGAGTCCACCGACAAAGCCCACTTCCTGGATTTCGTCGTTGTGACCGAGCCAAGCCGTTTCGCGGACCGGAACCTTGCGAGCGGAAGCCGCATCAATAAAGGAAGAATCGTGTTCTTCCACAGCCGTCTTAATTCCGACGAGAATCTTTTCCAAACTGTCGATTGTTTCCGGAGATGCGGTCACCGAGAAAAGAATATGGGCGGCCTTCACCTTTTCTGCACCCGTCGAATCCTTGATCTTGCCAAGGCTCTGGATGATATGGTAGCCAAACTTGGTACGTATCGGTTCCGAAATTTCTCCCGAATCCAAAGCGAAAGCGACATCTTCGAATTCCTTGACCCAAGTACCGCGAGCCGTGTAATCGCCGAGGAGACCGCCATTTGCAGCCGTACCGACATCTTCGCTCGAAACCTTAGCCATTTCTTCAAAGCTCGAAGCCGAATTCGAATCCTTCACCTGATAATAAACGGTCATTGCATACTTGCGGATTTCTTCTTCATCCTTGGCCGTCGGTTGGATCGGAAGGTATGCATAAGCAAGACGGACTTCGTCCTTCGTTACAAAGAAGCTGTCCTGATGAGCATTGAAATAAGCGTTCACCTTGAGGCTGTCCACCGAAGCCGGATCGACCTTAAAGTCGTCAGCCGAAACAAATGCGACTTCGAGATCCTGGGAAATCATGCGGTTATTCACGTTCCACTGGGATTCAAGGCTTGTCGGATGAGCGTTAGCCGTTACAAAGATCTGCAGCTGGTGCAGAGGAACCGTCATCGTCTTGAGTTCCTGTTCGTAGTTCTGCATGTTGAGCCATTCGTATGCGGCCGGAGTTTCGAGCCATGCATCGTAAGCGGCCTTGTCGAAAGCGGTGTCGAGAAGGAACTTCGGGAGTGTCTGGATGAACGACTGGACATTCTGCATCGCTTCCTGTTCATTCGAAGCATTTGCCTGGATAGCGTAAATACGCTGCTGGGCTTCTTCACCCACAAGACGGCGGACGACATCCGGGTTGTTCTTGAGTTCCGCCTTCATTTCGGCAACGGAAGCATAGAGACCGTTTTCTTCGAACTGGAACTTGAGGAGTTCCTGCTGGACGAAAGCCTGGAAAACGCTATTGCGAAGCTGGGCACGCTGTTCATCGCTCAGGTTCTGACCACGGTAGTTGGTTTCCATGATGTTATTGACGCGATTGTTGAATTCCGCATAAGGAATTTCAGCGCCATCGACGCGACCGATCGGATACTGGTGAGTCTGTTCCGGCGTGCGGTCCATCGCAAGAAGACCGAGGGCAATACCTACTGCAAAAATGGCAATGACCCATTTTGCGTTTTCATTAATCCATGTCAGCATAGAGTAAACTCCATTTATTTTCCGCCAAATGTAATAAAAAAATCCACTTAAAAGGACGCCCCCCTTTTATATAGCCGTAATTTCGGTTTTTTTCTATTATGAGGGTCGCCTTCAAACATCAACACTTAGAGGCTACAGTGTACGACATATTGATCCTTGGAGCCGGTATCGCCGGATTAAGCGCAGCCATCAAAGCCGCAGAGCATGGTCACTCCGTTCTCATCCTTACCAAGGGAGCGAAGCCGGACGGATCATCCAATTACGCCCAAGGCGGCATTTGTTCCGTCACTGACCCGAAGGATTCCTTCAAACTGCACCAGGAAGACACCTGCGAAGCCGGTGCAGGCCTCTGCAAAAAGAATGCGGTCAAGATCCTTGTCGAAAATGGTCCAAAGACCATCGACCAGCTTGTCAAATGGGGAGTGAACTTTACCCCGGCGGAATCGAACGACGCCAATATTCGCTTTGACCTGCATCTCGAAGGAGGTCACAGCCATCGTCGCATTCTCCATGCCGCAGACTTGACCGGCAAGGAAATCATGAGGGCTCTCCTTGTAAAAATTCACGAATTTCCAAACATCACGTTCCTCGAAAACGCATTGATCGAAGACTTGATTTTGAATAAGGAAAAGACTCGCGCTCTCGGAGCAAAAATCATCCATCAAAAGTCTGGGGAAACCGAAGCGATCTTTGCCAAAGTGACCATTATGGCTACAGGCGGTGCAGGACGTCTCTGGCTCCATACGATCGACCCGCCAGACGCTTGCGGTGACGGAATCGCGATTGCAGCACGTGCCGGTGCGGCCATTCAAGACGTAGAATTCATGCAATTCCATCCGACGTCTCTTTACGCACCAAGCCTCAAAAAGGCGTTCCTCATTTCGGAAGCGGTCCGCGGATACGGTGGAATCCTCAAAAATTCAAAAGGCGAAGAATTCATGAACGGCGTGCATCCGCTCCGCTCTCTCGCCCCGCGCGATATCGTCGCCCGCGCTATTCACCGCGAAATGAAGCGCACCGGCGAACCTTGCATGTTCCTCGACGTAACAGCCCACAATCCGAAAGACACCAAGACCCACTTCCCGCACATCTACGCCAAGTGCCTTTCCGCCGGCGTCGACATGACAAAGGAATGGATCCCGGTTGTCCCGGCTGCGCATTACATGTGCGGTGGCGTTCTCGTCGACACCTGGTCCAAGACTCCGATCGAAGGCCTTTATGCATCGGGAGAAGTCGCTGCGACCGGCGTCCACGGTGCGAACCGTCTCGCCTCGAATTCCCTCCTCGAAAGTGTCGTTTTTGCACTGAGAGCCGTTGAAAACATCGAAAAGACAGGCATCCTCAAGAAGTCTTTCCGCACGCCGAACGTTCCTTCGGAAAAGGTGAAGATGACCGGTGGCGAACATTGGAAGAAGCGCACTCTGGAAGCCAAAAAACTGATGTGGGAAAAATGCGGAATCGTCCGATCTGTCGCAGGATTAAACGAAGGTCTTGCAAAGCTTCGCGAATTTAACTGCGAAGTGGAAGCCGAAATGAAAAAGCCGGGTCCAAAGACCGCAGCCCTTCTCGAATTCCGCAACGCAGTCGAAAGCAGCATTCTGATTGTCAAGAGCGCGCTTGCCCGCAAGGAATCCCGCGGTCTGCAGTCGATTCTCGACTACCCGAAGATGTCTCCTAAAGTTGTGCATCATAACATTTATCTGAAGTACCCGCTCGAAAGCAATTAATGCGGAGAGAGAACTCTTGACAAAAAAAGCCCTGCAAAATTGCAGAGCTTTTTTTGTTGTTGATCAAAAGACTTTTTAATGATCTTTCCCGATCCACGGGAAAATGTTATCCCGCGATTCCATTTCGGAAAGAAGACTTTCATCTTCGAATTCCCCATTGAACATCGCAGAAAGTTTCATAAAGTCCCGTTCATGGTCCGCCAAACGTTCCCGTGCATAATCTTCTGCAGAGTTGTTGTGAATCATGAATGCCCAGTCCGACGACTGGTAAAGCACAAGTTCCCGTTCCATCTGGGCAAGAATCCTCTTCTGCAAAGCCGTTTTCGGAGAGCTCTTTTTCGCTTCTTCGAACAGGGAGAACATCTTGAAGAATTTCGGATAGATGAATTCCACCTGCGGATTGACCCAGACCGAAGCAAAACCGTTTTCTCCCCAAGAAGAGAAGATCGGACTATGCGGTACGGAATCTTCCGGATCGCTCTGGATTTCATTCACGGAAGCGAGCTGCAAAATTTTGGAAGACGCAGCTCTTTCAAAGACAGCTTCAATAAACTGCGGGCCTTCGTACCACCAATGTCCAAAAAGTTCTGCGTCATACGGGCAAAGAACACACGGACGATGCGATTCCATCTGGGATCCAAGTTCTCCCATCAAAGCTTCGCGGTTCGCCACAAAAAGGCGGGCATGTTCCCGCGCAAGGTTCATCGCCTGCCACGGATTATACAAAGCCTTCTGTTCCCCACCGGTAATGCGGTAATATTTGAATCCCGAATCAATCGGAGTATCACCGGCAAAGAAATAATCGCCCAAATAATCGCGGTCGAGTTCCTTCGAAATATCCTTGTAAAATTCTCGATAATCCGGATGTCCAGGATAACCGCGCTGACGGCTCCAGACTTCGACAGAACTCGCCTGTTCACGCCCAAGGACAAGAAGTCCCGATGGAGTTTTTATCGGTGCGAACACGCCATATTTCGGAGCTGGATCGGCAAGCAAAACGCCATGCGTTTCCATAAAGAAGAATTGCAAGCCCTGTTCTGCCAGATATTCATCCAACCCGTCAAAGTATCCGCATTCAGGAAGCCAGACCCCTTTGGGGGCTCGGCCAAAAGCGCGCTTAAACGATTCGATGGTCAGTTTTAATTGCATCCGGATACTTTCCGGTTCCGCCTGGTACGCAGGCAAGAACGGATGAGTTCCAACACAGGTCAGCAGAGCCAATTTGCCGCGGCGTTCCAAGGAAGCAAACTCCGAAAGAAGATCACGGTGCAAGCGATTCTCCCAGAGCTCGGAAAGTTCCATCATACGGGCCGCATAGAATTTGGCAATTTGCAAACGCTCCGGATCGTTCGCCAGGCGATTCAATTCCTTGCAAGCGAGTTCCTGCAATTTTTCCAAATGATGCGAAAAACGTTCACAAAGAAGCTTATCCGAAAGCATCGCAATCAACGTCGGGGAAACACTCAAATTGAGAATTCCCGGCACACCTTTTTCTGCCAAATGCGAAAGCATTTGCACAAGAGGAAGATACGATTCCGTCATGGCTTCAAAGAGCCAGTTTTCTTCTAAGAAACGGTCATATCTCGGGTTGCGCACGAACGGCAAATGCGCGTGCAGCAACAGATAGAGCTGTCCATTGCAAAACGAATTCAAACTAGACCTTAAACCTATCTGGAATTACTCGGTACGTTTCACCACTACCGGGACAATCGTCGTCGGGAAATCACCATCCTTATCCGTCGCAAAGACCGGAATGATCTGCGTCGAATCCGGAAGATCCTGTTCAAAGGAGAACGTGCCATCCGGGTTCAGCGGGAACGGTTCACCACGCACCTGAAGATGGGCATCCGGGCGAGTTCCACCGTAAACGATCAGGCGGGTCTTGACCCACAGGAAGAAATCCTTGCCGTAGTTGACGGATCCCGGAACCGGCTGCAAAACGGAACCGCTAGAAACCAGACTGGATTCGCTGGAAATCGATCCCGAATAGAAGGATTCCGAAGAGCTTGCAAGATGTTCAAGCCACTTGGCAACAGACTGGCTCGAAAGACCCGAGCTGCCAAAACCGCCAATGCCTGCACCACCGAGCGAAGCCTTAAAGAAGACGTTATCCGAATGGGAAACGGAATTCTTCACATTTTCAAAGCTGAAGACCTGCATCGCCGGAGCTTCGACGATGGGTTCAAAAGAACCTTCCGGAGTCTTTGCGCCAAGCGTTGCGCTGAGAGACGCTGCACCGCGATTCTGGACGTACCAACTTTTGGCATCGGCAGGGACTTCGACATCCTGGAACTTGCGGATCTTATTTTTGCGAACCGTCAAATCGTTCGAAACGTCGTACAAGCGGAGAACGAGAGTGCCATTACCCTTGAGCGCGTCCTTCAAGCGTTCTTCCTTCACATCCCAGAATGCGTGGAGGAAATTCGGATCCCGCTGCATTAACACAAGGTATTCCGGAGCAAATTTGGAGATTGCCGATTTTTCATCAACAGCCTTCGAGGCTTTGCTAGAAGCCTTTACGACCTTGTTCACAGCCTTGGAGACAGCCTTTGTAGCGGTTTTCGCTTTAGTGGCTACTGCGGCTTCTTTGCGAGCCACAGTCTTCTTGACTTCTTCGGTCTTTGCCTTGGCGCTCTTGGAAACGGTCTTCTTGATTTCTTCGACCTTGGACTTCACAGACGCCTTTGCCTTACGGGACGCCGTCTTCAATTCCGCGACCTTCGATTCCGCCTTCTGCGAAATAGCCTTGAGTTCTTCAACCTTAGCCTTTTCCTTCTTCACCACATCTTTTACAGTTTTCTTGACCGCAGTGCTGAGCTTAGCCTTAGCTGTAGACTTTTTTGTTGTGCTCACGTTTCACACTCCTTTCATCCAATCAATGAACCTTCTTAGGTTTATTTCCCCAATTTCCTACGCCCGTTAGACCAATCGCAATTCCCACGAATTTTTCATTCCATATGGAATCGTTGTCAGACTTGCGCATGCCAGCTTGGATGGCGACGTCAAGCTTTGTGCTGCGTCGTCCCAACGGGAATCCGGAGCCTATACCGGCACCAAATTCCGTGACATCGGAAATGTAATAATTTCTATACCAAATGCCGAGACGAAAATCCATTCTTTGTACATATTTCTTAAAATAATCTGTCGAACCGGAGCGTTCGTAGCCCAAAGCCGCCAAAAATTCGGTCTGCGTATCGGTCGAGTCTTCCAAATTCCAGGATTCCCCGATATTACAGATGTCCGCATTCCAGCCTCGGAGCATAAAATCGAGCATAATATTATGCTTCTTTTTAAAGCGATAGGCAAAACCTGTCGCGAGCGTCGGCGGGACTTCGATTTCACGGCTGAGTTTTGTCGGGACAAGGGTGTCCGTTTCGCTAAATTTGAGATTGTATTCGATTTCGTTCTTTAGAGTATAAGCTGTCGTGTAAGAGAAATAATAAGACGCTCTGCGACCCTTGTAGTGAAGCGCTCCGGTGTAATAAGCCGGATGATTCTTGATTTCCCAAGAACCGTCTGCCGATTCCGTGATTTCAGAATTGTTCGTTGCCCATGCATCCGACTTGGCCACAGCGCTATTGTCACCGCCGAGAGTCAGCGATCGAGAAACGGAACCCATGACAAAGTGAGCCGAAAAGCCCAAGGAAAAACGACGGAGGAACGGAAGTCGCACGGCGTAACTCGGCGTCAGCTCATAAACGCTTCCCTTGTACTGGATATTTGCCAGATTTGTCGCCGAGGAATCGCTCACTTCTTCGTCGAGATTCGACGTATACTTTTCCGAAAGGGATAAAGCAAGCGTTCCAAAATCATACATGGCAAAGACAAAAGAAAGGGACGGGATTTCAAGAGTCGACGAGGCATAGGAATCATCCTGATGCGAAGCCATATTTTCTTCGAAGACCATCGTCGCGTTGAAAGAAGTGTTTTCTTCAAAAGCAAGGGACGCCGGGTTCCACGGAGTAATTCCGCTTCCCGTTTTCGCTCCCCCAGCATAGCCGCGTCCAAGCATTATTGCAGAGGCGCCTTCCGTCGGCTTGCCCAAAGCTTCTAGGCCAATCATCGAAGCGGCATTCGCCGCCATCGTCACATACAGAACGGAAAGAAGAATTTTGCGGATCATTCGTCATCTCCCCGCTTAGTTGCAAGCCAGATCTTCATATTCATCGGCTGGCTAATGTAATCGCTAAAGTCGTAACGTGAATACGTCGGGTAGTCCATAAAGATGTAAACCGAATCCCCATCGTCATTGACGTGGTCATAATAGAGCGTGTCGTACGGAGCAAGCATCGAATAGCCCATACGCAATACGAACCGCATCTTGGCACCCTTTCCGGCACGGTTGATAAAGGAACGCATTCCTTGCGTCAGCTGAATTCCGAGAGTGTCTCCATCCATAAAGACCAGATACGGATGGCCGTCTTCTTGAATCAGCTGCCGATTCAGTTTATACGATTCGGCTAATTGCATATCGACGCCGTTTGAATCCACAAAGGAAGCGGCGACCACTTGAACCGGGAACCCCAGTTCGGAACCTTCCTTCGAAGAGCTGCGGCCCATTTTGAGTTCGGCAAGGACAACCGTCTGACGAACGTCATTGCTATCGCCTTCCGTGTAAGGGAACTCGTCTCCGTAGAAATCACTCAACGCATTCAGGATTTTTTCGCTCGGGATTTCTACCATAAGCGACTCGAGAACGCCGCCGTGCAAGACGACACAATCGGAACATTCGTCAAGATATGAACTGACGACCGCGGAACGGAACGGCCAAATGTTCTTGTATACATCCTTCGTCGTCGTATCTCCGTCAACGACCGTCGTCTGCGTATAAGCCTTGACTCGAAGGAACGGAACGACATCGGCACTAGGACCGTAGAATCGGTACACGCGCTTGGCTTCCGGAGCAGAAATCCGAAGCTGGACACGAGCCGCTTCCGTTACCTTGGCGAGATCTTGATAGAATGCGCTCGGAAGATCAATCCGAAGAGCGGAGTCTAAAGCCGAAATCTTAAGTTCGTAAGTCGTATCGGCAGACTTCGCCTTGCCCAAGACGCTGCGCAGGGATGCTGTCCAGACAGAATCCTTGATATCGCCAATGCTATCGACAAAGCTCGAGCCTTTGCCCGTTTCAATGATCCAAGAGAAATGGAAAGTCATCGATTCCTTGATCGGCAAGGAATCGCTTTTATAGCCAGCTTGGGCATAAAATCCCGAGTCCGGATACAATGCGATAAAGGCAGAACGGTATTCCTCTGCGCTATCGGCCGAGTATTTGGCAAAGAAGCTCTTGTCGCGGAAGCCGAAGTCCAGAACCCAGTCGTGCTGCATTCCGTTGACTGCACCGACAACACCCTGGTAATATTGCAAACGCGGTGTGCTGTCAAAACCAACTTGGTACGAAGAAAGTTCCAAACCGTCAATTTCGACAGTCTGGACAAGATAATTCGACGGGAGACCCTGGCTATCGAGCCAAGCGACCAAAGAGTCACCTTCCGAATCAAAAATGCACGATGCCAAAAGGAGCATCGGCAAGACGGCAAAGATCAAAAACTTGAATTTCTTCACGGAAACTCCGAAAATAGGAAACTTCATGTGCAAATATACAAAGTCTTCTTTCTTAAGATTTCTAGATTATGCCTGTTAAAACTTTTTTAGGGACATCTCCCTTGAGGCAATTATGAAACCTTTCCACGCATATTTCCAAAACATCAACGGAACGGACACCTATCCGCTGGACGAAGTCATTTACAGAAGCAAGGTCGACAACAGCCTTCTCGAAGTCCATCACGATCGCGAAGCTCTTGCCGAACGTTCCCCTGAAGAATGGAAAAAGCTCTTTGCGGAACGTCGTATGAGCTTTAAGCCGGAAGACATGAGCGGCATCTGGAGCAAGCGTGAAATGGTCCTTCCGGAAATGCCGGTAGAAGACATCGTGACGATGCGCGAAGGCTGGAGCCCGCTTTTTGACGCGGCACCTCTCGCCAAGGAACTCGGTATCAAGAGCCTTAAGGTCAAGCTCTGCGGTAACTCCCACACCGGTTCCTTCAAGGATCTCGGCATGACGGTTCTCGTGAGTCAGGTGAACCACATCATTAAAAAGAAGATTCACGAAATCGATGCCGTCGCCTGTGCATCAACCGGCGACACTTCCGCAGCCCTCAGCGCCTATTGCGCCAAGGCAGGCATTCCGTCCATCGTATTCCTCCCGGCAGGCAAGACGAGTACCGCCCAGCTCATTCAGCCGATTTCGAACGGCAGCATCGTGCTCGCCCTCGACACAGACTTTGACGGTTGCATGAAGATTGTCCAGGAAGTTACAAAGGACAACCGCATTTACCTCGCGAACTCGATGAACAGCCTTCGCGTCGAAGGACAGAAGACGATTTCTCCGGAAATCTGTCAGGAACTCGGCTGGAAGGTTCCGGACGTGGTCATCATCCCGGGCGGCAACCTCGGTAACGTGAGCGCTCTCGCCAAGGGTTTTGAAGACTGCAAGGCGATGGGTCTTATCAATAAGATTCCACGCATTGTCGTCGCCCAGGCGGAACACGCCAACCCGTTCTTCCAGGCATACGAACGCGGCTTCGACAAGCTCGTGCCGGTTCAGGCAAAGAAGACTCTCGCTAGCGCAATCCAAATCGGCAACCCGGTCAGCTACCCGAAGGCTGTCCGCGCCATTCAGAACACGAACGGTATGGTCGTAAGCGTTTCCGAAGAAGAACTCGCTAACGCCGCTCACCGCGCAGACCGCATCGGTCTTTACGCTTGCCCGCACACGGGTGTTGCTCTCGGCGGTCTTGAAAAGCTCGTTGCCGCAGGCAAGATCGACAAGGAAGAAGAAGTAATCGTCATCAGCACCGCACACGGCCTCAAGTTCACGGAATTCAAGGTCGGTTATCACGAACAGAAGCTCGAAGGAATTCAGAGCCAGTTCGCAAACCCGATTTTCAAGGCTCCAGCCGAAATCGGTCCCGTGATGGATATCCTCAAGAAAGAAATGGCTAACCGGAGACGCTAAGAAATGGTTTTGAATGTCATCTGGCTCATCTTCTTTTTTGGAGCCTTTATCGCGTGCGTTGTTCAATGGCTCGCCTTTGGAGATTCGGGGATCTTCAACAAAACGATCCTTTCCGCATTCGATATGTCCAAGACGGCATTCGAAATTTCTCTCGGTTTAACAGGCATCCTAAGCCTTTGGCTGGGCATTATGAAGATCGGAGAAAAGGCTGGGGCTGTGCAAATTCTTGCAAAGCTCGTACAGCCTCTTTTCACCCGGCTTTTCCCTGAAATTCCTAAGGGGCATCCAGTCATCGGCACGATGTTAATGAACATTAGCGCGAACATGCTCGGGCTCGACAATGCCGCAACGCCGATGGGACTTCAAGCCATGAAGCAGTTGCAAGAATTGAATCCGAACGAAGACAAGTCCGTCGCTAGCGATTCCCAAATTCTTTTTCTTGTTCTGAATGCAAGCGGATTGACGCTTATCCCGGTGAGCATCATGACTTACCGTGCGCAACTGGGAGCTGCAAACCCGAGCGACGTATTCCTTCCAATTCTTCTCGCGACATTCTTCAGTACAATGGCCGGCATCATTGCGATCAGCTTTTTCCAAAAGATTAAGCTCAAGGATCCGGTGACACTGCTTTGGCTCGGAGGCCTTTGTGCGGGAGTCATCGCCCTGCTTGCTTACTTTAGCCGTTTGACAGCCGAAGCGCTCGGAACGACAAGCCTTTTTATTAGCGGGATCGTTCTCTTTAGCGTCATCGTCGCCTTTCTGGGCCTTGCGGTGTATAAAAAGATTCGCCCGTACGAAGCTTTTATCGAAGGAGCAAAGGAAGGTTTCCATACGGCGGTCATGGTCATTCCCTATCTCGTTGCAATCCTTGTCGGCGTTGCCGTATTCCGCGCCAGCGGAGCAATGGATCTTGTCATGAACGGAGTTTCCCATTTGCTCGGGCTTTTGGGAATCGGGAATGACGTTGTTCCGGCTCTCCCTACAGCAATCATGAAGCCGTTAAGCGGAGGCGGAGCCCGCGGCATGATGATCGATGCGATGAAAACCTTTGGCGCAGATAGCTTTGCAGGCCGATTGAGCAGCATGTTCCAAGGCGCTACCGATACCACATTCTACGTGATTGCGGTTTACTTTGGATCGGTCGGTGTCCGCAAAACGCGTCACGCCGTAACTTGCTGTCTTATTTCAGACGCCGTGGGAATCCTTTCGGCAATCGCGATCGCGTACCTGTTCTTTCCGCCGAATTAAAGCTTTGGTTTCAAAACAAAAAAGCAGCTCCACCGAGCTGCTTTTTTAATGTTTGAATTTTACTGCGCCATGGCGATATTCAAAATAATTCGCGACACCGTTTCAATTCCTTCGACAGTTACATGTTCAAACGGCCCATGGTACGCATAACCGCCAGTGCCAAGGTTCGGGCAAGGCAGCCCCATAAAGGAAAGCCTTGCACCATCCGTTCCGCCTCGCACCGGCTTGCTGACAGGTTCGATTCCCGCTTTTCGAATTGCACTACGTGCCCGTTCCAAAACCTGCGGATACCGCTCGATTACCTGCAACATATTGCTGTATGAGTTTTTGATTTCAACCGAAATCACAGGATCCGTTTGGACACCGCCATATTTGGAATTAAAAATCACAGCGAGTTTTTCCAAGGTTTTCAATCTTTTTTCAAAGATCTGCTGATCATGATCGCGGACAATGTAAACGAGTTTTGCTTCGGAAACATCGCCCTGCATATCAATCAGATGGTAGAACCCTTCACGGCCTTCCGTCGTCGCCGGGGTTTCATTTTTAGGAAGCGCCATCGCGATTTCTGCAGCGATCAGGCTTGCATTTTTCATGATGCCCTTAGCCTCACCCGGGTGAACACTCTTCCCACGTACCTTAAAAATGGCGGTCGCCGCATTGAAATTTTCATAGGCCAATTCCCCTTCATAGCTTCCGTCCACCGTATAGGCATATTTAGCCTTGAAGTAATTCAAGTCAAAAAGATCCGCCCCACGCCCGATTTCTTCGTCCGGAGTAAATCCCACCCAAATATCTCCATGCGGAATCTGCGCCCCGTTTCGATCGCTTTCGGCAAGACGTTCCATCGCGGTTACAATCGCTGTCATTCCCGCTTTATCGTCAGCCCCTAAAAGAGTGGTGCCGTCGGTCGTCACCAGGGTTCTGCCTTTGAGAGTTTCGAGATCCAAAAATTCAGAAGTTCTCAAGACATCTCCAGAGCCTTGAAGAACGACATCGCTGCCATTGTAATTTTCAAAAACCTGCGGTTTGGGATTGACTCCCGAAAAATCAGGCGATGTATCCATGTGGCTGATAAAGCCGATCGCATCATCGGTTTCATGCCCGAATGTCGCCGGAAGCATTCCGTAAACATAGCCATGTTCATCGATCTTCACCTGAGAAAGCCCGATGTTTTTGAGTTCCTGCGCAAGATAGTTGCCCAGTTCCAATTGTCCGGCTGTACTTGGACACGTCGAAGCCTTTTCATCCGACGTCGTTGTGAAACGGACATACTGAAGAAAACGGTCTAAAATTTTCATACCTTAAATTTACAACTTTCAAAATGGAAAAGCCTTCCGAAACGGAAGGCTTCTTCTCCAAGTTCAAATCCAATTACTTCGCAAGCTTCGAAAGTTCTGCGCGAATGGAATCCTTTTGAGCTTCAAAGCTCTTGAACGTGCTCAAAGAGCCGTCTTCCTTGACAATGTATACCTTCGGAACATAGCCGTCGCTGTAGAGCTCACCGAATTCGCGAGATTCATCGAAGAAGACGTCAATTCCGGCTTCATCCAGCTTGAATTCTTCGATGTAGCTACGGACAGCACGCTTATTATTGCCACCGCTTGCAACGGCAATCGATGTAATTCCCTTGTCTTTAAATTCACTTGCAATCGCCTTGACTTCCGGCGTTGCGTGACGGCAGTGACCACAGGTCGTGGAGAAATAGAATACGAAAAGCGGCTTGCCGGCATAAGCTTCGAGATTTTCTGCAGAAACAGAGACACCCGTCGCCTTCACCTTGAAATTGAGCTTGGCCTGCGTACCATCAGCCAAGGTATCGCCACGGAGAGGCGCGACGGCTTCTTTGAGCTTTGCTTCTTCGGCTTTCTGCTTTTCGATCGAAGCTTTACGCTGTTCCAAAAGCTTGTCGCGGAAGCGCTGGCCCACCGCATTCAGAGTATCCTGCGGAAGCTGAAGCTTTTTCGTCGTATCGATAGCATTTGCACGCGTATCCCGAACGGACTGTTTGAATGTAGCCAGGCACAAATCCAATGCCGACTGTTCCGAAAGCGAAGCAACCTGAGCACCGAACTGCACACCCAGCAGGTAAGACGCCTTGCTTGACTGTTCCGCCGTAAACGGAGCCGGCTTTTCTGGAGCCTTCGGAGCGGCAGCCGTATCCGTGGAATCTGCCTTCGGCGGAAGCGGCATCTTAGAAGCCTGAAGTGCGCGGGCGCGGCTGTTCATCGACATAGCGATGGTCGTCATCACGGAGTCCGAGTACTTGATTTTAAATGCGGTATCCTTGACCATTTTGTATCCGTCATCGATAGCCGCAAAGAACGTAGCGTCGTCCACCGGGAATTCAAGCTGCTGTTCCGAAATATTCTGTAACTGCATCCCGAACTGGGTACCGAGCAAATAGGCAATCTTCACTTCGTCCTTGGCATCCAGGCCGACCTTCACATTTTCTGTTTTCTGCGCATTGCAAGCGACAAGAGCAGTAGCCGCTGCGGCAAGCGCGATAGCGCGTAACTTCATTCTAATGCCTCCTTGGCATATTAATTTGGCAAATAAACTAGCAAATTTTCTAATTTATCGACCACTATGAAGCTCTCTAAGTTCTTTTATACCACGCTCCGCGAAACGCCGAGCGACGCCACCATGCCAAGTCATATCTTCCTCATGCGCGGCGGCTATATCAAACCTCTGTCCACCGGTATCTATAGTTACCTCCCGATGGGCTTCCGTGTCCTCAAAAAAATCGAAAACTTGATCCGTGAGGAAATGAATTCCATCGGCGGCATCGAAGTCGATCTTCCCGTTGTGCAGACCGCAGAACTTTGGGGAGAATCGGGTCGTTATACGGCGATTGGCGAAGAACTCCTCCGCTTTAAGGATCGCAACAACCACAACATGGTCCTTGCGATGACCCACGAAGAGGCCATGACGGACCTCGTGCGCTATGTCGTTTCGAGCTATAAGCAACTCCCGTTCATGCTCTACCAGTTCAAGACCAAGTATCGCGACGAAGCACGTGCTCGCGGTGGTCTGATTCGCGTCCGTGAATTCTTGATGAAGGACGCTTACAGTTTCCACACTTCCCAGGAAGACTTAGATAAGCATTACGAACTGGAATACAAGGCTTACCAAAACATTTTCCGTAAGGTCGGCATCGAACCGGTGATCGTCCAGTCGGATACGGGCATCATGGGCGGTAAGGTCGCACACGAATTCATGCTCGACACTCCGAACGGCGAAGACTATCTGATTCTTTGCAAGCACTGCGGCTACCAGGCTAACCGTGAAATTGCAACGTTCGAACGTGAACCATTCCAAGGTGACGCAAACGCCGCTCTGGAAAAGGTCGCGACACCGAACGCTTCGACGATCGAAGACCTTTGCAAGTTCCTGAACGTAAAACCGGAACAGACGGCCAAGTGCGTGTTCTTCGACTTCAACGGAAAGCTTGTGACCTGCGTGATTCCGGGCAATCTCGATGTTTCGGAAATCAAGCTTCACAACCTTCTCAAGGCAAAGGAACTTTACCCGGCAGAAGACGCTCTGATTGAAAAGTGCGGCATGGTTCCGGGATTTGCAAGCCCGATTGGCGCTCACGATACGATTGTCGTCGTCGACAAGGCTCTCGAAAATTCTTACGACCTCGTCTGCGGTGCAAACGAAAAGGGCTTCCACTACGTCCACTTCAATCCGAAGCGCGATACGAGCGGTTACCAGATCGCCGACATCGCCGAAGCGGAAGAAGGCTGCAAGTGCCCGAAGTGCGGAAAGCCTCTTTCCGAAACCCGCGGAATTGAACTGGGCAACATTTTCAAGCTCGGCGTCAAATTCTCCGAAAGCATGGGTGCCACATTCTTGACCCCGGACGGCAAGAGTGAACCGATCATCATGGGATGCTACGGCATTGGCGTGGGACGTCTCATGGCATCTGTCGTCGAAAACTCTCACGATGACTTTGGACCGATTTGGCCGAAGGCGATTGCACCGTTCCAGGTGGAAATCGTGAACATCACGAAGGACAACGAAATTGCGGACAAGCTCGAAAAGGAACTGACCGATGCAGGTTTCGAAGTTCTCGTCGACGACCGCGACGAACGC
The DNA here is from genome assembly GCA_002390045.1 of Fibrobacter sp. UBA4373. Classification (GTDB taxonomy): domain Bacteria; phylum Fibrobacterota; class Fibrobacteria; order Fibrobacterales; family Fibrobacteraceae; genus Hallerella. The sequence goes on from DGSB01000017.1 coordinate 42,694, forward strand.
GCAGGCGTGAAGTTCAAGGACGCAGACCTCTGGGGCATCCCGCTCCGCATTGCTCTCGGCAAGAAGGGGCTTGCGAACGGCGAAGTCGAATGGAAGCCTCGTGCCGAAAAGGAAATGACGATGGTAAAGCTCGAAGACGTCGTCGCCAAGGTCAAGGAATTCTACAAAGATTAATTTCTTTGAATGAACGCTTGAAACGCTCCGCAAACGCGGAGCGTTTTTTGTTTACAAGAGGAACCTAGACCCCTCTACAAATCCACGCTTCCAATTTCTATTATATGCGCCGAGGAATTTCTCTATGGCAGACAACGTCAAAGACCGTGGCATTTTAAGCCTCTCCTGGCCGCTCATTATCACATTCGGAATTGGAGTTTTCCAGCCGATGATGGACAGCTGGTTCCTTTCGCGCACAAGCGAAAGTGCGGCTGCAGGCGTTGGCGCCTTAATGCCAATTCTCGGCACGATCTTTATGGCAATCCAAGCCTTTTCTCAAGCGGGGGCGAGTATCGCTTCGCAGTTCATGGGCGCAAGCGCGAACAGCCACGCGAGAACGACCATTTCCATGGTCATCTTCGGAAGCGCCCTGCTCGGAATTGCCATGACGATGCTTGTCTTTCCGTCTTCCGGTTGGATCGTTAGCGCAATGGGCCTTTCCGGCGATACGGCAAAATTCGGCATGCAATTTATGCAAGTCGTCTGCTTTGGCTTTGTATTCCGCGCCTTGCAAACGACCTTGACCGCGATGATTGCGACACACGGTCTCACGATCTGGAACCTGATCGGAAACTCCCTCACGATCGCCTTCAACATTCTTTTAAACATCGTCTTTTTGAACGGCATGTTTGGACTTCCCAAAATGCACGTGGAAGGTGTCGCCCTTGCCACAGCACTCTCTTGGGCCTTTTCGAGCGCAATCCTTTGGGCTGTACTCAAGTACAAGATTCACCACAAGACAAAGCGTGTGGACATGAAACGTTCCCGCGTTGTCATTGGCGACTGGATCCGCATCGGTCTTCCGGCTGCCGCAGAACCGGTGAGCTTTCAACTGTTCCAAGTGTTCATCACCGCGATGGTCGTGCACCTCGGAACCATGGCTGTCACGGCAAGAGTCTTTAGCGCGAACTTCGCGATGTTCGCCATCATTTTGGGAGTCGGTCTTGGCAACGGAAACCAGATTCTTGTCGCTCATCTTGTCGGAGCGCACGATTATAAAAAAGCGAACCGTCGAACTTACCAATCTTTGATTGCAAGCTGCTCCGCAGGTTTTGTCATCGCTTTGATTGTCGCCCTTTTAGGTTCGCATTTGCTGAGCCTTTACACAAACAATCCCGACGTGATCGCCCTCGGTTCTGCATGCCTTTGGTGCGATGTCGTCCTGCAGCCGTTCAAATCGGCGAATGTGATTTTAACAGGCTCCCTGCGCGCCGCCGGAGATTCCAAGTTCCCAGCCATTTTCGGAAGTTTAATGATGTGGACGCTCGGAGCGGGCACAGCCCTATTCCTCGCTTTCGTTTTAGACCTTGGGCTGATAGGACTTTGGCTCGGCATGGCGAGCGATGAATTCTACCGTTCCTGTGCAAACCTTTGGCGTTGGAAGAGCGGTCGTTGGAAAGCGGCGACCGTCATCTAAGAAAGATTCACTGCAAAAGTTCTTCGACACGGGCGACGATCTTGTTGCGGTCGCCACTCCAATCCGGAGCGATAAGCGTTTCGTTTTGCGCTTCCCCGCTAAAACGTTCAATCGCAATCGACGTTCCCACGATCCGTATAAACCGCGCCACAGCCTTGCAATAATCTTCAAAAGAAAGCAGTTCAAATTCCCCACGGGTAAATTCTTCTGCCATCCGAGTTCCGCGGACAATGTGCAACGGATGGATTTTAACGGCGCTGACCTGAGCGTCTTTAATCGTCTGCGCAGTCCGTTCAAAATCTTCCATGGTTTCACCGGGAAGCCCAAGAATCACGTGCGAAGTCACAATCAACTGCGCATCGTGCGCCCTTTTCACCGCATCCTGAAAATCCGCCACCGTATGACCGCGGCCAACACGTTCTAGCGTCAAATCGCTCGCCGTCTGAAGTCCAAGTTCTAAAATGACCTTTTTCCGCGTATTTTCATAGGCGAGAAGTTCCATTACATCCGGAGGAACACAGTCCGGGCGTGTCCCAATCGCTACACCGATGACTTCTTCCGAAGCAAAAGCGGGTTCATAAATTTCACGCAGACGATCGACAGGCGCATAGGTATTGGTATACGGCTGAAAATACGCAAGAATTCCCGCATCTTTATACTTGCGACGGATTCGCGGCAAGAATTCAGCAATCTGCTCCTGCACATCGACTTGAGCCTTATCCCACACGGGACTAAAAGACTTGTTGTTGCAATAGCTGCAACCACCCTTTCCCCGAGAACCGTCCAAATTCGGACAGCTCATTCCCCCGTTCAACGGCAATTTGCGCACACGCTTCCATTCCGGAAAAATCTGCGCAAGGAATTCTTTGTAAGTGAAATAAGACATGGAAGCAGGCTTTCTCTATCTCTGATTTTTTTGAAATCTAGAAATTTTAACGATCTGTGATATGAGTAACAAAAATGCAGTTCTGTGAAAAAATTCCGCACCAAACGCTTCAAAAAATTTACATTTTAAAAAAAGTGTCATTTTCACTTACCTGGGAGCCTGCAATGTTCAAAAAAATTCTTCTCGCAACAAGCCTTGCGATTTCGTCTAGCTTTGCCACGTTGAACTTTTTCCCTGTCGGAAAAGCGCACCAAGGACAAGTCGACTTGGTTTCTGTTTATGTCTGGAACGATGATTTTTCGACCCTGTTATTCCCTCTGAGCGTCAAATACAACGTCATCGATAATTTTGAACTTTCCTTGCAAAAAATCGGCTACGTAGCCTGGAGCGAACCAAAAGACTGTGAAGACTTGCCACAAGGCTGCCCCGAGAGCAGCGGATTTACAGCCATGACCGTGGGCGCCCGCTATCAATTTATGCCCACTCAGCCATTCACCCCCATTTTTGCAGGCGCCGTGGACGTGTATATTCCGCTTTCCGACAAAGACGTCAATAACGGTTATGATCCTTTCGGTTTCTATGGAGCGCTCCAATATATCCAAATTTTCAGCCGGGAACTCATCTTTGGTTCTGAACTGGGCATGAAATGGCTATTTGAAGATGAATGCAAAGAGAGAGGTGTAGACGTCAAGAAGGAAGAAGGTGTCCAAATGACCGCCAAAGGCGAATTGGATTATTCTTTTACCGCGATCCGCGTCACCACTTGGGTCGGCATTGAATTCAACAAGAAGTTTACGGAAGATAAATTAAACGGTGAAGATAATGGTGGCGACGAAAGCCAAATCGACTTCCGAGTCGGTGCCAGCTATAAATTCTCCCCAATGTTCATGCTCAAATTGAACTTTGCTTATTCAAAGGGAGATCTCGATGGCGATCACAAGACCGTCAACAGCATTTTCTCGGTGATGTTCTAACCATTTTTTCAAATTTCACGAAGGCTCCCCGAAATTTTCGGGGAGTTTTTGTTTTTTAGACCTAAATGCCGTTTAATATTTAACAACGGAAACTTTCTTCCGTCGAAAATTTTCTTTCACCAGAGAAGTAGTTTAGTGAAAAAGGAGAATTTTGGGTGGAAAAGATTGTTTTCGGCGCATTCCTTGCGACTCTTGCCTCGGGTGTCTTTGCCGATCCTGATCCGAATTTTCATATTTACATTGCTTTTGGCCAGTCCAATATGGAAGGCCAGGCAGCGGTCATCGACGAAAATAAGATTCCCAAGGAAAACTTCCAAGTTCTCGCTTCCATGACCTGCTCCAATATGAACCGCACTCTTGGAGAGTGGGCTGTCGCTATCCCGCCGCTTTTTCACTGCTACACGGGACTTTCCCTTGCCGATTACTTTGGAAAGACCATGGTCGACAGCCTCCCTGGCATTAAAATCGGCGTCATTCCCGTCGCTGTCGCAGGAACAAGCATTAAACTTTTTGATAAAGATCAATATGCGTCCTACCTTCCGACCACAGAAGGATGGCTCCAAAGCAAAGCCGCCGATTATGGCGGAAATCCCTATGGCCGCATCATAGACCTCGCGAAAGAAGCTCAAAAAGTCGGAATCATCAAAGGGATCCTATTTCACCAAGGTGAAACCGATGGCTACAGCGATACGTGGGGCTACACCGTCAAAAAAGTCTACGAAGACATGCTGAACGATCTCGGACTGGCCGCCGATACGGTTCCATTCCTCGCCGGTGAAGTTCTGCAGGGCGGCCAATGCGCAGGTGCGAACAGCCAAATCAACGCTCTACCGAGCAAGATCCCGACAGCCCATGTGGTCAGTTCCGCAGGCTGCTCCGGAGGCTCCGACAATTTGCACTTTAATAACGAAGGCACCCAGCTCTTAGGCAAACGCTATGCAGAAGTCATGCTTTCCCTGCTTCCGAGTCGTGCGCCCGTTTCATCAAGCTCTGAATCTTCAAGTTCCGAAGCTTCTTCGAGTTCTTCTGAATCCGTATCCATCCAAACCGCAGTCCATTACAAAGATTCCGCCCCGATTTCATACAACATTTTTAACCTGAACGGTCAAAAAATCGGAAGTTTCACCGTAAAGACAAAAGATCTTGACCAAGTCTGGAAATTTATTCGTACTCGATATCCGGAGGGTTTGTACACCATTCAAAGATTTTCTCACTGATTGTTTCCTGTTTCCTATTTTTCACTCTCACATCACCTAAAAAAGCTCTCGCCCTTCGGGGCGGGAGTTTTTTAAATGCAAAAAGGGACCCGCCGGCATAGCC
>DGSB01000067.1 GCA_002390045.1 Fibrobacter sp. UBA4373
AATATACATGCCATAGCTCATGCCTTCGCTGCGTACATCGGAGTGTCCAATGTCCACGATATATTTCAGAGCATGATGGTCAAAACAAATGCGCTCGTTTTCGCTATCGCCTTGAAATAGCTGGGCATAGGCGTTCTGAATTTTTTCGCAAACTTCTGCGTCGGTTTTTCCGATGAATTGGAATGGATTATGCATTTTTATCTTTCAAGATTTCAAAAAGGGAAGATCCGTTTTGGAAAAGGCATGTCTGCATTCCGACAGAAGCGGCTCCGCGGATGTCCCGTTCCGGGTCGTCTCCGACAAAAAGCGTTTCTTTGGCTTCCGTGCCTAAACGTTCCAAGGCGATTTTAAAAATTTGAGGATCCGGCTTGCTTGCGTGGACTTCGCCCGAAATAATGACGGCGTCCAGAATTTTAAGCAGGCCGTGTTTGCGAAGAACGCGACGAACGTGGGGCGCGTGCTGAAAATTGGAAATGATGCCGATTTTCACGCCTTGCTTTTTGAGCGTGTTCAGCAGAGGAATCGCTTGTGGATGAATGGGCACGAGCCTTTGCCAGCGATTCATGGAAATAGCGGCGGTATGTTTAATCCAGTTGTAATCGGGCTTTGCCCCGAAGAATTCAGCCAGTTTTTGAAGGCGAAGTTCATACTGGGTGTACTGATCGCTATCGGGTACCGTTTCCGAAAAGAAGTGCTTGCACTGTTTCGCCACTTGCGAAATGGAAACGGAAACGCCGAGTTCTTTTAGGGCACGAGTGATGTCTTCATGCCACAACCCAAAAGCCTTTGACATATTGCCATAGGTAAAGAGGGTTCCGTAAAGGTCAAAAAGAACTCCGGCGATTTTCATGGCGAAGTTTTAGACCTCGTAATCGATGACGCAACGGTCCGAAGCGACTTTGGCCATAAAGTGCTTGATTTCGACGTGGGCCGGGAAATCCTGGTAGAAGTCGAGATCTTCTTTCGTGTTGAAAGAAGTCAAGAGGCCGACGTCCCAAGCGGCAGCGCTGCGGTTAAAATCAACGCCGGATTCAATCGAAACGAGACCTGGAACTTTTCCGTCAAGAGCCTTGAATTTTTCAACGATTTTTTTGCCGTTTTCCGCTGCAGTCGCGCCTTCGGCTTCCGGTTTCAACTTCCAGAGAACGATATGCTTGATCATAGATCATCCTTGTACGAGCTTTTGATACATGGCGAATTGCCGCTCAAAGCAACTTTGCCAACTAAATTTTTTTGCATAGTCTACAGCTTTCTGCTTTAGACTCGGCATATCCATTTTAGAAATTTTCAAAATGGCGCTTGCAAGCGCTTGCGGAGTGCGTTCTTCCAGAAGCACCCCGGCGCCCGATTCCCGCAGGTGTTCGCCGGCGGCGCCGGTCGATGCGGCGACAAGCGCATCGCCGCAAGCGAGACTTTCTAGGATCGAAAGTCCAAAGGTTTCCCAGCCCGAAAGTGCGAGCCCCATGTCGACGCTCGCGTAATGGCGAGCCATTTCAGCGGTACTCTTGATAAATCCTTCGTAGCGGATATGCTTGTATTTCTTCGCCGCTTCTTCGACAAGCGGAAGGTCCGGGCCTGTGCCTGCAAAAAGAACTGCCGGTTCGCTGTCGAGTTCTTTGCAAAGGATCGGATAGGCGTCGAGGAAAAGACGCAAACCCTTTTCGTCGCAAAAACGGTGCGGAAAGAAAAGGGTCAAACGATTTGGATCGCCGGCTTTCAGTTCTTGCACCAAAGCTTCGTCCCGGGCTTCGGGGCGGAATGTTTCGAGGTCGACACCCAGCGGAATCCATTCAAGCTGTTCCGGCTTAAAACCGTTTGCTTGGATGCGGTCCATCACTTCGTGAGAACTCGCTTCGATCTTCGCATAATTTTTAAAGCTTGAACGTGCATAGGCAAAGGCAATCGATTGGGCCCGCTTGGCAAATCTGGGAAATCCCCATTTTTCAAAAAAACGGCGCACATACGTTACCGGAAAATCCGCGTGCCAAAAGGCGGTCAGGATAGGCTCTTTTTCAAGTCCTCTGCACGCTTTTTCGATGGCTTTGGGCAGAATGTAAGGCGAACCGACTTCGATAATATCGGGCTTGTATTTTGCGATCGCGGGCTTTAAATCGATTTGCTTCCACAAAAAACGATATTCCCAGTTTCCCGGAAAACGGAAAGCCTTGGTATGTTCAATGATCAGCGAATCGGAAACTTTTTCCGTATAAGTCTTTCCGTCGTTTTGAACAAAAACGAGCAAGGCGTTCGGATGGTCCTTGTAAAATTTCATCCGTTCCAGATGGTAGCGGCGTACGCCGCCTCCGGAAGGACTCCAAAAATTATTGTAATCGACGATGACGAGACGGCTCATTGCTCTTTTTCTTTCATGCGGTAAGATTTATCGGAGAAGAGAAGGTTCGCTTCGTATAAGGTGGAGCCGGAATTTTTGAGATTCACGGTCAGCCAGAGCGCTCCGTCTTCTTTGCGTTCAATCCAGAATGTGGCGTCGGCATCGCGCAGGTAAGGACGCGGACCGATCAGCTTGTCGCCGTCCTTGGCGACCGATCCGCTGATAAAGACTGGAATATCCAGTTCTTTATAAAGATCGAGCGCTGCGGATGAACGGCGTTCATTCAGTTCCGGAATATCGCCGCGGTCCGAAATTCTCAAATGGTCGATTCCGTCCACGATGAGAATCAGGTTGTGCTTTTCGGACAGCTCGTTCTGGAGTTCCTTCATCAGATGAGAGAACTTGAATGTTTCGGTGTCTTCCCAAATTTCCAAACGGTCCGTTTTCACGTAACCGATCAGTTCTTGGGTTGCGGCATGGACTTTGTCATTGACTTCGCTATCGGTATTTTGCTTGCGGACATCGGCTTCCGAAACGCCTGCGAGCATGGCAACGAGGCGGTCAAAGGCTTGTCGACGTGGGCTATCAAGCGCAACGTAAATGACCTTGGCGTCCGGATTCCCTTCGATCAGGTCGAGCGTAAAGGAAGAAAGCGCGTAGCTCTTAAATCCAAAAGGTTCCGAAGAAAGGAAATAATATCCCGGCTGAATTCCGTCGAGAGCGTGAGTCAAGGCGGGGAAGTTCGAAAGCTGGTAACCGACGTCCGTATTGGCGTCACGGCTCATGGCCAAGTTGAAGTTTTCGCGGATGTCCTGCAATAGTACGGACTTCCGGTGCGTCCGCATCGTATCTTCTTCCGTATTGCGGATCATGTTCAAAAGAAAATCGCCACCTTCGGAACGGACAATCGTATCGACAGTTTCCCCTGCAGGGAGGATAATCGATTTGAACTTGAGGCCTTCCGATTCGGCAAGCTCCAGGCACTTGCGCACGTGAAGCTCCTGGTTGCGCCTGTTCGCTTCTTTGCGAAGGACTAAGGAAATGCTTTCGGCTCCGCAGGATTTTAATTTGTACAGATGGCTTCGACTAAACGGCTGGTACATTGTCGAAACAACGCCCGGAATTCCGGCAAGGTCAGCGGTCAAAGCGTCAAAGATTCCTTCGACAATAATCGGGGAATCCATATCCTGTTGAATGTTGAACGGAATGTCGAGAGGTCCTGATGCGTAAGAAATGTAAAGCTCTTCACCTGAATTCGGAGTCCCTGCATTGTCTAAAAGACGCCCGTAAACCGAATGGATGATCCCTTTGGAATTGCGGGCAGGAATCGTCAATCGCGGTTCATGGGAAACGTCCAGATTGTCCAGGTAGAAGCTGACTTCGTGACGTTCAAGTCCCGAAAGCAGGCAGTAGCTGTAGAACGGTTCCGGGTCACCGCTATAATACCCGAGTCCGTAGATTTGAGCCTGGGCCAAATTCCAACCGCGTGCCTTCAAAAATTCCGCCGTGGATTCGCTTTTGCTGGCAGCCCAGTGGCAATAGCGCACAAAACATTCCAAAACGCGGGCTTTGGCTCCGCCGATTTCTTTTTCGTGTAAAGAGTCTTCTTCGCTCTTTAAATCTTTTTCGGAAGCGCCCCAAAAATCCAAGGCTTCTTTCCGGGCCGTTTTTTCGTCGAGACCGTTAAAACGGCTGCGCATCAAGAATTCGACCAAATCTCCGTCGCTTCCGCATTGCAGACAGCGATAGCGCCAGTAGCCGAGGGAATCGTAAAAGAATAGGGAAGATTCTTCCGGAGCATGGAATGGACACTGGGAAATCAGATTTCGACCCCAACGTCTTAATGGTATCCCCAATCTTTTCGGATGGGTTTTAATGCGCGATAAACCGATTTTGTCTTCTTCGATGTGCATAAGGCCACCTCTCCCTTTAACATAGAAAATTTGGAATTCAGAAGAAAAAACGCATGATGCAGAAAGGGAATTTTGTGCGAAATTGCACACGGATCGGGGCATCTTTATTAGTTTTTGGGTATGATCATTTTAGGCGTTGACCCAGGTTCCCGTACAACAGGATATGCGTTTCTCGAAAAGAAACCCGACGATTCCATTCGCGTACTCGAATATGGAACTGTTTCGGCGAAGTCAACGGAAGATTTGCCGGATCGATTAGTGCAAATTGTGACGGAACTCGAAGAGTTGGTGGATCATTACAGACCACAGGCTCTCAGCATGGAAGGTGTCTTCTTTTCAAAAAATGTGCACAGTTCACTTGTACTTGGGCATATCCGTGGGGCGATTCTCGTCATGTGCCGTCGCCGCGGAATGGAATTCTTTGAATATAGCCCGAGGTCCGTGAAATTAGCTGTCACGGGGGATGGCGCCGCTTCCAAAGAAAAAGTGGCCCTGCTTGTTCGTTCACGCCTTGGAATCAAAGGCTCGGACGATGTAAAGCTAGATGCGACCGATGCCCTTGCCATTGCTTGCACCCATCTTTTTCCGCAAAATGAATTTATACGTAAAACGCCTTCCCGCAAATCGGCGAAGACAAAAACTCTTCAGTGGAAGGAACTGATTGTGAAAATGGGAGGGAAACTGCCCAAATGACGACACTTGCTGCTTTTGGACTTGAAGAAAAGGGCCTTGTCGAAATCCCGGGGACGGAATATCGGGTTCGGGAAAGCGTTCTTGGGCCGCTAAAGGAACTTAGCCAAAAGGCTCGTGAAGCGGGTTTTGAAATCCGTGTCGAGAGCGCTTACCGTTCTTTTGAACGCCAACTTTCCATCTGGAACCGCAAGGCGACGGGGCAGTTAAAACTTTTGGATGCGAATGGAGTGCCTTTTCGAGAACTTCCGCAAGATGAAGAAGTCTTGATGCGGGCAATCCTTTTGTGGTCGGCCCTTCCGGGAGGTTCCAGACATCACTTTGGCACGGAACTCGATGTCGTTGACGGGAAAAGCGTTCCCGCAGGCTATGAAGTGGAACTGACGGAAGAAGAGTGCGACGGTATGTTTCTGCCTTTTCACCAGTGGCTTTCGAAACAAATAGAATCCAAAAATTCTTCGGGTTTTGAACGCGTCTTTGTTCCGGGCCGCGGAAAAATTCAGCCAGAACGTTGGCATATTTCGCACCGTCCATCGGCACGCGATTTAGAAAAATCCTTTGACCCGCAGGCTCTCCGAAAGGTTTATGAAAAAACGGATATCGCCTTGAAAAGCGCCATTCTCGATAATTTCGACGCATTGATGCGCGATTACGTTTTCCCTTATTTTGAGGGAAAGTGAGGCTTGGATGGTTTCGGGTGAAGAGTTTCGCAAAGGCTCGGAACAGGGAATTTTTCCGTTTGCATTGCAAGAATTCGGACGTTCCGTAGAAGGAAGCGCTTTGCGCTATTTGCCGGCTCAAAAAGAAACTCGACTGTTGATTTTTGCGGCAATTCATGGCGAAGAACCGGAAACGACCTTTTTACTTTCCCGCGCCTTACGAAAGCTGAAAACGGCCCCCGACTATGTTGCCTGCGTTTTAACGGCGAATCCGGACGGAATTCTTCGCGGAACGCGTTGTAACGCAAATGGTGTGGATTTGAACCGCAACTTTCCGACGGCTAACTGGAAACCTGAAAAAACGCTTTCTCGACTGGTATTGGAAGCCCCGCGCGAAACGGAACTTTCGACAGGAGTTTCGCCTGCAAGTGAGCCAGAAACGCAAGCGTTGATCGGCTTGATTCAAAAGCTCGGGGTCAAAAAGTGCGTTTCACTGCATGCGCCTTTCGGGCTGGTGGATGCCGATTGTCATTCGGAACTGGTTCAGAAAATGGAAGATGTTTTTTCTTTACCGTGGCAGTCGGGGGTTGGATATCCGACTCCGGGAAGTTTTGGAACCTATGCTGCTGAAAACGGTCTTGAATGCGTGACGGTGGAACTTCCGCGCGAAGCTCCCGAAATTTTAGACATCCGTTATGCAGAGCCTTTGGCTAGATTCCTTCGGGATTTTTCGTAAAAGTGAAAAAAGAAAAGTGCCGCTTTCGCGGCACTTTCTATAAAGTTCGGAAACTGGAATTAAGCGGCTTCGTTCTGCTTCTTCTGGGCTTCCGCTTCGGCGATAATCTTGGAACGCTGGATGAATCCGAGCGTAAAGCCGATGACCACGTAGCTGCCACAGAGAATCATCAAGTAAGTGAGGATGATGTTCTGCAGAAGGACGTTGGAAGTGATGAAGAAGAATCCGCTGAGATAGGTGATGACGACAAGCACGATTTGGAGCGCGGAAAGGAATTTGTTCGAATGCGGCTGCAATTTCGGGAGGAAGCACGGGGCAACCATCATCAGGCCGGTGACGAGCAAAACGAGAATCGGGAGGAACAGAAGGTTTTCGTTTCCCGGGTTGAAAAGACCGTGCAAGGTCATGTAGCTGAGGAAGATCATGTTGATGGCGCCGGCAAATGTACTCGGCAGTCCGGAGAAATGATGATGGTAGGTATCTCCGTCCATGGCGTTGTACTTGGCTAAACGCATGGCGGCGCAAAGGATATAAATCGCAAAGGTGATCAAAACGAGAACCAAGTTCTGGCCCAACCATTCGGCGGCGTTCGCCTTGTAACTGAAAAACACGCAAAAAGCCGGAGCGAGACCAAATCCGACAAGATCGCCAAGGCTGTCGAATTGGGCACCGAATTCGGAACTGGCATCCACTAAACGGGCAGCGAAACCGTCAAGTTTATCACAAAGAACGGAAAGAAGCACAAAGTAGGCACCCATACGGAACGGATCAAGGGTCGAGTAACCGTTGAACATGCCTGCGGACCAACAAATGGAAAATGCTCCCAGCAAAAAGTTCATACTGGTGAATGCATTCGGCAAAATAAAACGAGCTCTTTTCATCGTAAGATCTCCAAATCGTGGTAACAATCTAATAAAAAAAGCCCGTCATTGAACGAGCTTTTTACGGAAATGTCAATGTTTCAGATTATTGAACAGGTTTGATTTCCCAGAGGGCCTTGATGCCTGCTCCGACGATCAATCCCTGAGGTGGCGCATATGGATTTTCTTCGGTCGGGAAGTTGGTCCAATGCTTGGTCGAGAACTGATAATATTGGGTTGGACGGTACATCAGCGGTAAAACCGGGATTTTTTCCATAAAAATCCGGTTCAAGGCTCGGTAAGCGTTCTTCAGTGCGACGGAATCCGTAAGCGAAGGGATGATATCCAGAAGGCTGTCTGCCTTAGGATCGCTAAAGCGTCCCAAATTCGAGAACGTTTCTTCTCCGATAGGCTTCGTGTTCTTGGAGTTCATCACCTGGTCAAAGCGGGTCCATGGCGTTGCGGCAGAAAGGTCGGCTGTCTGCGTTTTCATGGCGAGGTCGAACTTGCCAAAGCGTAAATCCTTTTCCCATTCCGCATATTCGATAAAGCGCTGGTTGGTTTCGATGCCGATCTGCTTAAAGGATTCGGCGACCACCTTAATCGCATCTTCCCAGTCTGTCCAACCGTTCGGGCATTCAATGCTCAACGGGCGAATCGGCATGCCTTCCTTATTCAAGAGCTTGCCGTCATTATCCCAGGAATAACCGGCATCGCTCAAAATTTGCTTGGCCTTTTTGATGTCGTAAGAATAGCCGTATTTTTCGGCGTCTTCTTCGTTAAAGTATTTGGATTCCTGACCAAAAGGAAGGATAAAGCCTGGGCGAACCGGATCCGTATAGTTAGAAACGGCGACCGCTTTGATCTTTTCGAAATTGATGGAATGCGCAAGGGCTCTGCGGAAAGCGACGTCGTTGAAAGGAGTCGTCGTTGTGGCGATGAAAAGCGTCGGGATGGAACCCGGATAATGGTAAGGTTCCTTAAGGCTCCAGGCGCGGATATCGTCACGCTTCTTTTCCCAAATGCGCGGCATAAAGATGGAGGAAACGTCGAGGTTTCCCTTGGTCATCGCGTTGTTGAAGTGGTTGTTGCCCGGGTAGAGCGTGTGGATCACGTACAGCGGAGCAGGAGATTTTCCACCATGCTTGACGTTACCCCAGTAATTTTCGACGCGCTTCAAAACGATCTTGTCTGGATAGTAGGAATCCAGATTGTATGGACCGGAGACGACCGGAGTCGAATCATTTTTGAAAGTCAAAACATTTGCATAATTGTAGCGTCCCGCTTTCTTCGATGCTTCGACGATCGGTTCGAAGACGCTTTTAGGAAGGATGGACGTTTCGGCGAGCAGGTTCAGCAGAACGAGCGGATTTTTTTCCTTCTTGTTCATCACGAATTCGATCTGATTCCCGTTTGCGGAAATCTTTTCGATATAGAGCCAACCGCCATGGCGTGGAGTCGGGAAAATCGAATCAAGATGGAATGTGTACAACACGTCGTCCACGGTCACCTTTTCTTGATTGCTCCAGTGTGCGCGTTCGTCGAGTTCCACCGTAATGGAAGAATCGGTTTGGACGTAGCTCTTGGCGAGCATCGGTTCAATTTCGCCGCTCAAAAGGTTATAGGCGAAAAGCGATTCGTACATCAGACGGATGTTGCCGTCGATAGGGAAGTTCGGATCGCCGTCCAAAGGGTTGAATGTGGTTGGAGGGGCCCAGTCGTAACCGCCAATGTAAAGAGTTTGAGAACGGGGATATGGAGATTCTTCCGCGGAAGAAGAAGCCTTTTCCGTTTCGTCTTGGCAAGCGACAAGGGATGCGCAGGCGAGCATTCCAGAAAGCAGAACGCTTGCGATCCGACCATATTGCAAACACTTTTTATGCAAAGAACTATCCGCCCTTTTAAAACTGTCTAATCTAAGGTATACCTTTCCTAAATTTACAGAATCTTCACTTAAATAGGGAAAATTTTTGAGTAAAAAAAAGGAAATTGTAAGTTCTTGTTTGCACAAACGAGGGCGTTTCGAAACTTTCGGGAATTATTTACTCAGAGGAAACGCATAAAGAAGGCGCTTAGGCGAAGTACAGAACAGGGTATTGTCCAAAATGAACGGTGTTCCGGAACCTCCTGGGGTAGGATAGCGCTTTTCCAGGGTGCCTTTGGCAAGCGAAATTCTTGCGATATAGGATTTTTGGTCGATGTAAAGGGAATTTCCCTTGACGATCGGGGTCGTGTAGATGGAATTTTCCCCGGCAAATGTCCATAAAGGATCTTTTGAAGTCAATCCGTAGAGACAGATTTTTTGATTACTTAACCCGGCTAGGAGATATTTGGAATTCCCGATGTGGACCCATTGCAGGGAGAGAACGTTCGAATTTGCCGTGTAGATCGATTGGAGAGAATTCGTTTTTTGATTGTAAATGCGAATTTCGCCTTGGTCCGTCGCTACGGCAAGGAGTGTGTCTGACATTTCCATTGCAGAAATGTTGGCGCCGGCATTTGTCATCGATAGCGCATTTTGCCCGGTCATGTCGTTTACAAAACCGAGGGTCCCTTCGATACTTGCGACAGCGATGGACGTCTTGGAAATGTCAAAGAAGAACGGCAAATTGAAAAGCTTTCGAGCCCACGCGATTCGGTAATTGGGGGCGAGCAGTTTTATAAAGTAACCGTTCCAGGTAGAAACGAATATGGCATCGTTCGAAAATTTAATCTGGAAAGGCTTCCCCGGAAGCTCGCTGAAGTGAGTCTTTCCGTTTTGGCTGAGATCGTGGATGTCGATGCGGAATCCGCTTGCAATGGCTAGGTGCGAAGCGTCGTTTGAAAGGACGGGACTGGTTTCAAGCGACCCGAGTTTTTTGCTCCAGCGGATTCCCCCTGTAGACGGATCCAAGGAAAGGAGGGTTTGGGCTGCCGGGTCCACGGTGAAAAGATTATGGCTTGCACTAAAAAGGTTCGGATAAAGCGTGCGTGGGGAAAGCGGCAAAAAGTGGACGTATTGGGCGCCGATGATTTTTGCGAAGTGGGCGAGAATTCCTTCGGCGGCTTTGTCGTTACCGTAGGAATTGCGGACGGCGTTTGCCCAGGCGGAAGCTCGGGATTTTTCATCGGCTCCGATCTGTTCCATGTAAACGGCGCGCAGGTAGCTGGCTGTTGGATTTCCCGGTTCTAGAGCGGTCGCGGAATCTACAAACTGGAGCGCCTTTTTGAGGTTCCCGGCAGACATTTCGGCGGAAGCCTTGCTCGCAAACGTCTGGGAAAGAATCGGCTTTTTCCCGTAATGCAGAGCACTGATCGTCATCAGTTCATTGCTTTCGAAAGGCAAGAACACTTGCCCCTGGCTTTTGAGAGGTTTGGCGATTAGGGGCTTTCCGAAGTGGTACTGCCATAGCGGTTGCAGATTCGTATCGACAACCGTTAATGCGCCTTCTTGCGAAAAAATTCCCAAGGCGCCTTTCGCAATTTCAAAAAGGGTTTCTCCATCGACGGTGGCAGAAGATGTTTCGACACCTGTTTGGGGATTCAACAGTTTGAGCGAGCCTCCGCTTTCTAGAACGGCTAAACTGTTCCCGAAGAATGTGGCGTCTTCAATGGGGTTCCCTGAATTTTCCCACAGATAGGTTTGGCTTGTTTGTGGGCGAAAATGCCAAAATGCGTTGGAAGAGGATGCAAAAATTCCGTTATCGGTCAAGATAACTTGGTGGATTGGGTCAATCATGGATAACGTTTGACTTTCTTCACCGGTTTCTGCATTCAGTAAATGCAGGGCGTTGTCTTGACAGTTGAGGACAAGCTCACTGCGTGGAGTGTAAAGCCCGACGGGAGTACAGCCGCGGTACCTATTTTCGATTGCAAATCGGATGCCTTCGTTTCCGGCAAAGGCAAAATCCTTTTCGGTCATGACCATGGCTCCGAGACCTGCAATCGGGACGACGCTTTCGATGGGAGAATCAAACGGGTAGGAATGAACCGGCTGCTTGGAATCTTTGGGCTGAAAATGCAGAACGTTCCCACGGTTGGACGAATACCATATGCCCTGATAGGTGATGGAAAAAATTTTGGAGTCCGCGGGAATGAAAATGGATAGCGGAACGAAATTTTCTCCATGCAGACTGAAAATTTGGTTGTTGACGAGAAGAATGGAAGGGGTACCGCTTGCAAAAGTTTTGCGGATGGGCGCAGGGAACTTTTTACGGCTCAAGACAATACGCTCCGGAGAGGAATCGAGTGCGGCGATTCGATTGGCTAAAAAGTAGGCCTCAGAGATATTGTTTGGACTTGCGAGTGCTTGGCGGTAATAGAATGCCGCGGTCTGCGGGTTTTCGGAAACTTCTTGAATTTTTCCGAGAAGAAAGAACGCCTTGCTCTTGTCTTCGTCGTCGCCTTCAATCGATATGCGGGAAAGCATATCCTGGGCTTCGGCAAAATTTCCCTTGAGTTCAAATTGGTATACGGCTTCGTACAGTTCTAGGTCCATTCGCGAAGCGAACGCGATAGAAGATAGCGCACAGGCGTAAAGCAGAAATGTCGAAAGCCGAAACCGTTTCATTTTACACGTCGAATTTGTAACCGGCTCCACGGATCGAAAGAATGATCTTGGGATTTGCCTGGTCATCTTCCAATTTTTTGCGCAAGTTCACAATGTGATTGTCGATTGTACGTGTAGACGGCATGTTGTCTGGCGTATAGCCCCAGATATCTTGCAGGAGGTCTTCGCGGAGAACGACTTCGCCACGCTTGGTCCAGAAATATTTGAGAATCTGGAATTCGCGAGCGGACATTTCGAGAGGAACGCCGTTCTTGCTCGCTTCGTATTTTTTGAAGTCCAAATGGATTCCCTTGAAGTCGACGGTATCTGCATTTGCGGCTTCGACTTGCGGAGCGCTCGGAGCTCCGCCTGTCCGCGGACCGCGGCGCAAAAACGCCTTGACGCGGGCGAGCAGTTCCAAAATGGAGAATGGCTTTGTAACGTAGTCATCCGCACCCATTTCAAGGCCCGTCACCTTGGACGTTTCTTCTGTCTTGGCCGTTAGCATGATGATGAATGTGTCCGGATGCTTTTTGCGGATATAGCGGCAAACTTCGAAACCGCTTTTTTTCGGAATCATCAGGTCGAGAATGACAAGATCCGGCAGGAACGTGTCGGCTTTTTCGATCGCTTCTTCTCCATCGCCAGCGGTTTCTACGATATAGTTTTCGAGTTCAAAGTTGTCTTTGAGCCCGAGCCGGATGATCTCTTCATCTTCGACGATCAGAATTTTATTGTTTTCCATGATCTATTCCGCCTTTTTAAGCCTTACCGTAAAAGTCGAGCCTTTGCCCTTGTGACTTTGCACGGAAATACTTGCCTTATGGGCTTCCGCCACGCGTTTGACGATCGCAAGTCCAAGGCCGGAACCTTTTGTACTGCGGGTCATTTCGTCACCCACGCGATAGAAGTCGTTAAATATATTCTTCTGTTCGGACGAGGCGATGCCTATGCCCGTATCCGCTACTGAAAATATGATTTTTTCGTTTTCTTCGGCAACCCGGATATGCACTTTTCCCGGAGGATTTGTGTATTTGATTGCGTTTTCGATGAGACCCTGAGCCAAACTGTATAATGCGGTATTGTCGCCCATGACAAAACATCCGGGGGCAAGATCCTTGGTCATGGTGATTCCGCGGTTATCCGCAATGTCTAGCACTGCTGCATAAACGCGGTTGACACATTCCGAAAGGTCGAGCTTTTCCCAGTGGAACACTTGCTTTCCGGTTTCCATGCGGGTATAGTTCAAAATGGCTGCGATCAGGTTTTCAAGACGCGTGGATTCTTTGCCGATCAGCTTGGAATATTCTTGGCATTTTTCGATTTTTTGGACGCGTCCGTTAGAAATCATTTCGGCAAACATTTTAATGGATGTCAGCGGAGTTTTCAGCTCGTGCGAAACCGACGAAAGAAAGTTCGTCTTCATCATGATGAGCTTGCGTTCCTGCGAAATGGATTTCAAAATAAAGAACGATCCGAGTAAAACAGTCAGGAGTGAAAACGCAACAAGTCCCGAAAGCAAGAACATCTTGTGGCGAGCTTCGCTGTAAAGTTCTTGCGTATCGCGCTGGTACAGGGTCAGTGACCATCCTAAGCCTTCGCCTAAATCGAACTGCTTGGAAATCGTTGCGTTCTTGTCGGGAATCTTTCCGAAAATCAGAGAGTCTTGGCTGTTGGAAATGGAGTAGGAAACGTTTTTCCATTCACGGGCGACATCGCTCAGCTTTTCACGAATCCGCTTTTGGTAAGCTTCGGCATCGATCATCCCAATAACGACTTGGTCGCCCGAAAGCCAAGGGTACGTCATGCGAAAGAATAAGGTGGAACCATCCTTTTTGTAAAAGAGTCCGTTTTTTGTCGGAATGTTTTCTTCGGCAAAGCGTTGCAAAAAATCCCGGTGAGCTGCGTAGGCTTCTGCATGTTCCAGCTGACGGTTCAAATTTTCTCGCAGGTTCCAGAAGGCGTCTCG
>DGSB01000060.1:0-10966 GCA_002390045.1 Fibrobacter sp. UBA4373
CATCACAGCGACAGGGCGTAGTCGCGAAGCGTCTTCCAGAAGAGGGCATGTTCTTGCACAAGGACACGGGCCGCAAGATCTTCTGGAGTATCCGATTCAAGAACAGGAACCTTTGTCTGCGCGAGCGTCTTTCCACAATCGATTTCACTTGTCACCAAATGAATGGTCGGGCCACTTTCCTTTTCTCCAGCAGCGATAACCGCCTGATGGACGCGGATGCCGTAAAATCCTTTACCACCATATTTCGGAAGAAGTGCCGGATGCACGTTCAAAACCCGATTTTTCATCGCATCAAGGAACGAATCCGGAATTTTTTTCATGTAACCGCAAAGGGCAACAAAATCGACCGGATGTTCTTTCAGCACATCCAAAAGCGCCTGTTCATAATCCGCTTCGTTCGGATGCGTCTTCGAAGAGATGTGGTACACCGGAATCCCGTGTTCCTTCGCACTTTTTGCAGCGCCGCAATCCGCATTGTTCACGATTAAAAATTCACAGGAACCTTCCAAGGATCCATCTTCCGCATGGGAAAGAAGTGCGCGGAAATTGCTACCGCCACCCGAAGCAAAAGCACCAAATCTAAACATGCGACAAAAATAACTTTTCTAAATTAAATGCGAAGTAAAATATCAACAACCATAGGACATCTCCTCATGACATTTGATAAATATTTGGAATCCGCCAAGTTGCACGGCAACGTGAAAGACTTGATGACCAAGGGTCTCGCCGTGGAATTCATTCAGCCGTGGTACACCCCGCTCACCACGACCCCGGCAACAACAGGTATTGCCGTCGGCGGTATCGGTAGCACTTATACGGTGACTCCGGCCGGCACGACTCCGGTCACGGGAATCATTCCGGGCGTTCAGGTTCGCACCGAAAATCCGAACGACATGCGTTTGCAGAACGTTTTCTACCGTGAATCTGTCATCGACAAAAAAGCTCCGCTCACCATCCGCAGCTTCTTTGAATTCTGCCGCAAGAACCAGTTCTACACCTTAAAGGATGCAGAGGGCAACGCCCTGTTCGAATGCCAGAACGAAAAGGAAACCTTGAAGAAGCTCGAAGCCGTTCTCGCCGACAAGAAGTTCTGGGAGACGAACAAGGACGCTCTTCTCCGCTGGCACACGGAATTCAGCCCGCGCACCCAGGCGATGATCGAAGCCGGCGACACGACTTCTCCGGAATTCAACCGCGCCGTTCTCGTCGACTTCTTCGACGGTGAACTCGGCGAAAAGGTCGAAAGCAAGGGCGCTCTCACCGGCGCATTTGGAGACGAAACCGAATTCCTCGGCGAAAAGGGCTACGACGCCCAGAAGATGGAATACACGGCGGAATATCCGCTTTCCCGCACCCAGTATAAGGGTCAGAAAGGCGTGCAGATTACCCGCTACCAGTACAGCTACATTCTCCCGAACAACGAACGTATTTCGAGCCTTCCGGTCAGCGCAACCCGCTATGAACTCGTGAACCCGACAAAGCAGGTCCGCGAAGTGACGCTCGTGCAGATGCAGGAAAACTACTGCGGCTACCAGGTTCGCAAGGACCGTGAAAGCGTTCAGGATTCTTCCTTTGTGCTCGTTCCGACCGCTCGCGATCCGATGGGCGTGGAATTCAATTCGACTCTCGCCGACGGTCGCGTGGTGAAGGGAGTCGAATTCTTCAACAAGAACATCCTTTCCGAAAGCGACTTCGACGGTTGCATGGGAATTTCTGCAACGTGGAACCCGAAGGACGATGTGAACGTTACCACAAAGCCTCTCTTCTACCGTAACGATCAGAAGACGGTTCTCGCAGGCGCCCTCCACAGTGGCCGCGTTTCGCAGACCTTCGTGAAGAACGTTTACAGCGGTCGCGAAACCGTCGCTGGCGCAGTCGTCGCCACGATCCGCTTGAAGCCGAAGGCAAAGGCTACGGTCCAGTTCAACACGGTTCTCGACTTTGCACACATCCGCTTCCACGGCGCACAGGAAACCTTGAAGAAGTACACCGTCTTCTATCCGGAATCCTTTGGCCGCGTCCAGGCAATGCTTTCCGAAGCTCTGAGCTTTGACGCTGAATTCGAAAAGACTTTTGGCGAAGCTTACCATGCACTCGCACCGGAAAAGGCTTTGGCAAAGCTCTTCCCGAAGGACAAGAAGAAGCAGGCCGAATTCCGTTCCCTCGCTCTCAACACCTTGAGCTTTATTCCGGAAGCTACCGTCTGGGACAAGGACGACAACTTCCTCGTTCGCGAATGCGCGGACTATCCGTTCTTCAACTCTCTCGACGTTTACTTCTACGGCAGCTTCTCGCTCCTCGCCCTTTTGCCGCGCCTGGATGGCGAAGTGCTGAAGCGCTTTAGCGATGCGATCCTTGCCGAAGACATGACCCGCCGTCGTCATCACGAATATGTGAACCATCCGTATGCGGATCTTCCGCAGGCAAAGCTCGAAGGTCCTCTCGCCGTGACCGGCGCCGTGATTCACGATCTCGGAAGCCCGTTCGTTCCGCATGCCGACGCTTACGACTGGCATAACGTGAAGGAATGGAAGGACCTCGCTCCGAAATACGTGTTGATGGTTCTCCGCCATTACAAGCTCACCGGTGAAAAGTCCGTTGTCGACGCTTGCAAGGACGCCGTCTACGCCAGCATGGAATACCTGGAAAAGATGGTCGCCGAAGGCGAAAACTTCCCGCTTACCCACGGTACGGACGATACGTTCGATAACCTTTCTTCGAACGGCATTTCCGTTTACTGCGGATCTCTCTGGATCGCTGGTCTCCGCGCAGCAGCAAAGATTGCCGAACTTGAAGGCGACTCCGCACGTGCAATCGACTGGAACAAGAAAGCCGACGAAGCCGAAGCCGAATTCCACGCCGCCCTTTGGGATGAAAACGAAGGCTACTTCCACTTCTTCGCCACCCCGATCGAAGCAAAGGACGTGAACTTCGAAAACTTTGACAAGATCGTGGAAGCTCTCGCTGACCTCGTACCGCTTTCCGGAACCGACACGCAGAAGCTCCGCGAATTGAACGACTGGCTCGACTTCAGCGACATTCCGGAAGAAGAAGAACTTTCGAAGCTTGAACTCCGCAAGTGGAAGAAGACCTGGCTCTACAGCACCGCCCCGGAAGCCTTCACAGATTCGTTCAAGGCAAAGATCGATCTCGATTCCGACGACGTATTCGCCGACTCGATGCTCGCCGACACCTATCTCCGTCTTCTCGACTTGAAGCCGATTACCGACGAAGAAAAAGGCACCCGTACCCTCGACCGTATCTTCAAGACAAACTACAAGAAAAATTCCCCGCTGCTCGGCGCCGCAAACCTTGTCCACAAGGACGGTTCCCCGCTCGACGAATTCAACTTCCAGGCTCATGACGTTTGGATCGGTATTCAGTACAGCATCGCCAGCGGTCTCATTCTCCACAAGAGCTTTGACGAAGCCCGCGACCTCGTGGAAAGCATGATCCAGAACCTTTACGAAGAAGCGAAGATTCCGTTCGCCGCACCGGAAGGATTCAACGGTTCCTGCCGTCTCCACGAAGACACTCTCGAAAAGGCTGGAGTTTCCGCTTCCGCAGCCAAGACGCTCATCGCCGAACTCGTGAAGAAGAAAGCCCTTCTCCCGGATCAGCGTATCGCTCCGACTCTCACGACGAACCTCGCTTCGTTCAAGAAGTCCTACGGCGCTCTTGCGAAGAAGGCGAATATTTCGGAAGAAGACCTGTTCACGCTGCTCCACAGCACGGCACTCAAGTACACGGCCGGTAAGTATTTCCGTCCGGGTATGGTGTTCGCCCTGTTCACCGCTCTGAACAAGTAATTCGGAATGGAAAAATTCAAAAGCCTCCCCGCCAGGGGAGGCTTTTTGCTGTCTTAAAATTCAACGGTCGAAAAGCTTTTGACCGAATTTTGCGATTAGAACTTCATCACCAGAATCGTGATATCGTCTGCCTGCGGTGCACCATGGGCAAAGTTCCGCAGTTCTTCCAACAACGCCTTGCGGATTTCATCCGCAGTCAAAGCCTGGTACTTTTCGACAAACGCCTGCAACCTTCCAAGCCCGAACATTTCCCGTTTTTCGTTCGCCGATTCCGTCACACCGTCCGTGTACAGCAAAACGGTGTCTCCCGGTTTTACAATCAAGGATTTTTCACGGATAATCTTGCTGTTGTCTTCGACCATTCCCAAGGCAATGCCACCGCTCTTGATCGTTTCCAGTTCATTTTCCGACTTTTTAAAATGCAGAATATGTTCGTGACCGCAACTTGTATAATGCAAAGACTTGGAGCGCGGATTCCATTCAAAGAAAAGGAGCGACGCGAACATCGTTTCAAAAATATGACCCGCCAAGTCCGAATTCACACGGACAAGCGCCCGGTATGAATTCACAAAGTAACGGCATTCCGCATGCAAAAAGGCGTAGAGCGAAGTCATCACCATGCCCGCAGGAACGCCCTTGCCCGAAACGTCGCCAATCACAATGCCCAAATTTCCGTTCGGCAAATCCAAAAAGTCGAAGTAGTCTCCTCCGATTTCCTTGGCCGGAGTCATCGAGCCCGCCAACGAGATTCCGTCGAATTCCGGAATCGTATGCGGCAAAAGTCCCGACTGGATATGGAATCCGAGCTGCAATTCCGCCTGCGTGCGCGCCTGATTCTGACGTTCCATCACCGCTTCGTTCGCCTTGAGAATCATCGTCGCGTAGTGGGCAAAGTTCTGAACCAGGTAATAATCACTTTCGGTAAAGTAACGTTCGTAAAGCTTGTTTTCGACAACGAGAACGCCGAGGAGCTGCTGGTCAAAATTCAGCGGTTCAAGAATTAACGAGCGGATATTTGCCGCACGGCTGCCCAGAGATAAAATTCGACCGTCCTGACTTGCAAAAGGAACGAAGGTTCCGATGCGCGACATTCCGCATTCCCAAACGATGTTGTCCCGATCGCTGATATTTTGCGAAAGGGCAATTTCCTTTAAGGCTTCCACATGGGTAAAACTCATTTCGTTTCCGCGGACGAGCGGAAAGAAAATGCCGTAGATATCGGAACAGCGGAACAGTTGTCCTTTTTCATCCCAGATGTAAATCGCCGCGGACTTGGCTTCAATACCCTGGGCAAGGTTCGCGAGGAAGTTCTGCAAGGATTCATGCAAATCCGAGAAGTCATTCACCGTTTCGCCCATCTTGGTCACAATCTTGTAGTTTACCTTGCGTTCTTCATCATGCGCAGCAATCATCCTGTCTTTGTGGTCGATCCAGTTGCCATAACGCCGCATGAACACGTAGGCAATCTGCACAATAAAGAGCAAGCGGAACGGAGGAAGCACAAGAAAAGAACTGATGATATAGAAGTAAAAGACCAAATGAATCCGCGGCTTCGGGTAATAAGACATCGACGAGTAGACTCGGTCAAAGTAGAAGACGACCAAAGCGGAGACTATCAGCGGAATTAAAAATACAGGCGGATTTAAAACCTTGAAGCATACAAAATTGACAACGACATAAATCAAAAAGGCGACAATTGCACGCATCCGATAGGCCTTCTGAATCGGCTCCACGGCTTTCCGTCTTTCTTCCCATATGAACAGGAACGTGAAATACAGCATTACGAGCATGTCACCGATCGGATTCAAATTGCGCAATTGCGGATCATTGCCCAAAAAGCGAGAACCCACGGCGTTCCACAAGAGGAACAGGCTCGCAAAAATCAGCCACGGAAGCTGACGCGCCGACGGACGCTTTCCATGGAGTTCCACCAGCATCATGAAGAAAGGAAATGACGATACCAGCGGAAGAAGAGAAAGTAAAATGCTATAGATCACGTTGGAAAAATAATAAAGGATTGAGTTCTAAGCCATTCACGGTGACCTTTTACGGGAACATTCTGTAGCTTAGAAGCGAGTTTTTTCCCGAAATCCGTCGCCATTTTTTGAGGATCTGGAACAATAGAAACCCTTCCCAAATCCAAACGGTCGGCATCAAAGCAAGTATCGATCGTGGGATCTCCGGTCGAAGGCTCCACGGTATGTTTTTGACAAGCGATCAAAAGTTTTTGAAAACGCTCGTCGTCTAAATCAAACAGTTTCCCCCGAAGCTGTTTGGCAAATTCCGCACCACGAGGTCCATGTTCTTCGTCATACCCGTCGTGAATCCGGCGAGAATCGTGAAAAAGAGCAAACAGCCGCACGACCGCTTCATCGGCATGAGTCTTTTTCGCAAGCAAGAGACCGTTGAATTCTACCTGATGCCAATGAGAAAGTCCATGCAAGGACTTTTCGTCGAAAAGGCGATTCTCGTAGATATAGTCTTCCAGCGCTGCGAAATCGATGCTTTCCATACTATTTGCCGTAATGTTCCTTCAATTCCGTTAGCGTCTGAAGGGCCTGGAGGGGAGTCATTTCTTCCGGCTTCAAGCGTTTGATTTCATCGAGCAAGAGCTGCGTATCTTCGTCCGGAGGGGCAAAGATATCGATCTGCGGCTGAGCCTTGAGTTCTTGTTTATGCTTGGAATCACTCGGATCGATCTGCTGTTTTTCAAGACGCAAGAGAATCTTTCGGGCACGGCGCACGACTTCGGAAGGAAGCCCCGCCATTTCCGCCACATGGATACCGTAGCTCGAATCGCAGGCTCCGGCAATAATCTTATGCAAGAAAATCAGTTTATCCCCATCTTCACGAACCGCAATCTGATAGTTCCCCGCATGTTCCAAAGAATCCGCAAGGGTCGTCATTTCGTGATAATGCGTTGCAAAAAGCGTCATCGCCGCACGCTTTTCGTTATCGTGGAGAGTTTCAAAAATCGCCCAGGCAATCGAAAGACCGTCAAAGGTACTTGTTCCACGGCCGATTTCATCGAGCAAGACAAGGCTCTTGTCCGTCGCATTCCGCAAAATGTTCGCCGTTTCGATCATTTCCACCATGAACGTGGAAAGCCCGCGCGAAAGGCGGTCGCTCGCACCGACACGCGTAAAGATTCGATCGACCACACCGATTCGCGCATATTCCGCAGGTACAAACGAGCCAATCTGCGCCATCAAAACAATCAAACCGGTCTGGCGCAAATAAGTCGATTTACCAGCCATATTCGGGCCGGTAATGAGCATCATGCGGTGAGCTTCTCTCGAAAGCGAAACATCGTTCGGGACAAAGGACAAGTCCGGATTCGCAGCGACAATGACCGGATGGAATCCGTTCCGAATTTCGATACCCGTTCCGTCAAAGACTTCTGCCCGGGAATAGCCGCGCTTACGAGCCGCCACGGCTAGACTGTAAAAAGAATCCACTTCGGCAATCGCTTCCGCAATTTCCTGAAGTTCATTGCGTTCCGCATTCACCGATTCGCGAAGCTTGCAGAAAATGCGATATTCCAAATCATGGATGCGGCTTTCCGCACTCGAAATGATCGTTTCGCATTCCTTCATTTCGGGCGTAATGTAACGTTCCGCATTGACCGTCGTCTGCTTACGGATATATTCCGGCGGGATCTTGTCCGAATGAATTTTGGAAACTTCGATGTAATAGCCAAAAACCTTGTTGTAACTGACCTTCAAGGAATTCACGCCCAAGCGTTCCCGTTCGCGGGCTTCCAAAGAAGCGATCCATTCCCGACGGTCCTTGATTTCGGCATTCATCTGGTCGAGTTCCGGCGCAGCGCCTTCACGGATCATGCCGCCTTCACGCACCGTCATCGGAAGGTCATCGTTCAACATCCGGAGAATTTCGTCACCCTTGCCTTCCGCAGAAAGGAGCGTTTCCGACAACGCATGGAACACCGGGGATTTTAAACCGGAAAGAGCCTCTGCAACTTTGACCGCCTTGGAAAGGGAACGTCCCATTCCATACAGATCGCGCGCATTCGCTCGCCCGCTTCCCACGCGCCCCATCAGGCGCTCCATATCGAGGATTTCCCGAAGCGAAAGTTTCAGTTCGTCCAAAACGATCGGGTTCAAAACCAGTTCCGCAATCGCTTCGGAACGTTCATCGATCCGCTTCACCGAAACGAGCGGATGAGAAATCCATTCGCGAAGTCTTCGGCCACCCATTGCCGTGACCGTATAATCGAGCACGTACATCAGCGTACTCTGCGGATCATCCGAATTCAGAGGGCGAACCAGTTCCAGATTGCGAAGTGTCGCCGGATCCAAAACCATGTAATCGCCGAGATCCAAAATTTCAAGGTGCGTAATGTGCGAAAGTTCAGACTTCTTTTGATCGATCAAATACCAAAGGATGGCTCCCGCCACACGGACTTTTTCCGTTTGGCCATCAAGACCCAAAGATTCCACACTCGCCATTTTAAAATGGTTTTGCAGAACCTCTGCCGCCTTCTCAAACTCGTAATGTTCTTCGTCGACGGGCGTCACCAGAATCGATTCCGCCCGCACAAAATCGGCAACGGACTTCGGAAGTTCCATTCCCACAGGCACAAGGACTTCTTTCGGCATGCGGCGGGCAAATTCACTTTCGAAATTCTGGATCGGAGATTCCGATACGGCAAAATATCCCGTGGTGACGTCAGCAAAAGCAAATGCGATCGAATTCTTGAGCGGAATGACCGCGCAAAGGTAATTTGCGACCTTCGCGTCCAGGTTTCCTTCGTTCATCGAAGTTCCGGCACTGATGACTTCCACGATCGCGCGTTTGACGATTCCCTTGGCAAGCTTCGGATCTTCGACCTGTTCGCAGACGGCGACTTTATAGCCAGCGGCGACCATCTTCGGAAAATACCTGTCCGAGGCATGGTGCGGAAATCCGCAAAGCGGCGTCGCGCCAGAAGCCCCGTTATTGCGGCTCGTCAGGGTCAGGCCCAAAATTTTGGATGCGATTTCGGCGTCCGATTCGAACAGTTCAAAGAAATCGCCCATGCGGAAAAAGAGAATGCAGTCGGGATTCTGGGCCTTGATCTCGTAGTACTGCTTCATTAACGGGGTTACACTCACGGGGTCCCCATCGAAAGTTCAATTTGCGAAGGATTGGATTCAGGCTGCTTCGGAGATTCGGGTCTATCATTCTCGGCATAGTTCGGAACGATTTCGTTCGAATTCAGAAGTTCCTGGAATTCACGGAGACGCGGAAGATCTTCCGGAATCTTGTTGATGCCGAAGTACTTCAAAAAGTCGTCTGTCGTGACATATGTATAAGGGTTGCCGACGGTTTCTGCGCGGGCTCCAAGAGCAATCAATTTCTTTTCGAGAAGGCTCTTTAACGGCCCATCGCACGAAACTCCGCGAACCTGTTCCAGTGCGGCTCGGGTAATCGGCTGCTGGTAGGCAACAATCGAAAGCGTTTCGAGCGCCGCCTGGGAAAGTCTTCGCAGATTGGCATCCGGAAAGAGCTTGCGCACCCACGGATAATACCGGGCTCGAGTGCGGAAGCGGTAACCGCCTGCCTGTTCCACAATTTCAAACGGAGAATCGATTTTATTCAGATTGTCGTTTGCAATGCGAAGCGCTTCGGCAACGGTCTTTGAATCAAGAAAGTCCCCGATGATTTCCTTCAGTTTTCGAAGCGTCACCACATCCGGAGACGCAAAAACCAAAGCCTGCACGATGCGTGCGAGATCTTCGTTCGATTCGATTTTAGGAAGATCGGATACTTCTTCGTTTTCCTTAGGATCTTTGGATACTTCTTCTGCCATGACCCTAATTTAAGAATTTTTCAAGCCATCAACGTACGTTTTTCTATCTTTATGGCCGTGAAATTTCACGAGGTATAACTATGAGAGATCTGCGTTCTAAAAAGACGATTGAAGGCCGCGAAATGGCAGGCGCACGTGCGCTGTGGATCGCGACTGGTACAAAACCGGAAGAATTTGGAAGACCCGTCATTGCTATTTGCAATAGTTTCACCGAATTTGTCCCGGGCCACGTTCACCTGCGTGACGTCGGCAAAATCGTCGCAGAAAGCATCCGCAAAGCGGGTGGCATTCCCAAAGAAATGAACACGATTGCCGTCGACGACGGTATCGCAATGGGTCATGACGGCATGCTTTACAGCCTTCCGTCCCGCGATTTGATTGCGGACTCCGTGGAATACATGGCCAACGCCCACCGCGCCGACGCTCTTGTCTGCATCAGTAACTGCGACAAGGTGACTCCGGGTATGCTCATGGCTGCCATGCGCTTGAACATTCCTGCCGTCTTCGTTTCGGGCGGTCCGATGGAAGCGGGCCACGTGAAGCAGAAGGACGGTTCCGACCGCGCGCTCGACTTGATCGACGCAATGATCGATTCCGCCGACACGAGCGTTTCGGATGAAGATACCGCCGCCATCGAAGCCGCCGCCTGCCCTACCTGCGGTAGCTGCTCCGGTATGTTCACGGCCAACTCGATGAACTCCCTTACCGAAGCGATCGGTCTTTCCCTTCCGGGTAACGGTTCCATTGTCGCCACAAACTCCGAACGTCGAAAGCTCTTTGAAGAAGCAGGACGTCGCATTGTGGAACTCTGCCACCGCTACTATGATGAAGACGATGAAACCGTCCTTCCGCGTTCGATCGCCACGAAGGCCGCTTTCGAAAACGCCATGCGTCTCGACATCGCCATGGGCGGTAGCTCGAACACGGTTCTCCACCTGCTCGCCGTTGCACAGGAAGCCGGTGCAGACTTCACCATGAAGGACATCGACAGACTTTCCCGTAACACGCCTTGCATTTGTAAAGTCGCTCCGACCGTTCACAACATTCACGTGGAAGACGTGAACCGTGCAGGCGGTATTTTCGGCATTCTCGCGGAACTTGACCGAATGGGCCTCATTCACCGCGAATGCTACACCGTCCATGCAAAGACTATCGGCGAAGCCATTGAAACGAACGACGTGATGCGCAATCCGTCGAAAGAAATCAAGCAGCGTTATCTCGCTGGTCCAGGCCGTAAGTTCAGCATTACGGCTTTCTCCCAGGATTTCCATTACGACTCCCTGGATCTCGACCGCGCGAACGGAGCCATCCGCGATGCGGCTCACGCCTATTCGAAGGACGGCGG
>DGSB01000060.1:11103-16717 GCA_002390045.1 Fibrobacter sp. UBA4373
CCGGCTGTCGTGTTCGAAAGTCAGGAAGACGCCGTGAAGGGCATCCTCGATCCGAACCGCGTCAAGGCGGGCGACGTCGTCGTGATCCGCTACGAAGGTCCGAAGGGCGGTCCTGGCATGCAGGAAATGCTTTACCCGACGAGCTATCTCAAGAGCCGCCATTTGGGCAAGCTCTGCGCCCTTCTCACCGACGGACGTTTCTCCGGTGGCACAAGCGGTCTTTCGATCGGCCACGCAAGCCCGGAAGCCGCCAGCAAGGGAAACATCGGTCTTGTCCAGGACGGCGACATT
Organism: Fibrobacter sp. UBA4373; assembly: GCA_002390045.1. Classification (GTDB taxonomy): domain Bacteria; phylum Fibrobacterota; class Fibrobacteria; order Fibrobacterales; family Fibrobacteraceae; genus Hallerella. The sequence continues at coordinate 11,395 of DGSB01000060.1, forward strand.
ATCGAAATCGACATTCCGAACCGTACGATCAACGTTGGCCTTACCGATGCAGAACTCGCCGAACGCCGCAAGGAAATGGAATTCCGCGGCGCTAAGGCTTGGAAGCCGGTCAGCCGAGACCGCAAGGTATCCAAGGCTCTGCAGGCTTACGGAATCATGGCGTCGAGCGCCGACAAGGGTGCCGTTCGCGACATCAATAACATTCTCTAATTCTTCAAAATTGTAAGAATTGAAAGAAGCCCGAACACATCGGGCTTCTTTTCTTTTATCCGGAGTGTTGGAAGGCTCAAAGCCTTTTTCTATCTTGCATTCTGTATGACAAAGAAAATCTATTATACCCTTACCGACGAATCGCCGTTTCTCGCGACTCAATCCTTCCTCCCGATTGTCCAGGCCTTTGCAAAGACCGCAGACATCGATGTCGAAACCAAGAACATTTCCCTGCCGGCTCGTATTCTCGCCGTTTTTGCAGACAAGCTTCCGGCCGGTGCCGAATTTTTCGGCAAGCCTGTAACCGATGACCTCGCCTTCCTCGGCCAGTTCACGCAGGATCCTTCCGCAAACATCATCAAGCTTCCGAACATTTCCGCATCCCTTCCGCAGCTCAAGGCCGCCATCGCGGAACTTCAGAAGAACGGTTACAACGTCCCCAATTACCCGGACGCTCCGACAACGGAAGAAGAAAAAGAAATCCGTGCAAAGTACGACAAGGTGAAGGGCTCCGCAGTAAACCCGGTGCTTCGCCAAGGCAACTCCGACCGTCGCGCCCCGCTGGCCGTGAAAAACTACGCCCGCAAGCATCCGCATTCCGACGGTACATGGAACGAATCTGTCAAGACGCACGTTTCGAGCATGCAGGCAGACGACTTCTACGGCAACGAAAAGTCGATTACACTTCCAGAAGCCGACACGTTCAAGATTGAATTTGTTTCGGAATCCGGCGAAGTCAAGGAACTCCGTCCTGCAAAGCCGCTTTTGAAGGGTGAAATTCTGGATTCTACCGTGATGCGCATGAAGTCGCTTGAAAAGTTCATCGCGGAACAGATGGAAGACGCAAAGAAACAGGGCGTCCTCTTCTCCGTTCACTTGAAGGCGACCATGATGAAGGTTTCCGACCCGGTCATGTTCGGCGCTTTCGTACGCGTGTTCTTCAAGGATGTGTTCACAAAGTACGCAGACCTCTTCAAGGAACTCGGCGTCAACGAAAACAACGGTCTCGGCGATCTTTACAAGCGTCTTGAAGGCAATCCGAAGGAAGCCGAAGTCAAGGCGGCAATCGATGCTGCAATCGCAAACGGTCCGAGCCTCGCCATGGTCGATTCCACAAAGGGCATCACGAACCTCCACGTTCCGAGCGATGTGATTATCGACGCTTCGATGCCGGCGATGATCCGCAACTCCGGTTGCATGTGGAACAAGGACGGCAAGCTCGAAGAAGCGAAGGCCGTCATTCCGGACCGTTGCTACGCAGGCATTTACAAGACTACGATCGACTTCTGCAAAAAGAACGGCGCATTCGATCCGAGCACAATGGGAACCGTCCAGAACGTCGGTCTTATGGCCCAAGGCGCCGAAGAATACGGCAGCCACGACAAGACCTTTATCGCAACCGGCAAGGGCATTATCCGCGCAGTCAATTCGAAGGGAGACGTTCTCCTTTCGCAGAACGTGGAAGCGGGAGACATCTACCGCATGTGCCAGACAAAAGACGCTCCGATCCGCGACTGGGTGAAGCTCGCCGTAACCCGCGCCAAGACAGCGAACATGCCTGCCATTTTCTGGCTTGACCCGAACCGTGCGCATGACCGCGAAGTGCAAAAGAAAGTTGAAGTCTACCTCAAGGATTACGACCTTTCCGGACTTTCGATTTCCATCAAGTCCCCGACTGAAGCCATTTTCGAAACGATGACTCGCGCCAAGAAGGGCGAAGATACAATCTCCGTCACGGGCAACGTGATGCGCGACTATCTCACCGACCTTTTCCCGATTCTCGAAGTCGGCACCTCTGCCAAGATGCTTTCCATTGTCCCGCTGATGGCGGGCGGTGGCATGTTCGAAACCGGTGCAGGCGGAAGCGCTCCGAAGCAGGTGCAGCAGTTCCTCGCCGAAAACTATCTCCGTTGGGATTCCCTCGGCGAATACTTCGCCCTCGCCGCATCCCTGGAACAGATCGGTACGCCGAAGGCCAAGGTTCTTGCCGACGCTCTCGACAAGGCGAACGGCAAAATTCTCGAATTCAACCGGACGCCAGAACGTAAAATCGGAGGTCTCGACAACCGCGGTTCCCACTTCTACCTCGCCATGTACTGGGCAGAAGAAATCGCGCTTCAAAAGACCGATGCAGAGCTTTCTGCAAAGTTCGCCCCGATCGCAGACGCCTTGAAAAAGAACGAAACGGAAATCGTTTCGGCTCTCGCCAAGGCTCAAGGCGTTGCCGTCGATATCGGCGGTTACTACGTCACCAAGCCGGAACTTCTCAAAAAATGGATGCGTCCGGTCGAAGCGTTCAACCAGATTATCGACAACATTTAAGTCTTGCTCGCGTAAAACAGCGTCACAGATTTATCACAAAGGCTTTCCAACGCGGAAAGCCTTTGTTTTTTAGCATTTGGATTTATACATTTCTACTTATGAAAGAAAAACTCCTGAATTACATCAAAAGCTTCAACTGGAAGTTCCTCTTTATTTTTGCCGCAGTCTGCATTCTGCTTGCCATTCTGAACAATATCCGCGTCGACGACAGCAAATCCGTCGAATGGATCGGCTCCCAGGAAGTCTTTGAAAAGCCGGAGGGATTCTAATGAAAAAGCACATTCTCTCCACGATCCTTTTACTCGTCGCAGCCTTCCTGACCGCTGTCTGCGTTGCCGAAGTCGCCTTCCCGGAATCCTTCCTCACCTTTACCGATTATGAGTCTTTAATCGAAAAGTTCCCAAAGATCTGGAAGTACAATTTCCACGTCGGGATCGGTTCGCTGATCATCGCGATTCTGCTCGTGATCCCGGCATACTTGAAAGATAAGGAATTCACCGTCAAAGGTCTCGAAACGTTGTTCCGCATTGGCATCGGCGGCATGTTCATCTTTGCGAGCCTCTTTAAAATTCAAGATCCAAAGCAATTCGCTGTTCTCGTGGCGCAGTACCAGTTCTTGCCGGATTTTGTCAACAACATCTTCGCCTTGGTCTATCCGCAGTTTGAACTCTGGTTTGGCCTTGCGCTGATCGTGACTCCATTTACCAAAGAATGTTCCCTCGCGATTTTCGGCATGTTCGTGAGCTTTATCATCGCACTCATCTGGGCGCTCGCTCTCGATCTCGGTATTACCTGCGGCTGCTTTGAACTCGAAGGCGCCCAGAGCAAGAGCGAAACGTGGACAGCCCTCATCCGAGATCTGATTCTTATCGGTCCGACCTTCTGGCTCACGCTCCGCAAAAACAAGAGCCTCATCGGGCTCTGGCGTTCAAAATAAAACTAAAACGGCAAAACGCCTAAATCTAAATCACCAGTTCTCACTTTCGCAAGGATTTCGAGACCGGTGATTTTTTGCATCATCCGGATATTGTCGTCTTCCATTTCCAGGTTTCCGCTATCGCCGTAACGGTTCACCACGATTCCGCGGACAGAGAGCCCCCGATTTTTGGCATATTCCACAGTCAACACGCAGGAATTGATCGAGCCTAAGGCGGCCGTGGTGACAATCAAAAGCGGAAGCTTCACCGTCTTCATGATGTCTTCAAGAAAAATTTTTTGACCAACGGATTCGCCGTTCACATCGACGTCATCACGAATCGGGCAGATGATTCCACCGCTCCCTTCGACGAACACAAAAGAGTGACGTTCTGAAGCCTTTTTAAAGTCCGCCGCAACTCGGGACAGTTCCACCGGATTTCCCTCCTTGCGGGCCGCTAAATGCGGCGAAACGGCTTCTTTATAAACATAGCTCACCAGTTCTTCCTGCGAGTCCGAAAGTCCGGCGAAATTTTTCACATAATCCGCATCGCCCGCAACCCAGTGACCATTTTTGAATTCGGCACCGCTCAATGCGGCCTTATAATATCCAGCATCAATTCCGGAATCCCGCCATTTTTTGACAAGGAGAGCGGTCACAAAAGTCTTCCCCACATCCGTCCCAGTCGCCGTTACAAAATATCCGCGATTCATCATCTTCCTCAGCTTATCCTAAATTTCGAAGCGTTTCCGCAATCTTGCGGGCTGCAAATTCCAAATCCTCTTCCGTATGGCTTGCCATCAGGCTTGCGCGCAAACGCGCACACCCCTCGGGAACAGTCGGGTAACGGATTGCCGGAATCAGAATTCCTTCTTTTTCTAGCTTTGACGAAAGCTGCAAAGCCTTTTCTTCATCGCCCACCATAATCGGAACGATTGCAGACGGAACTTGAGGTACATCCAGCCCGAACTTTTGCAGCGCTTCGCAAAAGAATTTCACATTCGACTGGAGTTTTTGCACGCAGTCCGGATGATTCTCGATGTAACGCAAATTGTTGCAGGCTGCAAACGCCACCGCCGGAGACATCGCCGTCGTAAAAATAAAGCTTCGGGCCTTATTTTTTAAGAATTCGATTAAAAGTTTTTTTCCGGCTACAAATCCGCCTTCGCAAGCAACCGCCTTGCTTAAAGTTCCCACCGTGACATCGGCATGTTCCGAACCGTAGTATTCAGCAAGTCCGCGCCCTGTTTTTCCGATGACGCCCGTCGCATGGGCTTCGTCAATCATCAAAAGGACTCCGTTTTCATGGGCGATTTTTAAAAGCTCCGGTAAATTGGCCAAATCCCCGTCCATGCTAAAAACAGCATCGGTCACAATCAAACCCCGAGCAGAGCGAGTCCCCAACTTTTCGCCATTTGCATTTACCGCTTCCGCAAAAAGGCGTTTTAAATCTTCTAAATCATTATGCTTGTAAACGTAACACTTGGCCCTAGAAAGTCGAATTCCATCGATGATACTTGCATGGTTCAAAGCATCACTAAAGATGATATCATTTTTAGTGCAAAGCGCCGATATCGTCCCGACGTTCGCCATATAACCCGTGCCAAATGTAATCGCCGCTTCTTCATTTTTGAATTTTGCGATTTCATTTTCAAGTTCTAAATGAGGTGTTTTGTTTCCGGTAGTCAAACGCGCCCCGCCGCTACCCGTACCCCATTCAAGCACGGCATTCGCCATCGCCTGTTTGAGCTCAAAAATATTCGCCAGGTCCAAATAGGAGTTTGAAGCGAGCAAAATATTTTCCTTCAAGCCATCCTCATTTGCCATTTGAACATGGGCAGACTCCGGAGAAACCATCAACCGCAATTTTCGATA
>DGSB01000060.1:16878-48280 GCA_002390045.1 Fibrobacter sp. UBA4373
TTCTCTTTATGGATTTTTTATCCATGGAAACTTCTTTTGTCCGGATTAAAAGGAGCTTTCCTGAAAATATTTTGTTCAGAACAAAATAAGAGGATTTGGGCATGAAAAAAATTTCTTTCTCTCTCGCCGTCGCGGTAATCGCCTCCCTTTCTTCGGTAGCGAATGCGGCTCTTGCCGATGGAGGTGCAAAATTTGTCGGCAACATCACCACAAGCGGTCAAATCCGCAGCGACATGGGAACCTACTGGAACCAGATTACCGCTGAAAACGGATGCAAATGGGGCTCCATTCATTCTCTTTCGAATGGGAACAGTGGCACAAGCAAGTTCGCATGGGACAACTACGACAAGTGCGAAAGCGCCTACAAATGGGCAAAAGAAAAACCGGGCGAACGTCATTTCAAATTTCACGCTCTGATTTGGGGTTCCCAATATCCAAATTTTCTTTGCAAAAAAAAGAACCCCGGAATTACCGTCGAACTCACTAAACAGTACATTACCGAATGGTTTGACGCCGTCGCCGAAAAGTTCCCCGACCTGGAATACATCGACGTTGTCAACGAAGCCATTTGGGCAGGAAACAATTACCATTCCGGCTACGGAAAGCCAGCCGCAGGCGCCGAAGGCCGTAGCACAGACGATACCGAGTGCGGAGGCTCCTATATTATCGAAGCCCTGGGCGGTGACGAAATCATCAACGGAAAGCACCAATACAACTTTATCACGACTGCCTTCAAAATGGCCCGCGAACGTTGGCCAAAGGCTGTTCTTATCTATAACGACTACAATACGCTTTCTTGGCAAAAAGACGAAGGCATTGAACTCGTCCAAACCATTCTTAAAAATGGAGCTCCGGTCGATGCCTATGGCCAGCAGGCACACGACTGCAAAGGCATGAGCGCCGAAACATTCGCAAGCAGAATGACTGAAGTCCACCAGAAAACAGGGCTTCCTTTGTTCGTAACGGAATATGATATCAGCGAAGCCGACGACACAAAACAAAAAAACGATTACGCAAACCACATTCCATTCATGTGGGAAACGGAATGGGTCGCAGGCATCACTATCTGGGGCTACATCAATGGTGCAACTTGGGCATCGAACACAGGCTTGATCAGCAACGGTAACGACCGCGCTTCGATGACCTGGCTTAAGCAATATTTCGCGAACAATCTGGATAAAGGCAAAAATACGACAACCTTTGGCGGAAGCACCGTTGTGGAACCGGAACCGCAGACTGCATTTAAGGATCATGTGATTCCGGGCAAGATTGAAGCCGAAGATTTCGATGTTCCGGGAATCGGAAAAGGAAACGAAGCTTACAACGAAAATGATGCGACAAACCACGGAGATAGCGATTACCGTGATGGTACCGGTGTAGATCTTTACGCCAAGGCAACTGGCATTGTCGTCGGTTACAATGCAGAAGGCGACTGGCTCGATTACACGGTCAATGTCGAAGAAACCGGCGATTACACATTGTTTGCCGCAGTCGCTTCCGCATCGAACAATTCCAGTTTACAGTTCCTTGTGGACGGTCAACAGTTGACAGACGTCATTTCTGTTCCTGCCGCCACCGAAGGCGAAGAAAACTATGACGAATACAACAAGGTCAGCGCCAACGTTTCACTTACCGCAGGTCCGCATATCATCAGAATGAAAGTCGTCAGCACCTGGTTCGACATCGACTACTTCACCTTTATCAAAGGCAAAGATGCAACGGACCCGGAACCCATCGGTTCGTACCGTACCTCGATCGCAGACCGTTTGAATATGAACGTTCAAACCCTGCAAGAATATCAGGTATTCAATCAGCTCGGCATGCGCGTCGGAACGATTTCCGCTTACGGATTCTCCGCTGCATTCAACATGCTCCAGAGTTCCAACTACCTGAAGCATTCCGGCGTGTACTATCTCAAGAACAGAGCGACAGGAGCTTCCAAGAGCATCCGAATCGAACGCTAATCATTCACTTCAACCAGTACCTTCTTTTCTTGAAGGTACTGAATACACTCCTCGGCGGAAGCTTTTCTCGAATCAAAGAGAAAAATGCGACCGCCGTTTTCGTCATTCATTTCTTTCATTTTCATAATGCGCACGTAGCCCATTTTTTGGCTAGCTACGTAACCCGTCACATAATTCGGGTCATCACTGATACAGATTTCCGCAACCATTCCCGGAGCGTTCGCCACTTTTGTCGCAAGGACAATCGCTTCGTTAAAGTGATTCTTCTTCCCGTCCACTTCGCTGGAATGCAATGCATCCATATACGTCGCACGAACCCCACGTCTTTTGTCAGGTTCTAGGCGTTTTCCTGTGGCAATATCATAGAGCATCGCCCCCCGCATCGGGAAAGTTTCTTTCAAAAGATTTGAAAGGTTCGTTTCAAAATCATCCAAAAAGCAGGCCAATTCCGATGGCGTCACTTCGCTCGCCATGACACTTTTCACCGCATCATTGCGAAGCAAACTAAACGCTTTTTTCAGCCCCTCTTCTGCTGTTTCCACGTCCACGCGGGTTACAGGCAAAGCCTTCAGCAGCTGAATATCCTCTGCCGAAACCTTTTCAATTTTCACATTGATAAAATCCGGATCCCCTTTGGAATGGGTCATCGCACGGCGAACCATCGCTTGGCATACATTTTCAACGGATTCTTTGGGAACGATTCTTTCAGCACCGGAAATGTGCTGATCACGCTGCGAAGCGCGCATCTTTAAGCTGTAATAATCCATGGTACAACGCAATTTAGAAATTTGGAAGAATATTAGACCCCAGTCAACTCGACTACTGGAAGCACAAAGAAAAAGATCTCGAAGACTAAATTCCTTTATTCGTGGAACTCGTCATCCCCTTCGACAACAGGCGCAGGTTCGCATTCCCCGATCCGCTTGATCGCTTCGCAAATGCGATCGATTTCCGCATCGGTCGTCACCAGCGGCGGCATCGTATAAACATAATTGCAGAAGGGGCGAAGCCACACTCCCGTCTCCCGGATAACCTTTAAGATGTCTTCGGCAGAAGGCTTCGCCTTCAGTTCCAGCACACCGATCGCTCCGAGAACGCGGACATCCGCCGCATTTTCTAACGAACGCAACGGCTCCAGATTCCGCTTTAAACGCGCCTCAATCCGCTTCACGGAACTTGCATAATCCCGGCTTTCAAAAAGCGACAGCGAAGCGATTCCCGCGGCGCACGCAAGAGGGTTCGCCATATAAGTCGGGCCGTGCATAAACGCAGAAATTTTACTGTCCGTAATCGTTTCCGCGACCATTTCCGAAGCGACACAGGCCGCCATGGTAATGCTTCCACCGGTCAGCGCTTTACCGATGCACATGATGTCCGGCAAGATTTCCGCATGCTCCATCGCAAACCGCGGACCGGTCCGGAAAAAGCCCGAAGCGATTTCATCTAAAATCAAAAGGACTCCCTTTTCATCGCAAAGCTTTCTCAAACGCTTCAGGTAATTCGCATTGTAAAGCCACATCCCGTTTCCCCCTTGGAAAACAGGTTCGCAAATCACCGCCGCAATTTCTCGCTCGTGTTCCGCCACGACCTTTTCCATCGAAGCGAAATCCGCATCGTCCCAAGGTCCATCCGCACGGCAATTCGGGCGTTCCGCAAAGTAATGCTGCGGCATAATTCCGCGAAACAGCACATGCATTCCATCCGGATCCGAAAGCGCCATCGCACCGGCTGTATCGCCGTGGTAACCGCCCTTCAGCGCCACAAGCTTGCACTTTTCCGGATGTCCTTTCGCATACTGATACTGCACCGCCATCTTCGCCGCGCATTCCACCGCAATGCTTCCGGAATCCGCAAAGAAGATTTTATTCAAACCCTGCGGCAAAAATTTCACCAGCTTTTCACCCAGTTCAATCGCCGGTTCATGCGTAAACCCGCCGAACATCACATGGCACATCTTTTCGCTCTGCTTCTGAATCGCCTGCACGATTTCCGGAGCGTTATGCCCATGCGCCATGCACCACCAACTCGAAACCGCGTCAATCAGCTTCAAGCCGTCGGCGGTTTCAATCGTCGTCCCATGCGCTTCCTTCGCAAGGAATCGCGCCGGCGTATTCTTCAAAGCTGCATAAGGGTGCCACAGATGTTCACCATCAAACTGAAGACTCTCTTTCAAATTCATGATCTAAACTCACTTTTTTTCAAAGAGAATAATAGCTTTCTAAAATTAAAGCAGCTGCAAAAAGGCAGCGGCAAAAGGCGCGCATAGAACCTTCCCGAAATCTAGGCGAGCATCGCGTCTAAAAGGCCGGTCAGCGTCGCGTTCAATTCCGGGAGAGCGGTCTTTGCCGTTTCCAAGATTTGAGCCTTCGACTGCACAAATTTCGTCTTCGCAGACAGAGCCTGTTCGTGCTCCGCTGCGCAGTTTTCAAGTAAGCTGTTCAAAGATGCCGCAGTCGTCTCCAAGTGGAACTGCAAACCTAAGGAGCGTCCTATCTTAAAGCCTTGATTTCTGCACGCCTCGCTGTAAGCGATCGATTCCGCATATTCCGGGATGTCAAAGGTTTCCCCGTGCCAATGGAAGGCATTGACCGTAAAACCGTTTTCAAACGTCACCGGGTAAAATCCGATTTCCTTTTCCGGATTCTGGCGAATCGGAGCAAAGAAAGCGTTCGCCAAAATTTGAGCTCCGAGGCAAATGCCGAGCACTGGCTTTTCCGCCGCAAAGAGTTCCCGGCAAAGCTGTTTTTCTTCGACCATGTAAGGATACTTGTCCTCTTCCAGAGCGCTCATCGGTCCGCCCATCAAAACGGCAAAGTCCACATCCAAGGAACTCGGCACAGGATCCCCCGCATAGAGCTTCACCAGATGAACGTGATGTTCCCTGGATTCCAAGTAAGAAAGAATTGCGCCAGGGCCTTCAAAATCAGCATGCTGAAAGATATAAGTTTCCATGCCTGCAAAATAAAAAAATCCCCGGCCGAGCAGCCGAGGATTTTTTCAGTCTTGTAAGACTCGATTACTGAATGCGCTTCATCATGATGCGGCGGTTCAGTTCGCGGCCTTCAGCAGTGCTGTTGTCCGCAATCGGATCCGCTTCGCCCATGCCGACCGCTTCGAGACGGCTCTTATCCACGCCGTTCTTCACGAGTTCGGTGACAACCGCATCCGCACGCTTCTGAGAAAGCTTGAGGTTAGACTGGTCGTTGCCGCGGTCATCGGTGTAACCGAGAATCTGGTAACGTTCCGTCTTGCGTTCCTTCGCATTCAAGTTCTTGGCGAGTTCACGGAGAGTTCTCTTCGAGTTAGCCGTGAGCTTTGCCTTACCGCTTGCGAAGTAGACTTCGAGCTTGATATCTTCAACCAAGCAACCGTCTGCATCCGGGCTACCGGCTTCATACGGGCACTTGTCGAGACCGGTGCACTGACCGGCGAACATATCGAGCATACCCTTCTGCGTGACCCAAGGATCGCAGACGCCATCCTGGTCAGAGTCCGGATTGTCGAGCGGGCAACCGTTGTTGCTGACAGAGCCAGAGTCAAACGGGCACTTGTCGAGACCGGTGCACTGGTCTGCGAACATTTCGAGCATTCCCTTCTGGGTAACCCAAGCATCGCAAACGCCGTCCTTATCCGAATCCGGATTGTCGAGCGGGCAACCGTTGTTCTTCACAGAACCAGAATCATACGGGCACTTGTCGAGGCCGGTGCACTGAGCAGCAAACACTTCGAGCATTCCCTTCTGGGTAACCCAAGCATCGCAAACACCGTCATGGTCAACGTCCGGATCTTCCGTCGGGCAGCCATCCGTAGCGATCGGGCCTGCTTCGTTCGGGCACTTATCCACGCCAGAGCAAACGCTCTTGTAATCATCGAGCATTCCGCGTTCCGTGACCCAAGCATCGCAAACGCTATCCTGGTCGGAGTCCGGATTGCCGAGCGGGCAACCTTCATTTTCAATCGGGCCATATTCAGCCGGGCACTTATCCACGCCCTTGCACTGCTTCACGTTCGGATCAGTCGGATTTTCGAAGAAGTAGCCGAGCTGCTTTTCGGTAACCCAAGCATCGCAGAGACCGTCACCGTCAACGTCCGGATCCGGCCACGGGCAACCCTTGTTAGCCACAGGACCAGCTTCACCCGGGCACATATCATAGCCACGGCAAACATTGGCGAATTCAGCAAGGAGACCTTCATCCGTCACCCACGGAGAGCAGAGCGTATCGTTATCCGGGTCCGGGAGCTTCGTCGGGCAGCCGTTGAAGTTTGCAGAGCCAGCCTGAGCCGGGCATTCGTCGATGCCAGAGCAGACACTGGAGAACTTGTCAAGCATATTCTTCTGAGAAACCCATGCATCGCAAACGCCGTCACCATCCGGGTCCGGATTGTCGAGCGGGCAACCGTCAGAGCCTGCGCCCTGTTCGTTCGGGCACTGGTCAATGCCTTCGCAGACTTCAGCAAATTCGGAATGGAGACCCTTTTCTGCAACCCATGCATCGCAAACGCCGTCTTCATCCAAGTCCGGATTCGGCCACGGGCAGCCGTCATTGCGCTTGTCGCCACGTTCATCCGGGCACTTATCGGAATCATCAGGAACGCCGTCGTTATCACGATCCGGATCGATCAAGAAACCAGACCAGGTGATGCCACCGAAGCCGTAAGCACTGTGAGTCGTACGAACCTTGTTCGTCCACACGGCTTCCGGAACACCGGAATTATTCGTGTGGGTACCGTCATGAGAGAAACCACCGGCAATCGGATACTTCGAGTGGTTCTTGGAAACGGCAAAATGTCCACCGACCTGAATGTCAAGATGGGAGCCGATGTGGAACACGAGGCCGACCGTAGCTTCGTTCATCGACATATCCTTGATCGCTTCATAGTCGCCATCGGCGATATCCATATAGTATTCGCCAAAGATGGAAACGACCGGGAGCGGATAGACTTCAAGGCCCGCAGCCACAGAGTAGAAGCCCGGGAATTCCTTGTTACTCAACGTGAAACGGTAACCACCGTTCAAATGAAGAAGAATCGGAGCTGCATCGATTTTGCGCAAATCCATGGTTGCAGCAGCCGTCATGCGAAGGATCGAGTTCTTGTTACCGTAAGCGTAACTGATACCCTTGTCCTTATTAATATAGTCCGGTTCACGGACCCAGAGACCGCGCTTGTTCACGTCCGTCGTCGGGAAGTCCATGCCGAGGATCAAAGCGATATCAAAAAGCTGATCTTCCGGAAGCGGTGCGCGGAACTTCAAGCTTGCACGCAGATTACCGAGATAACCCTGGTTAGCCGCATCACCAGCAGGAGTTTCATTGCCATATTCATCGGTATACTTATCAAAACCGACGTGGTCATAATAAAGCGGAAGCATCACGGCGACGTCCAAAATTTCGAACATGCCAAAAGACATGCCGACATAGCCGCTTGCTCCATAGTATTCAGCCACCTTGTTACGGCCCATGTTCGAATAGAACGCGGCGTCGTCATAGAAGCTCTTGTCATTCGAAACATCACCCAAAACGGTAATGCCCAACTGACCGTGCTTCATCGACTGAGCTGAATAAGTCTTGTCAAAACCGAGTTGTCCGCTCTTGTTAAAGGTTTCGTGCGCAAAAGCGAGCGAAGCCGATAAACCAAGAAGGGCCAAACACTTCATGTAGTTTTTCATTGGTTCTCCTTCTTATAAACCAATCCGCACCCGTCAACGGCGACGGGGATACACCTAATTGAAAGATAGTTAGAAAAACTTTTTTTGTCTTTATCATTTTGTTTCAGCGCAACTTCGTTACCGCATTTTTACATTGCATTTTCCGTTTACAAATCGTTACATTTCAAAGAGTTCCGGGAACTCCCGGCGCAGGCTCGTATACCCTCGAAACGAAACAATCAAATGGTCGAGCACCGGGATTTCAAGAAGTTTCCCTGCCCTCGCCAAAAGACGCGTCACCTGCTTGTCTTCATCGCTTGCGATCAGGGCCCCCGAAGGGTGATTATGCGCCAAAATGACACCGCTCGCCCTATCCCGAATCGCTTCCGCAAAAACCTCCCTTGCGTGAACCTGAGTGCGATCCGCAAGTCCTTCCGTCACCACGTGAATGCCCAGGATTCCATTGCAACTGCTGAGCGAAATTTCCACAAAGCACTCCTTTCTTTTAAACTTGAGGAACGCGAGATGCGGCACAAGAGTCCCCGGAGAAGAGACGTTTTCCATATGAGACCCGACAAAAAATCGGCTCGAAAGCTCCAAACAGGCTAAAATTTGCGACGCTTTGGCATCTCCGAGGCCACCGATCCGGCAAAGTTCCTGCAGACTCGGTTTCCGGGCCATTCCCGAAAGGTATTGAGCGAGCTCTCCCGACAGGGTAAACACGTCCTTTTCGGAAGTTCCCCTGCCAAGAATCAACGCGAGCAGGTCCGCAGTCGAAAGGGCTTCGGCTCCATCCGTCTTTAAACGCTCCCGAGGGAGCCTGCTTTTATCACAAACATCCATTTTAAGCCTCCGATATTCGAATTTCTCTATATAAACGTTCGAACGGAGGATTTATCCACCCGAAAAGCAAATTTTTATCCCGCTTGCGTAAGAAAATTAAAACCGCAACTTTTGCCCAAAATAGGCGTGTTTTTAAAATTCAAGTTTCAAAAATTTTCAAACTTTCGGTTCAAAACGCCATTTTTTAAAACTTTTTAAAAATTTTTGTTTTAAAAAACGCAAAATTCGCATCAAAACAACCAAACTTTACAAATTCATCCAAATTTAATTTTAAAATCTACAGATTTTTCAACAAAACTCTTTCTTTTTAAAGAAACATATGCTATATTTTTGTCAAGAAAAACGATTTTAATTTACCGAGAACCCTTATGACCAATCACGCATTAAACGGAGCACAGGTGATACTGGATTGTTTGAAACGCGAAGGCGTTGATACAATCTTCGGCTATCCAGGTGGATCCGCCATTCCTCTTTTTGACGCCCTTCTCGATTCCAATATCAAGATGGTGCTTTCCCGTCACGAACAAGGTGCAACCCACATGGCCGACGGCTATGCTCGCGCCACGGGTAAAGTCGGCGTCGTCCTCGTGACCAGCGGTCCAGGCGCTACCAATACTTTTACAGGCATTTACACCGCGTTGATGGATTCTTCGCCAATCGTCGTGCTCGCCGCCCAGACGACCACCCCGAACCTCGGCAAGGACGCTTTCCAGGAATGCGACACGAGCGGTATGACATTTGCAGCCGTCAAGCACTCCTTCCTCGTCAAGAATCCGAACGATCTTCCCCGCATCGTGAAGGAAGCTTTCCACATCGCACGTTCCGGCCGTCCGGGACCTGTGCTGATCGACCTTCCGAAAGACGTGACCGCAGGCAACTGCACCGCTTCTTTCAGCGACGAAATTGACCTTCCGGGTTACAAGATCCCGACTTATGCAGATCCTTCTGCCGTGGAAAAGGCTGCAGCTCTTCTCAAGAAGTCGACAAAGCCGCTTCTTCTTGTCGGTCATGGCGCAATCATTTCGAACGCATCCCGTCAGGTGAAGGAACTTGCCGAAAAATTGAACGCTCCGGTGGTCGAAACCCTTCTCGGCCTCGGCGCTTTCCCGGAAACGCATCCGCTTTCCCTCGGCATGCTCGGCATGCACGGAACCGCCTACGCAAACAAGGCTGTCCTCGACTGCGATTTGATCATGAGCATCGGTTCCCGTTGGGACGACCGTATTGTCGGTAAAATCGAAGAATTCTGCAAGGGCGCAACGATTATCCATATCGATATCGACCCGGCCGAAGAAGGCAAGATCCTGCAGCCGGATGCATTCCTCTGCGGTGATGCCAAGCTCGTTCTTGAACAGCTTCTTCCGCTCGTTTCCCGTCTCGACACCGATGACTGGGTCAAGACCTGCCAGACTTACAAGAAGCGCTTCCCGCTGACCTACCCGAAGCAGGGCGGTCTCCGGATGCAGCACATTATCTCTACCGTTTACGAACTCACGAAGGGCAAGGCCATCGTGACGACGGACGTGGGTCAGCACCAGATGTGGGTCGCCCAATTCTTCAAGGCCGATTATCCGCGTCAGTTCATTTCGAGCGGCGGTGCAGGCACCATGGGATTCGGCTTCCCGTCTGCAATCGGCGCAGCCATCGGTGTAAGTTCCGAATTGAACTGGCCTATTTGCTGCTTTGCTGGCGACGGTGGATTCCAGATGACGGAATTTGAACTTTCGACAGCCGCCATTCACAAGCTTCCGATCAAGATCTTTGTGATGGACAACAAGTATCTCGGCATGGTCCGCCAGTGGCAGGACATGTTCTACGGCAAGCGTTATTCTTCCGTGAGCATGGAAGGCAACCCGGACTTCGTCAAGCTCGCCGAAGCCTACGGCATCAAGGCATTCCGCATCAAGCGCTCTGCCGACGCCGAACGTGTCATTCAAAAGGCCCTCGAATACAATGAAGGCCCAGTGCTCATCCACTGCGAATGCGAAGAAGAAGATAACGTGTTCCCGATGATTCCGGCGGGCGCTCCGCTCACCGCAATGATGACGGAACCGCCCAAAGGTCAGCTCGAAAAGCCGACAGGGAGCACCTAATCCATGGCCACTTTTGATAGAAATACATCGGCTCACTGCTTGAGCCTTCTCGTTGCAAACCGCCCCGGCGTGCTCGTGCGCATTGCGCTCGTTTTCTCCCGCCGTGGCTACAATCTCGATTCTCTCGTTGTGTCCCCGACGCTCAATCCGGACTTCAGCCGTATGAACATCGTGGCCCACGGTAATCCAGAAATTCTCGTCCAGATCATCAAGCAGCTCGAAAAGCTCGTTGACGTGATCCAGGCGAAAGACCACACCGGATCCAACACCGTTGAAAAGGAACTCGCTCTGATCAAGGTCAGATGCAAGCCGGAACAGAGAACGGAAATTCTCCAGCTCTGCGACCACTTCAAGGCGGTGACAATCGATATGACCGAAACCTCGATGATCATTCAGATCACGGGTAACACGGACAAGATCGATGCGATGAAACACCTTCTCGACAAGTTCGAAGTGGTGGAATATATCCGCACCGGTAAGGTCATTATGCTTCGTGGCGAAGATATTACTTAATCGTAATTTTAACAGCAATCTTCCCAGAAAAAGTCCTGCGTTAGCAGGGCTTTTTTTTATATTCACGCACATGAAAGTATTTGTAACAGGAGTGGCAGGACAGCTCGGCCACGACGTGATGAATGAGCTCGCCAAAAGAGGCTATGAAGGAATCGGCAGCGACATCGCTCCGACATACAGCGGCATCCAGGATTCTTCAGCGGTCACCCTGGCACCGTACCGTTCGATGGACATTACGAATTCCGAAGCGGTTGAATCCACGCTCAGCGATGTAAAACCCGATGTCGTCGTTCACTGCGCCGCATGGACCGCAGTCGACCTCGCAGAAGATGCTGACAAACAGGAAAAAGTCAGAGCCATTAACGCTGGCGGAACCCGAAATATCGCACTCGCCTGCAAAAAGTTGAACTGCAAAATGGTCTACATCAGCACGGACTACGTCTTTGACGGCCAAGGCACAAAGCCTTGGGATCCGGATTGCAAGGATTACAAGCCGCTGAACGTTTACGGACAGACCAAGCTCGAAGGCGAACTCGCCGTCAGCGAAAATCTCGAAAAATATTTCATTGTCCGCATCGCCTGGGTTTTCGGTCTCAACGGCAAAAACTTCATCAAGACGATGCTGAACGTGGGAAAGACTCACGACACCGTCCGCGTTGTCAACGATCAGATCGGAACACCGACATACACATACGATCTTTCCCGTTTGCTCGTCGACATGATCGAAACGGAAAAGTACGGCTATTACCATGCGACAAATGAAGGCGGCTATATCAGCTGGTACGATTTCACAAAGGAAATCTACAGACAGGCAGGTCTCCAAACGAAAGTCCTTCCGGTAACAACCGCGGAATACGGACTTTCGAAAGCCGCCCGTCCGTTCAACAGCCGGCTGGACAAATCAAAGCTTGTCGCGAGCGGTTTTAAGCCTCTTCCGACATGGCAAGACGCGCTCTCCCGTTATCTCAAAGAAATGCAGGACAACGCATAGCGTTTGATTTTCAAAACAAAAAAGGCTCGCGCAAAGCGAGCCTTTTTGTTACATCCAAGAATTTACTTCTGTTCCGCTTCCGGCTGGGCCTGGCTCAACAGATAGGCGTTGATGAAAGGCTTGATTTTTCCATCGAGAACGCCTGTCGTGTCGGAAGTTTCTTCATTTGTACGTAAATCTTTTACCAGCTGGTACGGTTGCAGAACGTAGCTGCGGATCTGCGATCCCCATTCCACCTTCTTCTTTTCGGCAAGACGCGCGTCGCGTTTTGCTTCTTCTTCCTGGCGGTAATGTTCAGCGACCATCGTCGTGAGCATTTTCAAAGCCGTGGCACGGTTCTGAATCTGCGAACGTTCTGTCTGGCAGCTGGCGACAATGCCTGTCGGAATGTGCGTCATACGGACAGCAGAATCGGTCTTGTTGATGTACTGACCACCGGCACCCGAAGAACGGTAAACATCCACGCGGATATCGGCCGGGTTGATTTCGAATTCGACTTCGTCATGTTCCGGGTAAAGGTACACCGCGCAGAAACTCGTATGACGGCGCGCATTCGCATCGAAAGGACTAATGCGAACTAAACGGTGCACCCCGATTTCAGAGCGCAAAAGCCCATACGCATATTCGTCCTTGATTTCGATCGTAGCACTGCCGATGCCCGCTTCTTCGCCTTCCTGCACATCGATGACCTTGAAGTCCATGCCTTCACGTTCTAAGAAACGCTTGTACATGCGGAGCAGCATACTTGCCCAGTCATGCGCTTCCGTGCCACCTGCACCCGGATGCAAAGTCATGACCGCAGCACATGCATCGTCCGGGCCCGAAAGCATCCGGCGGAATTCCATTTCATCGACGCGTTTCAGAAGTGCCTTAAATTCTTCTTCGACCGTATCGAAAAGTTCCTGCGAATCCGGTTCGGACTTGGCCATTTCGTAAAGTTCCGAAAGGTCATCGCAAGACGTGGAAAGTTCATTCCAGCTGGAAATCGTCTTTTTGAGAGACGTGATTTTTTTGAGCAAGGCCTGCGCCTTGTCCTGATTATTCCAAAGATCCGGATCGCCGGATTCTTTTTCGAGTACCGAGAGTTCTACTTCCTTAGACTCGAGGTCAAAGATACCCCCGGAGCTTATCGATTCTCACGCGGAGTTCGGTAAGCCCAGTATGCGAAGTCGTTGCCATTACTTGGCGCCTCCGATTGCACTTGCCGGAGTGTAATCCTTGTTCAAGTACTTAACCGTGTACTTCTTGGCAAGTTCGTCCAAGTACTGCTTGATCTTGAGCTGACGTTCCTGTTCAGCCTGGACGCGGAGGATGTAATCGATCTGGACCTTGTAATTTTCGAACTTACCATCGTTCTTTTCGGTAAGCATAAAGATCTGGAGACCTTCGCTCGTGGAGAACACATCGGAGATGTCGCCGACCGTGAGCTTGCTGATTGCCTTGGCAAAGTCTGCACCCTTGCTCTTTGCAATGAACTTGTTCATGACGCCACCCGTTTTACGAGCGTCTTCGTCATCGCTGTACTGAGCCGCCAAGGTAGCAAAGCTCGCCTTGCCAAGACGGACTTGAGCCGCAAGACCCTTGAGGAGTTCCTTCTTGTCTTCGATAGCCTTCTGGGATTCACCCTTCTTGTTCTTAAGGAGGATTCGAGCACCGCTGATGGTATCGTTCAGAGGAACCTTGGACTTGTTGAGTTCCCAGTAAGCGGAAATCTGCTTATCCGTCGGATCTGCCGGATAAGGAACCTTCTTTTCGAGAATGATATCGCTCTGAAGCTGTTGTTCGATACGCTGATTGAACTGAGCTTCGGTGATACCGCTCTTCTTGAGTTCCTTGTTAAAGACTTCGATGCTCGGATACTGAGCCTTGAAAAGCTTTGCAACGCTGTCGATACGATTCTTCGGAACCTTGATGGCAAGAGCCTTGGCTTCGAGCTTGATCAGTTCCTGACCGACAAGATTATCGATGACAGCCCAACGAACCTGCTGCATGGCTTCCGGCGGAAGCTGACGACCGCGGGCCTGAGCCTTGGCAAGAGCTTCGGTAAGGCTGTCCACGTGGCCCTGGGAAATTCCGGTCTTACCGACCTGGATTACATCAAAATTTTTACCGCTCATGAGCTGAGCGGAACCAAACGTCGCACAAATCATGACGGGGACGATAGATTTCTTAACAAGATTCAAAAAGCGCATAAGCACCCTAGGTTAAAATTTTTGACGCCGATAATATAGAAATTTCGGAATAATTAATTCGACTTGGAAGCCGAACCAGAAGACGTCTTGCCCTTGATGGCCGAAACCACATCCGGAACAAGATCCGCAATTTTCGAAACGAGGTCATTGTCGCGGTCAATCGGCATAATGCGAACGTCATCACCTGTAATCACGACAAAAGCCACCGGATTGATAGAAACACCACCACCGGAAGCGGCCACGTGTTCCTTGTGACCTCCAAGGCCAAAACCCAGCGAGACTCGGCTCACCGGAACAACTGTCGTTGCCCCCGCCTGGATTGGCTTTCCAATCACTGTTTCCGCCTGGGAGACCAGACGGAGCTTTTCAAGAATTGTATCTGCAAGAGTATCTATTTGTGCCATATCTTTAATTATAGTTATTCCGGAGAATTGTAAACACTTTGGGCGACTTTTTCAAAGCGTTCCCAGAGCGTTTCTTCATCGAGAGCGCCCCAAACACAGACAATTCGCCCGCCCTGTAACCGGAGCGCGATCCCGCGCTCCCCCGCTCCGGCATGAATCAGGACCGTATCGGCCGAAAAGCGGATCTGGCGGCCCGAACGTCTCGCATTCGCAATCCAAGAGTGCCAATCATCCTGCGACACATAGCCCCAACTGCGAGCTGCATTCCAGCGCAATCCATCGCCTTCATAACCTTGGACAAGCATCGGGAATTCCGCAGCTCCCCCTAAAAAATCCTGCATTTGAATCGAAGTCGCTCCCGGAATACGATCCTGCAGGGGCAGGCTCAAAAATTCCTGGGGAAGCCCCGCGCGGTAACCCGGGAAGCTCTGAACGTAATGTTCCAATTCCGCACGATCGTGACTTCTCAAAATTCCAAATCGGAAAACAAAAAGGCGCTTTCCCGAACGCATGGCAATTTCACGGGAGTCGCCTTCGACGACCGGAAGCGTTTCTTGCACAAGACCACTGTTCAAGTAAAAAGCAAGCGCCGCCAGATCCGACGAAAATTCGAGAATTCGCACGTGCAAGGTATCGCCTGGAGTCGGCGCGAAAGCGACTTCCGCCATATTCGAAATCGCATAACGCTGCAAATGCCACGCCGCAGGGACGTGTTGCATGACAGAATTTGAATCGTAGACTTCTACCGCGACCGGAGCCGATTGACGGTAACGAAATCCGTATAGATCCAAATGCAGAAGCGTCTGATCTTCTTCACAAGATGTCCAGATCAACGCACAAAGTAACAGGCAAATCCATTTGAAAATTCGCATTTCCGTTTTCCGCTTCACCGATAGTTTTCCTGAACAAAAATTTCCCTTAAATATTTAGAAAACGAACGTCCGTCCTCCATCGGCTCTTCAAAAAATTGGAACGCATGCGACGCCATTCGGGGATCTTTCGGAGAAAGCGCTTTGCATATCGAAAGGTTCAGTTTTCGTTTGTGCGCTTCATCCATTTCCGCATAGCCGACTTCCTTTCCCATTCCCACAAGACCAATCCAACTGCGCACTTCAAAAGCAAAAGGAACTGGGATGATATCTCCGGAAATCGCCAGCCGCGAAATTCCAAGGCCCCGCGGAGCTGGGGAAAAAAGGCGCGACGTCGCCCAAATCGCCTTAGGACGATAAGCGGCCTTTCCCATAAAAAAGATTTCGCCCAAATCCCGGAGGATTCCCTTGTAAGACGTGGAAGACGCCCAACCGGCAAGCGGTGTCCGGCGACGGACAAAATTCCCGACACTCCAAAAAATTCCCGGGACGCTTTCTTCGACTGGCCAGTCAAAGGTCCCTTTTGCCGATCGGACCGTTTCGAGAATGGAGGCTTCGGTCGGAAGGGGAAAACTCCAAAGGGCTTCACTCGGGAATTTTTGGAACAGGGCGTTCAGCACTTTTTGCAACAATGAAAGAGGAATTTCTTGCGAAAGGCACGAGCCGAAAAGCACCCAAGCGATTTTTGCTTCGAGCGTATTCGCCTTCCCCGCAACTGCAACAATTGAATCCGGCGCATTCTGAAAGTACCGCACAAAATTTGCGGTAGCCTTCATGATTTCCGGATGTTCCTTTTCCCACTGCATCCGACTGTACAAGTCAAATTAGACGAGGCTTTCACCCATCTTCACCGCCTGTCCGAGCGTGGACTTGAACAGATTCGGATGACGTTCCGCCAAAACCTTGTCCGCAATCAAGATGACCGTGCTGCCCATTTCAAAACGTCCAAGTTCTGCACCGCGTTCAAAGCGGTATTCGGACTTGGGAACGTAATCGATTCGCGGAGCGGTCCGAGGAAGCTTTCCTACATTCGTAATCCAGTTCGGAGCGTAATTCACCACGATCCGGCCCACATTGGTAGCGCCGACTTTCACCAACAAAAGTTCGCCGCCTCCATCCACGGAAATACGGGTCGTGATCCGTTCGTTAATGCAGAAAAGGCCTTCGACGCGTTCCACGCTCCAAGGATTCACCGGCCAAAGCGTTCCCGGGCAATAGCTTGCCGAAAGGAGCTTTCCTGCTACCGGGGAATGAATGCGGTGATAATTGAACGGAGCGAGGTAAATCGTCGCAAAACGTCCACCGGCAAAGTGTTCTGCAAGTTCCGGATCGCGAAGGAGTTCCGCCAGCGAATAAGTCTTTCCCTTCGCCTGGATCATTTCTGCATTCTGACCTTCGAGGCTTCCCGTTTGAGATTCCCTACCGTCCACCGGACTCACCACTTCGGAATCCGCAATGGGACGTGCCCCATCCTTCAGAGTGCGGATAAAAAGTTCACCGATATTCGCATAAGACGAAAGCGGTGCAGAAGCCTCTTCCATGTTCAAAGAATATGCTTTGGCAAACAGGTTGCGGGCAAGCTTCGAAAGGAAGGGAACCTTCAAATTGATAAGATTACCGAAAAGTCTCGATTCGAGATTCTTCGGCAGGAGTTTCATAAACACATAACGAGGAGAATTCATCGTTGCAAAATTATATAACTTTATGCCAGTTTGAAACCAAAGGTCATCATATGGACTATCTATTTTTAGTTATCGGTCTCACACTGCTCCTTCTCGGAGCGGAATTCCTCGTCGATTCCTCGGTTGCCATCGCCAAACGCGCCAAAATTTCGAGTTTCATCATCGGTCTTACAATTGTCGGAATGGGAACCTCCGCACCGGAGCTGTTTGTTTCCCTTTCTTCTTCGCTCAGCGGCCACGGTGATGTCGCCGTCGGGAACATCGTCGGTTCAAACATCTGCAATATCTTTTTGATTTTAGGCGTGTCCGCCGCGATTACCCCGTTTGTCATCCAAAAAGAGATTGTGAAACGCGACATTCCTTTCGGAATCTTTGCCGTCATTCTCTTGTTTGTACTTGCCAACGATTCCTTGATTTTTGGCGCTAAAGAAAGCGGGCTTTCCCGAATGGAAGGAATTGTTCTGCTCGTCTTGTTCGTTGCGTATATGGCTTTTACCATTACCAAAAGCTTAAAGAACCGAGGAAAAATGGAAGAGGAAGAAGCGGAGTCCAAGCTTTCCGGAAAGCCGATTCCCCTGCTCCTTTTGATTGCGGTCGCTTCCCTCGCCGGTTTGATCGGAGGCGGAAACCTGTTTCTTTCTTCGGCTGAAAATCTCGCCAGAGCTTGGGGCGTCAGTGAAGCCGTCATCGCCATTACCGTCGTCGCGTTGGGAACGTCCCTTCCCGAACTCATCACGTCGATCATAGCCGCTTTAAAAGACAATTCCGAACTTGCCCTCGGAAACGTCATCGGTTCCAACGTTTTTAACGCCCTGTTTATTTTGGGAATCGCTTCGAGCGCTCATCCGATTTCGATTCAAGGCGTTCGCATGGAAGATTTCGCCGTGATGATCTTTGCCGCTCTCTGCACACTCGCGGTGGCGTTCAGCTTCCGCAAGTACTTCTTTACCCGTGGCGAAGGCATTTTCTTTCTCGTCTGCTACGTAGGCTATACGACTTATTTAGTCATGCGCTAACAAAACAGGCGATTTCTTCCAAAGAAAAAGTTTCTTTTTGCCGAGAAAATTTTCCCATTCGGCATTTTTCCGTTATATTAATGAAAAAGAGCATTTTCATTTACCACGGAGGAAGCGCCTATGCCAATTTCATTTATTGCCTTTTTGATTATTGGAATCATCATTATCGCGGCAGGAGCATTCCTGATGGGCGCCCGGATCAGCAAAGCCGCCCAAAAAGAAGCTTCCAAAAAAGCGAACCAGATTCCATACGCCCAAAGCCTTGCCGAGAACACGGCAAAATTCAATTACGGTAGTTTTACCGATGCCCGTGACGGAGAAACCTACCGCACCGTCCAAATCGGGAATCAAGTCTGGATGGCGGAAAACCTTCGATTCCAAGCGGAAGGCAGTTTTCCTCCGAACAACCAGGAAGAAAACGTAAAAGAGTACGGCAGGCTCTATACATGGCATTCCGCACTGGGCCTTCCTGAAGAACCTGCCGAAGATTCTACAGCGAGCCATCTTGACTTGACCAAGCATGTCCACGAAAAGAACTACCAGGGCATTGCCCCGGAAGGTTGGCACATTCCTAGCAACAAGGAATGGGAAGAACTGCTTGCACAGCTCAAGGCCGACGAGGATTTGCGCAGCGCCTGCGAGTGGCGCAAACCGGGCAAGGATTCTCTTGGATTTTTTGCTTTGCCTGCAGGCTATCGCTTTGGCAACGGAAGCTTCTTGCACTTTGGCGACCGCACCCGCTTCTGGAGCAAGGACAAATACTGCGGCAGAGCGAACGCTTACCGTTTAAGCATCACCGAAGAATCCATGGACATCGAAGGAGTTTACCGTTCCGATGCCGTTTCCGTTCGCTGCATCAAGAACACTTAGCCTTTCTCATTTCACAAACAGCAAAAAAAAGAGACCGCCCAACGGCGATCTCTTTTTTGAAGTCTTCTAACAAATTACTTCGTTTCCGAATCCTTCGGAGCTTCTTCGCTTTCGCATGGGCAGTGGTAGCAGTCACCCGTTTCGGCGTAGTCCTTTCCGGTCCAGCAGTACGTGCAAAGTTCTTCTTCCGGAAGTCCGATGGCACGAATCAAATCATCGATGCGCTGGAAAGCTAGAGATGTCAAATGCAACTTTTCACGGATGTATTCGACCATTCCCTTGTACGCATCGCTATCCGGATTGGTGTACTTGTCGAGATCTGCATTTTCGCCTTCCACGTCACGGATGTAACGACGCGTAATCAAATCATAGACGCTCTTCGAACGGGAGAAGTTGATGAACTTGCAAGGATACACCAGCGGCGGGCAGGCAATGCGCATATGCGTTTCCTTACAGCCCAACGAATAGAGCTTCAACGCTTGCTTTCCAAGCTGCGTACCGCGAACGATCGAGTCATCGCAGAACACGAGGCGGCGATCCTTGATCAGTCCCGGAATCGGAATCAGCTTCATGGATGCCACATGTTCACGCTGTTTCTGGTCTTGCGGCATAAAGGAACGTGCCCAAGTCGGCGTGTACTTGACAAACGGACGTGCAAACTTGATGCCTGCTTCATGGGCATAGCCGAGGGCATGAGACGTACCGGAATCCGGAATACCGCATGCGGCATCCGCTTCTGTCGGAGTCCGTTTTGCAAGTGCGCTACCACAACGGTAACGGGTCATTTCCACGTTACGACCTTCGTAGCTCGAAGCCGGGTAACCGTAATACACCCAGAGGAACGAGCAAATCGCCATTTTACGGCGGGGCTGCACGACAGTCGTAATCGAATCGGCAGTCATCTTCACCACTTCACCCGGTCCCAGGTCGCGCACATGTTCAAATCCAAGATTGTGCAACGCGCAGCTTTCCTGAAGCGCGATCATCGCACCGTCCTTTTTGCCGATCACGATCGGGGTTCTTCCCCACTTGTCACGGCTTGCATAGAAGGTCCCGTCGCTTTCGATCAAAAGGACGGAAATACTTCCCTTCACCTTTTCATGCACATACTGCAAACCTTCCACAATCGAATCGCGCGTGGCGATGAGAGCCGAAATGATTTCCGTTTGGCCGACCATTCCACTGGTCGTGGAATACTGCAACTGCACGCAGTTCGTGCTAAAAAGTTCTTTCTTTAATTCTTCAATATTTGCAATCAAGCCCACGGTCACGACTGCAAAAGTTCCGAGCTTCGAGCTCATCACGAGCGGCTGCGGGTCCGTATCGGAAATCACGCCGATTCCCACTTTTCCCACGAATGCAGACAAGTCATGTTCGAACTTGCTGCGGAACGGCGTGTTCTGGATGTTGTGAATGGAGCGATGGAAAGTTCCATCCGGCTCCAATACAGCCATACCGCCACGATGCGTTCCTAAATGTGAATGATAGTCGGTTCCGTAAAAAAGATCAAAGACGCAATCTTCTTTCGAAACAACGCCACAAAAGCCGCCCATATAGACTCCTTAGCCAAAAAGGATTTTGTTCTAGCTGGGCAAAAATTTAGAATTTTTTGCTCCTGCTTTTTTAGACTTTTTTAAAGCTTTTTTAGGCTTGGGAGAGCCTATCCTTGCTTCGAGAAAAAAGAACGCAAAAAAATATGCAAAACACCCCTTGCCTAATGATTTGTAGGCAAGTAGGAATTTTTCAGGTTGGCAACCTAGTCCTTGAGGCAACGGACAGAAAAACCGTAGTCCTTACTGAGATTGTCCAAAAACGCGTAGTCGGTTGCGTAGAACAAGTTCATGAAGTACGCCTTGTCGCTATTGTACTCCGTAGAACTCCAGAAGAACGCGTGGCTGCCCTCGAAGTAGTAAACCTCAGAGTTGAACTTGCGGCCGGCAGGCAACGCCGAGAAACCGAAAGCATCCGTGCCGTTGCCGCTCGGGCCTTCGTAGCTTGACCAGCCGCTGGTGGACTTGAGGGCGGTACCGGCTGTCAAGCTGCCGCCCACAGCCGTGATCAGGGCCTCGAATTCAGTTTTGCTCGGCAAGTGCCAGCCGCTGGGGCAAATTCCCTGGACTGTCGTAGGCAAGGTGCAGGTCTTACCAGAGCCGCAGGACTGTGGATTGTTCACGTCGTTTACCAAGGAAACAGAGTCTATAGCCGCCGCCCAGGTGTAAAGGCGACCGTACTTGGTGCAATTGGCCGGATTATTTTCATAGCACCAACTGGTGGAATCGGAGGTATAAACGTAAGATCCAATAACCTTATAAGGCACGCCCGTATAGGCGTAGTTCAGGTTCTCCGCCATCCAAGTCTGGTCGCCGATGGTCACAGTCTTGTAGGTCTTGCCGTCACGGGTATCGGTCAGGGTGCCGTAAACACAATTGTTCTCACCATCCACGTTACAGGGAGTCGCCGTTGTTATAGAACTGCTGGATTGCGTCGTTTCACTCGAAGAAGAACTTTCCATGACACTCGAAGAGGAGGAATTGTCATTGCGAATCGTCGAAGAGGACGAAGCAATCTCAATGGCACTCGAAGAGGACATTTCCATGGCACTGGAACTAGAACTGTCATTGCGAGTCGTCGAAGACGATGAAGCAATCTCCACGGCACTCGAAGAGGACGTTTCCATGGCACTGGAACTAGAACTGTCATTACGAATCGTCGAAGAGGACGAAGCAATC
The DNA here is from genome assembly GCA_002390045.1 of Fibrobacter sp. UBA4373. GTDB lineage: Bacteria > Fibrobacterota > Fibrobacteria > Fibrobacterales > Fibrobacteraceae > Hallerella. The sequence continues at coordinate 38,692 of DGSB01000060.1, forward strand.
TCCACGGCGCTCGAGGAAGACAGTTCCTCAATTTCCGTATCCTTGGCAGAAGCACTGTCACTATCGCAGGCGACAAGCATCGTCGTCAAGGCGAATGCACCAACAAACAGCTTCGTGAGTTTCATGAAATCCTCCATTAAATCTATTTACCGCATAACTTTAACAAAAAAAGTCCGGCAGGCGAAAACACCTAACCGAGCTTGGAGGGGGCTTGGCAACCTACTCCTTGAGACAACGGACGGAAAAACCGAGGCTCTTACTGGTGTTGAGCAGGCGCACGTTGTCGCCGTAGTAGTCCAAGAGCATGTTGTACGCGTAGTCGCTACCGTCCTCCGAAGAACTCCAGAAGTACGCTTGGCTGCCCTCGTAGTAGTAAATCCCATTGAGGCCCCTGTAGCCGGCAGGCAACGCCGAGAACCCGAAAGAGTCCTCGTTGGTGATGCCTTCATATTCATTCCAGCCGCTGGTGGACTTGAGGACCGTACCGGCTCCATTCCACCTATAAGCGTAATCTTCATCCTGCACTCCGCCCACCACCGTGAACAGGGTCTCGAATTCAGTTGTGCTGGGCAAATGCCAGCCCTCGGGGCAAACGCCACGAACGGGATAAGTCGGAGAACAAGTCTTATTGTAACCGCAGCCCTTGCCGTTTGTGGTCAATGTGCCGACGCTGTCCATGGCCGCCGCCCAGATGTACAGGCGACCGTACTTGGAGCAGTTGGAGGGATCGTCATCATAACAGTAGCTGTTCTCCGTCTCGTAATTCAGGTTGTCGGCCATCCAGGTCTGGGTGCCGATGGTCACCGTCTTGTAGGTCTGGCCGTCGCGCAAATCTTTCAGCGTTTTTGCGGTTGCATCGTAAACACTGCCAGCGCTTATGTTTTCAGAAGAACTGCTGGATTGCGTCGTTTCACTCGAAGAAGAACTTTCCATGACACTCGAAGAAGAACTCTCTATGGCACTGGAAGACAAGCTGTCATTACGAATCGTCGAAGAGGACGAAGCAATCTCCACGGCACTCGAGGAAGACAGTTCCTCAATTTCCGTATCCTTGGCAGAAGCACTGTCACTATCGCAGGCGACAAGCATCGCCGTCAAGGCAAAAGCACCGAGAGAAAACTTGGCGAAATTCATTAAAACCTCCAGAATAAACCTTATTGGCATGAATGTAAAAAAAGTCCGCATCGCTGCGGACTTTTTTGAAGCGTTCGAGGCCTGCGACCTTACCAAAGCCTCCGACGACATCGAATATGCCCTGGGCAACAGAATAGAGCCATAGCGCCGTTTTTTCTACTCCAAACGGACAGGCTCAAAAAATACGGCTCGTTTACCCCTTCTGCGGTAGGCGTTCCTGGTAGTCGTCTAGGAACGAATGCTGTTCGCCGCCGGCCTTGTAACCGGGGAATGTCTCGATGCAGACGGAGTGCAGGCTGTTGAAGATGCTCTTTTCAATGTTCGGATTTTCGCGCTTGAGCCGCTTGATGAGAGCCTTGATTTCTTGGCGTTTGCTGCCGCCACCGCCGTTGTCGCAAACGGTGCAGCTTTCGGTAAAGCGGCAGGCACACTGGATAAACTGCAGCCCGTTGTAATTTTTCCAGTTGATGATGTCCTGCTCGTTGATGCAATACATGGGGCGGATGAGTTCCATTCCACCATAATTCATGCTATGGAGCTTGGGCATCATGCCTTGCAGTTGCGAGCCGTAGAACATCGCCATGACGGTGGTCTCGATGACATCGGAAAGGTGGTGGCCCAGCGCAATCTTGTTGCAGCCCAGGTCCTTTGCCTTGTGGTAGAGGTGGCCGCGGCGCATCTTGGCGCAAACGTAGCAGGGGGAACGTTCGGTGTTGTTCGCCACGTCGAAAATGTTCGTCTCGAAAACAGTGATGGGAATTTCCAGAAGCTTCGCATTGCTTTCGATTTTCTGGCGGTTGATTTCGTTGTAGCCAGGATCCATCACCAGATATTCCACGTCGAATTTCACGTCGCTGTGGCGGTGGAGCATCTGGATGAGCTTCGCCATGAGCATGGAATCCTTGCCGCCAGAGATGCAGACGGCGATTTTGTCGCCTTCTTCGATGAGCTTGTAGTTCTTGATGGCAGTAATGAACGGCGTCCAGAGCCTTTCGCGGTATGTTTTCGAAATGCTCCGTTCTACGTTTTGGACAAATGAAAGTTCTCGTGCCATTTTCATTACCTTTTTTGCGGTTACTAGCAAAGTTCCTTGTAGCAGCTATCGAATGCGTCCATGAATTCGTCGATTTCTTTTTCGGTGGTGAGGTGCGATAGGCTTATGCGCCAGGAGTTCAGCGCATTTTTGCGGTCGCGGCTGACGGCGAAAACCGCGCGGGAGGGGAGCGCATCTACACTGCAGGCGGACTTGACCGACACGTAGATTCCTTTGTCCGAAAGTGCTTTTTGGAAAACGCTCCCGCGGACACCAGCAACACTCAGGTTCAAGATGTGCGGGACGGCGCCTGCGGGCGAATTGATGCGGACTTTCGGATAGCCGCAGAGTTTTTCTTGCAAATTTTTTCGCAGTTCCTTGACGCGGGCAAATCGCTCTTTGAAATGCTCCATGGTAAGCGACAATGCCGTTTCGAGGGACGCGTCCAACGCGAGCGTCGGGGTTCCACTGCGGTACATGGTGGTGCTTGCTCCGCCGTAAATGAGCGGTTCCATGGCGATTCCGCTTTTCTTGTACAAAAGCCCGCTGCCCGAAAGCCCGTAGAACTTGTGCGCGCCGATGCTTGCCGTGTCTGCCAAATTCAGGTTTATAGGCGTTTTGCCGATGGCCTGCGTTGCATCCACATGAAGGCTGCAGCTCGGGAACTCGCGGACAATTTTGCTGATGGCTTCCAGCGGTTGTACCGTCCCGAGTTCGCTATCGACCGCGTTTACCGTTACAAGCACCGTATCTTTGCGGAGCAGGCCGCGCAAGTCTTCCAGGTCAATTTTCCCGTCGGTGCCGATTTTTGCCATCTCGATTTCGTAGCCCGCTTCTTGCAGGGCCGTGAGCGTGGCGCTTACCGAAGAATGTTCCAGCGGGTTCGTGACGATGTGCTTGCCCACATGGCGCTTAGCCTGGACGACGCCACGGATGGCGGCGTTGTTGCTTTCGCTTGCGCCCGAGGTGTAAATGATTCCGTCGGGGTTTACGCCCAAAAGTTTCGCGATGGAATCGGTTACTTGAGCGAGAAATGATTTTGCCGCATGCCCTGCTTCGTGATTCGAATTGGCGTTGCCGATAAACCTGCGTTCCACTTCGCAGAATCGTTGCAAGGCTTCTTCGCATGCCGGGGTGTTTGCCGTATAGTCGAAATAGGACATAACTACCAAAAAGATAGAAATTTGATTTTCGTTTTTTGACTGCCGACAGGGCCGAATCCATAGAAAAAGTCCGCATCGCTGCGGACTTTTTTGAATTCATTTGTACGAACTCTTAGCCGTTTACCTTCTTGAAATCGGCAACGGACTGAGCAAATTCAGCGAGGTATGCCTTCGCCTGTTCCACGACAGCAGCCGGTTCATAACCGAACTTCTTTTCGAGGACAGATGCCGGAGCCGAAGCGCCAAAGCGTTCGAGGCCTGCGACCTTACCAAAGCCACCGACGACATCCTTGAACAGGACCGGAAGACCGCTCGAAAGAGCAAACACCGGAGTCCAAGGAACGATGATGGAATCACGATAAGCCTTGTCCTGGAGCGTGAAGAGCTTCGGGCTAATCATCGAAACGACGCGCACATTCTTGCCTTCCTTGCGGAGCACTTCTGCGGCTTCGTGTTCGAGATAAACGTCGGAACCGTTCGCAACGAAAGTCAGGTCCGGATTCTTGCCTGCCGGCGTGTTGTCGCTCACGACATAAGCGCCCTTGCGACACTTGGCGGCTTCCGCATAACGGGAGCTGCCCTGCGGGCACGGAAGAGAGCCGACCTTCTGGCGGGTCAAAATGAGAGCCGTCGGGCTGTCGGTATTTTCAAAAGCCATTTCCCATGCGACAGACGTTTCTGCCGGGTCAGCCGGACGGAGAACGAGCATCTGGGAGCGACCGTCTTCCTTCATCAAATCTTCGAGAAGGCGAATCTGCGTTTCGTGTTCAATCGGCTGGTGAGTCGGGCCGTCTTCGCCAACGCGGAAGCTGTCGTGCGTAAAGACGTACTTCACCGGAAGGCCCTGGAGGGCGGCCATGCGGATGACCGGCTTCATAAAGTCGCTGAACACGAAGAACGTGGCGCAAATCGGATAAAGACCACCGTGGAGAGCGAGACCGCAAGCGATAGCGCCCATGGTGAGTTCCGCAACGCCGACCTGGACGAAAGCACCGCCGAAGTCACCCGGCGTCATGATGCGGGTTTCGTTCAAGAACTTCTGAGTCTGGTCGCTGTTCGAAAGGTCTGCGGAGCTGCAGATGATATTCTTGTAATGCTTGGCGAGGTAAGAAAGGACCGTGCCCGAGCTATTACGGGTAGCCACGCCTTCCTTCTGTTCCAAATTCTTCAGGTTGAGCTGAATGCTCTTGCCAGAAAGCCAGGACTGGAGCGTCGCTGCCTTTTCCGGATTCTTCGCATCCCAGTCAGCCTTCTTCGCCTTCCATTCGGCGGCAATCTTTTCGAGTTCCTTCAAGCGTTCATCGAAAGCCTTCTTGACTTCCGGAAAGACTTCAAACGGATTTTCCGCATTACCGCCCAAGCGACGGACGGTTTCTTCCGTCGAAGCGCCTGCACCGGAAAGCGGCTGACCGTGGGTAGAAACCTTACCTTCGAAGGATTCGCCGGCAGCGCCGACAGCACCCTTAGCCATCGTCGTGTGACCGATGATAATCGTCGGACGTTCGGTTTCGGCATAAGCAGCCTTGAAAGCGGCGCGGAGTTCATCGACGTTTTCACCGTCGGCTTCGAGAACTCTAAAGCCCCAGGATTCATACTGCTTCTTGAAGTCCTGGTCCATGACGTCCTTGGTTTCGCAGGAAAGCTGCACACCGTTTGCGTCATAGAAGAAGATCAAATTGGAAAGCTTCAAGTGACCCGCAACGCGGCCGACACCGTAAGCGATTTCTTCCTGGATACCACCGTCCGAAACGAGAGCCACCGTTTTGTGGGAAAGGATGTCGCCGAACTGAGCGACCTTGTAGCGTTCCGCAATCGCAACGCCCGCAGCCATACCCTGACCGAGACCGAGCGGGCCCGAAGAGTTTTCGATGCCGTGTTCCACGGAGAGTTCCGGGTGACCGGAAGTGATGCTGCCGAACTGGCGGAAATTCTTCACGTCTTCGAGAGAGAGACGACCGGTAAGGACAAGTTCCGCATAAAGCAGCGGCGACATATGGCCCGGGTCCATGAGGAAGCGGTCACGCGCTTCCCACTGCGGATTCTTCGGATCGAAACGGAGGAATTCCGCAAAAAGAAGAGTAATGGCCGTTGCGGCGCCCATTGCTCCACCCGGATGTCCGGACTTAGCCTTTTCAACCATGGCGGCGGAAAGGATACGTACGTTGTCTGCTGCTTTGAGAATTATTGAATTGTCCACAGGAAGCCTCTGTAAAAAATTTGCGACCCAAATTTAGATTACATTCTGGGTTTTCTCAACTGAAAAAATAAGAAAAGAACTATATTCCTGCCCAATGAAAAACTTACAGACCCTTTTCAAGAACCTTGCGCACCCAGCAGGGATTTTTGGCGTTATCGTCGCCATTGCGATTCCGTTTTTGATCTATTTAGGCCCAAATATCGGAGCCAAGGAAGTCATCCGCATTTTAGACCTGCGTATGCCGCTCCCCCTTTTTTTGGTGCAATTCGGTGCCGGAATTCTGCTATTTTGCCTGCTTTTTAAGGATTTCCGTTCTTATTTCAAAGAGAACCTCCCCCCGAAGCCCTATATATTAATAGTCGGTATTTTCGCTATCGCGGCCACCTTCTTTGCGGGAACGCAGATCGAAGCCCGCCACCGAGTGCAAAGCGATGAAAGCGTATTCATGGCGATTGCCCAGAACATGTACTTTAACCAGACGACCGGTACCTGCGATGAAGGTGAATTCGAAAACGGCAAATTAAACTGTTTCAAAGATTCCGACAGTTTTAAGACCAAGGGTCTTTCATTCCTGTACCTGCTCGGGATGCCATTCTTTGGTCCGGACCTGCACTGGATCTTCCACTTCGAGCTTGCGATGCTCTTTTTTGCGGCGCTACTCCTATTCTTTGCCATTCGCGCTTGGACATCCGACGACCTGGTTTCCGCTCTGACGAGCATTCTCCTTTTTGCCCAACCGACGGTCCTTTTCCAGTTCCGTTCGATGTCCGTAGAACCTCTCTATATTTTCCTTAGCGCCCTTTCGCTCTGGGTTCTCAAGTGGGCCTTGGATAAAAACACTCTCCGTCATTGGATCCTTTGCGCCCTCGTCCTCGGATTTTTTGCGCAGACCCGCCAAGAAACGGTCTTCTGCTTCCTTGCGTTCCTCGTCGTCGCCCTGCCAAAGCTTCTCGACAAAAAAGATTTCAAAGCTCCGGCATTCTTCGCCACGCTTTCGCTTTTCTCCGCCCCCATTCTGATTACGATCAGCTACTTCCAAGGTTACGGTTTCCAAGGCGGACAACACTCCGCCCACGGCCACTTCATTGAAAACCTGAAGAGCAACTGGGATGTCATGACAAAGCCGCTCAACGATAGCGGTCTGCTCGCGAACCCGTTCCTTTCGAGCTTCAACTGGCTATTCTTACTCGGACTTGCCATTCTTGTTTTGCTAGTCATCAAGGAAATCGCCTCGAAGAACTTCGGCACGAACACGAAAATCGCCGGATTTTTACTTCTGTACCATATCCAAACGTACATGATTCTTGAAAACGTTTCGGGAGATTTCACCATCGAGATCAACCAGCGTTACGCCCTCGTGATGATGCCGACCATGGCGTTCCTTGCCGCTTTCGGCATCCGGAAGCTATTGTTTGCCGCCTATTTCCTCGCAGGGAAAACGAACCTCCAGAACAGCTTCAAGGCAAACATCGTGATGACCCTGATTTTGGCTGTCCTCGTTTGCGGCAACACGGCCAGTTATCAAGAAAGCTTTAACAAGAACATCATGTATAACCGCAACCATTTAACGACCGAAGAGGCCGAAATCTGGAAGTGGCTGAACGTACAACCGAAAAAGCCGCGCTTATTTGTTTACGGAAGGCCTTGGCACTTTGTCGCCTACGGCGAGTCCGCCATCCATTACAACCGCGCCCGCCAGATTCCACAAGATTCCTTGCAAAGACTTATCCAAAAATACAACGGTGAAGTCTACTATATCCGAGGGCTTGACTGCTGGGATTCCAAAACGTACCACGCCAAAGCCGTCGAACATCGCATTCCCACGACCTGCGACGTATTTGAACGCGAAGCAAAGCTTGAAGATGTTTACCAAGTTCTGATTACCCGCAACTACTGGGTGCAGATCAAGAAAATTTCGACCCGCCGGGATTTTGATCCCGAAAAGCTCTTCGCATTTGGATTTTGGCAGGGGGAACCAGCCACAAAGACTTTCATCTTTAACTTCTCCGAATATTTTGGCACCAAAGCCCCTTGGAAAATTCGGTTTACGCTGAACGGAGATTCGATTTATTCAAAGCCTTACAAGGCTGGCGATTACAGCGATACGCTGACCGGTCCCGTTTTAAAGCCCGGCTACAACAAGCTCGAAGCCGACATTTACGATTCGACCTCTTCCGAAGCCATTGCCCACATCGAAAACTACCGGTTCTTCCGCTTCGAAGGAGCCTTAGAACTTTCCCGTATGCGTCCGACCGCGCACCGACAGGCTTGGGGAAACCTTCAAACGAATTCTTCCATCGAAGGGCATGCATTTACCCTTAATGGCAAAAAGTATCACGAAGGTTTTGGCGTTCACGCTTCGAGCGAAACGAACTTCAACCTGCAAGGCAAGTTCAATCGATTGACCGCAGTCATCGGTCTTGACGAAGAAAGCCTCTGCAGCGACGGCATTGCGTACAAAGTATTTGGCGACGGAAAAATCCTATATCAAAGCGAACGCGTTTCCATTGGCAAACCGGATTCCCTAGATATTTCCATTCTGGGTGTCCACGAGCTGCTGATTGCAACCGACTCCTTGGATAGCAAGGACTGCGACCACGTGGACATTGTCCACCCGACGCTCTACCCGCAAGGAAAAGTCGTCCTTCAAACGGAGGCAAAGTAATGCTTCTTTCTGTCATTGTTCCCCTCTTTAACGAACAAGAAATTGTGGCAAAGACTTTTTCCGTTCTGGAAAAAGAACTCGAAGGAATTGAACACGAACTGATCTTTGTCAATGACGGATCTTCGGATAAAACCCGCGAAATTCTGGAAGAGCTTTTGAAAACGACTCCACAGAATAAGCTCGTGAACTTTAGCCGCAATTTCGGCCACCAGGCCGCTTTTAGCGCCGGCTTAAAACACGCCCAAGGCGACGCCGTTGTCATCATCGACGGAGACTTGCAGGACCCGCCTTCGCTCATCAAGGACATGCTTGCAAAATGGCGCGAAGGCTATCAAGTCGTTTATGCGCAGCGCCGCAAACGCCAGGGCGAAACGATTTTCAAGAAAGCCTCTGCACATCTCTTTTACAAAGTCCTGCATTCGCTCACAAGCATTGACATTCCTCAGGATACGGGCGACTTTCGCTTAATGGACCGCGTTGTTGTCGATCAATTGAATGCGCTTCCCGAACGCAACCGTTTTTTGCGCGGTCTCGTCTGCTGGGTGGGCTTTAAGAAGATCGGCATTCTCTACGACCGGGCCGAACGCACGGCAGGAACCTCCAAGTATCCGCTTCGTAAAATGCTCCGCCTTGCCATGGACGGCATTACGGGCTTTAGCACGACTCCGCTCAAGATCAGCTTCTTGATGGGACTCTTTGCCACGTTCATCGCTTTGGGCGTGCTCATTTGGAGCATTCTCGAAAAGTTCCTCAGCCCGGAAACAACCGTTCCAGGCTGGGCATCCCTGATGACGGCAATCGTTTTCTTCGGCGGAATCCAACTGATGTCCATCGGCATTGTCGGCGAATATATCGGGCGCATTTACGAAGAAGTCAAAAAACGTCCCATGTACATTGAAGACAAATCGTAACCTCATAAATCCTATATTTTTTGCACAATGAAATCCAAACTGTTCGTAATGAGCGCCGCAAGCGGCGCAGGCAAGACAACTCTCAAAGACAAAGTCATTGGAGAATTCCCTGACATTGTCTATTCCATTTCCGCCACTACCCGTAAACCGCGCGAAGGTGAAGTAGACGGCGTACACTACTTTTTTAAAACAAAGGAAGCCTTCGAAAAGCTCATCCAAGAAAACGGGCTTATCGAATGGAACGAGGTCCACGGAAATTACTACGGAACCCCCAAGTTCTTCGTCGAAGACATGCTGAAGCAAGGCAAGCGTGTTTTGTTCGATCTGGACGTATTCGGCAAGGTGAACTTCGACAAGGTTTACCCTGAAGCAACTGGAATCCTCATTCTCCCACCTAGCGAAGAAGAGCTCGAACGCAGGCTCCGCAGCCGCGGCACCGATTCCGAAGAATCCATCCAGATCCGTCTCAAAAACGCCAAAAAAGAA
>DGSB01000080.1 GCA_002390045.1 Fibrobacter sp. UBA4373
CGCAGTACAAGCGTCGCGCCTGGTTTGGACTTCGCGAAGAATATTCCCGAGTCACGATTGATACGGGCATGCGGTTCCGCGAAGAGAACGGTTTTGATTATACCGTGAATCCGCAGGAAATGTGGTCGACGGGACTTCCGAGATTTTTCCAAAAAGACTGCAATGCGGTGCTTGAACTCAAATGCCCGGCCTTGCAGGTACCCTATTGGATGCTCGATTTGATCCATCGTTTTAATTTAAAGCATGGCGCATTTTCTAAGTTCGGAAATGCAGCTGCCGAATGGAAACGCGTTTACGAAAATCCGAAGGACTTCCGTGATGCACGCTTCCCCTATTTGGCGGGTAACTTTGAAGACTCGAAGGAGGTCTTTGCATGAAGAAGATTTTGCCTTTAGCGCTTTCCGCAACCATGCTCTCTGCGCTTTCCATGACCGCTTGTACCGAAAGTAGCAGCGGCAAGACGCGGACGGTTTCGATCCCGGCGATGACCGTGACGGAACTCATGTATCATCCGGCGGAAGGTTATCCGGAATTTGTGGAACTCACTCTTTCGGGAACATCCCTCTCGAGCATGTCGAGTGTGAACTTGCGCTTGGACGGTGCCGTGGAATTTACGTTCCCCGATGAATCGCTTGACAAGGGCGAAATCATTGTGGTGACGGAAGACTCGGCGCTTTTCCGTGAAAAGTATCCGGATTATACCGGTAGACTTTTCCAGTGGGATGCTGGCTTTAAGCTTTCGAATTCCGGCGATGTCCTGGAAGTGAAACTGGACGGCAAGGGAGATTTTGACGCCCGCTATGATAATAACGCTCCATGGCCAAGCCTTGCGGATGGCGCTGGAAGTTCGCTTGTCTATGTGGGAGATAATCCGGCCTATGCGGAATCTTGGGCGGCGAGCACGACTGTCAACGGAAATCCGGGTTCAACGGAAGATCCTTATTATGCAGCCTCTTCAGTGCGCATTAACGAAATCTTACCGTTCCATGGTGCAGGTGCATCGTCTTGGATTGAATTTTACAATGCCGGATCTGCGGAGGTGGATATCGGAGGCTGGAAGGTCGTCCGTGCTGATGCGGAAGACAGTATCCGTTATGTTCCGAGCGGAACAAAAATCGATGCGAAAGGTTATGTCGCTCTGCACACGCTTTTGACCGAATCGGGTGACGAAGACAGCGTTTCGTTTGTCGCTCGCGGTGAAGCGGTTTACTTGCGTGAAGTGCAGAACGGCGAATTGACCGGTGTGGAATCGGGACTTGAATATTCCGCTGTGCCTACAGGACTTTCGGCAGGCGTTATTGAACTTTCCGATGGCTCCGCGGAACAGGGAACGTTGCAGAAGCCGACAGAAGGCGCTGCCAATGCGGAAATTGCACTCGGGCCGATTTTCATTAGCGAAGTATTTTACAACCCGCTTGACGGCGATGTGGAATTCCTCGAAATCGTGAACAAGGGCGATTCGACGATATCGCTCCGTTCCATGCTCAACCTGAAATTCTTTGGCTGGAAGGTCAGCGGCATTGGTTTTGAATTCGGTGAAAATTACACGCTGGAACCGGGTGAAGTCGCTGTTCTGATTCCGTCTTCCTATACGGCTGTGGACGGCTATTCTTCGGTGAGCATTTCCGAAAGTGAATTCCGCGAAAAGTGGAACGGTACGCTTGCCGATTCCATTCAGGTTTTCCAGTACACGGGCAAGCTTTCGAACCGCGGCGAAAAGGTCTCTATCGAAGAGCCTTCCGAAATTGCGACGGTCAAAAAGAATGCTGTCGATACGACGGTCGTATTTTACCACATTTCGGATGCGGTTCTTTATTCGGATGGCGGCCTTTGGCCGGAAAATGCGGACGGTGAAGGTTACAGCTTGAACCGTATCGATTACTCGGTCACGGGTTATGAACCTTCGAACTGGGAAGCGAAAGAACCGACCCCGGGCGTATTGTAAAATTTTCTTTTGCGGTGGACGAAACACCGCGAAAAACGTTTATCCCTAAGAGGGTTCCACTTTAACAGGAGGAACCCTTTTATGTTAGAATCCAAAGATCCAAGCCCAAATGCTCCCTTCAAGGCGGGACTTTTTGTAGACGGCTTTACCCTGCGCAAGGTAAACGAGTATTACCGTAATCTGTACCCGGAATGTTCGGGCATTAATTTTTTAGGGCTAAAGCATTGGGTTGCGGTCCAGGTGAGCCGTTACTTTTGGCCGGGGCGCTCGGTTCAAATGATGGCGCATTATTACCACCCTTATCGAAATCCCGAAGAGGACAAGGATTACCGTCACCGCGGAATGATGCATTTTTCGGACGAACTTCAAAAGGCGGGCTTCGATGTGCATTTTGCGGGCGTGAATTACGCAAACGATCTTTGCCCGAATTTGGAACTCAAAGAAGACGTTCTGCTGTATGCAAGGTATCATCAGTTGGATGCGCTTGTCCTTGTCAGCACGCAAGGGCAGTTCGCTTCGCTTGTGCAGTCGCTTTCGACGCTCGGAATCCAGACGCTTTTATTAGGCTGGAACTTCGTTTATCACAACAAGGACCGTGAAGTTCACTGGCATACGGATCAGGA
>DGSB01000072.1:0-8017 GCA_002390045.1 Fibrobacter sp. UBA4373
TCGGTTCAAATGATGGCGCATTATTACCACCCTTATCGAAATCCCGAAGAGGACAAGGATTACCGTCACCGCGGAATGATGCATTTTTCGGACGAACTTCAAAAGGCGGGCTTCGATGTGCATTTTGCGGGCGTGAATTACGCAAACGATCTTTGCCCGAATTTGGAACTCAAAGAAGACGTTCTGCTGTATGCAAGGTATCATCAGTTGGATGCACTTGTCCTTGTCAGCACGCAAGGGCAGTTCGCTTCGCTTGTGCAGTCGCTTTCGACGCTCGGAATCCAGACGCTTTTATTGGGCTGGAACTTCGTTTATCACAACAAGGACCGTGAAGTTCACTGGCATACGGATCAGGACCTGAAACGTTCTGCCACGTATTACGTTCCCATGGAGCTGATCATGAAAAAAGCCAACACGGATGTGTTGGCTCAAGAACTCTTTCTATCTCACAGGGCGAAGTTTAAAGCTTATCGCGGAGCTTCTTCTGATTTTCGGAGAGGAACGTCCATGTTACCTTTCCGCCAATGAACCATGTGTCGCCGTTGTTGTCCGGATCGCCGAATTTATAGCCTTCGACATCGAATTCGTTGAAACGGATGATGCGGTAGCCGCCATAGGCGCCGAGCGAGAACGGACCGAAGGAGAAGCGCAATTCAAGCTCGCTGTTGAATGTCGGGGAAAAAACGCTGTAGTAGCGGTTGCGAATGTCCACGTATTCCTTGTCTTCGGTGATGAATGTGTAATTCGAGCCGAAGTGAATGTTCAGCAAGTTGAAACCGATACCGACGGAAGGAATCAGGTTGATAACGGAATTTTCGCCGAAGAGCTTCCAGCCGAACATCCAGTCGATGCCGTAAGAGAACCACTTGACGTCGTAAAGGTCCATTTCCGCGCTGTTCTTGGAAGCGGGCTTTTCGGAAACCTGAGTCGGCATGAAGTTGATGTCGAACCAGGTGAGGAACTGATGATACTGGGCGCCGACCGCTACATGCAGGCCGAGGTAGTAATCGTTAAAATGTTCGTATTTGGAAATCTGGTCGTCGGCGACGGCAACCTGGGTGGTGTCTCCGGTTTCTTCGTCGATGGTTTCGACCATGTAGCCTTTTTGGCTAAAGAGAACGCGGTTCAGGTAATTTGCATAGGCGCTGCGCATGCCGCGGTAGTCGGCTCCGAGAGAAATGAATCCGCGGATGTCGTGCTTTTCGTAAAAACCTTCTTCAGGTTCTGCGAATGCGGAAGTCGTTACTGCGCAAAGACTTGCGACGAAAAGAAAAATGGAAAGTGTTCTGTTTTTCATAATATTAAAATAGCTTAAAAATCCATTCACGAACGGGGACGCTATAAAATTCCGCGAGAAAAGTCAAAATCTTGTGGTCTTTTGACGGGTGAATTTGCTCTTTTGACGAATTTTTACGCCATTTTTTTATGTTTGGGGTGTGAAAAAGAAAAATTTGCTTCTCATTTTGGTCCTTCTGCTCTCCGCCGGAATCTTTTACCTGTTCTTTACCCGGTTGAATCTTCCGGCACCGGTCGTTCCCAAAGCGGGGGAATCTTGCGAGGAAGTTCCCGACAAGACTCTTTCCCATGCGGTGAATTTTGGCGTGTCCCGTTGTGGCGGTTTTCGCGTTGTCTGGGTCAAAAACGGGATGGCGGAGCCGCTCCGCTGGGTTCTAAGGGATTCCCTTTCTCCGGAAATCCTTCCGGAAAATCTGCTGGCATACCCGATGCTCAAGGTTCCCGCTCAAAGAATTGCCATTTTCTCTTCGACGTATCTTGGATTTTTGACGGCTCTCGGCGTAGAAGACCGCGTGGCTGTCATCGATGCGAAAAAGTATGTCGCAAATCCGGAATTTTACGCGCGCATCGACTCCTTGAAAATCAAGGAAGTCGGGGAAGGAATGGAACTTTCTCCGGAAGCCGTTTATGAAGCACGTCCGGATATGATTTTTGCGTTTTCGATGGGGGCTTCGATTCATGACGTTTTCCCGAAACTCGCTCGATTAAAAATGCCTGTCGTCCTCACTTCGGAGTGGACGGAAAACAATCCGCTGGCCAAGGCGGAATGGCTTAAGTTCTTTGGAATTCTGGTGGGGAAGGAAGCGCTTGCCGATTCGATTTTTGAGGAAAAGGCTGTGCGTTACCAAAAGGTCCGGGATGAAATCGATTCCCTGCTAAAGACCGAAAAACGTCCCGTGGTGCTTACCGGAACTCCCTCTTCGGGAACGTGGTTTGCATCTCCGGGAAAAAGCTTTATGGCGAACCTGATCCGCGATGCCGGCGGGCGTTACCTGTGGGAAGACGACACTTCGACGGCTTCTTTTTCGATGCCTTTTGAAAAGGCTTATGCCGATGCTCAGCGGGCAGAGGTTTGGATTAATCCGGGTGCGGCAAAGGATCTTCCGGAAATTCTTGACCGAGACCCCCGAGTGGAACGTTTGCCTCTGTGGAAAACAGGCGAAATTTACGAGTATGATCTGCGAAAGGGACCCGAAGGCGGGATCGATTTTTACGAAAGCGCTGTCGTAAAACCGGATTCTCTATTGTTAGACGTGGCGAAAATGCTTCATCCGGCTTATTTTAAAAGTATCGTTTCCAAATGGTATCGTAAACTTTCTAATATTTAGGTGATATGACGGTTCATTCTAGCATTGGCGATTGGATTTCGGCTTCTTACGAAAGAGAAGTGCCTTTTCTTCAGCAGATTCCGCGTGAATCCGCAGATTTCTTTTTGCTGAATTCCGAAATCCGTGAATATGAAGCTGGCGATGTAATTATTACCGGTGACCGCGAGGGAGAATCGTTCTGTGTGCTGCAAAGCGGCCGTGCGCAGATTTGCGGCAAAACGCTTGCCGATGGTCGTTGCAATTCCTTGGGCTGGTTAGATGCCGGAGCATGCTTTGGCGAAATGTCCATTCTTTGCAATGAAAAGACGAGCAATACCGTCATCGCCTTGGAAGATTGCACGGTGCTGCATCTTTCTCGGGAATCGTTTATCAAGTTCCTTGAAAAGAATCCGAGCATTATGGTTTGCCTGTATAAGATTGCGGCGGACCGTCTTCGCGTCAAGAACCAGGCCCTCGATGAATTCGAAAGCCTTTCGCTTCTCGCGAGTGCAAAGGTGCTCCCGTTTATTGACTTTGCGCAAACGCTTGAAAAAAGCCATGTGACAGGAACGGTTCTTTTTGAATGCAACGGAGCTACGGGATTTATCGCTTTCAAGGAAGGCCGCATTTGCTGCGCCAAGAGTGGGCGCCTGACGGGGCCGGACGCTCTGGAACTCATGCTCTCTTGGAGCGACGATACGCTTTTCAAGTTGGACACTCACCTGATGCCCGATACGATCAACATCAGTCAGCAGTCCGATACAACCAGTTTAATTTTGGACGCTTTGAGAAATATTGACGAGAAGCAGTCCCAGCAAAAGAATTAATTCAACCAAAGGAAAAAAATCGTATGAATTATGCAGACGCAGGTGTTTCCCTTTCTCGTGCAGACGAGGCAATGGTCGGCGTGAAAAAGTCCGTCCGCTCCACGTTCAACCAGGGTGTTCTTGGCGACGTCGGTAACTTCGGCGGCCTCTTCACTCTGAAGCATCTTGGTCTCAAGGACCCTGTCCTTGTGAGCTCTGTGGACGGTGTCGGTACAAAGCTCAAGGTCGACATTGAAATGAACACGCCGACTCTCCCGGGTCAGGACATTGTGAACCACTGCTGCAACGACATTCTCGTTCAGGGTGCGCGTCCGCTTTTCTTCCTTGATTACGTTGCCATGGGCGCTCTCGATCCGCAGGTCATGACTGGCATTGTGGAAGGTATGGCCAAGGCTTGCCGTGAAAACGACATGGTCTTGATCGGCGGCGAAACCGCTGAAATGCCGGGCATGTACACGGTCGGCGATTACGATATTTCCGGTACGATCGTCGGTGTCGTCGAACGCGAAAACATCATTGACGGTTCCCGCATTCATCCGGGTACAAAGATTCTCGGCCTTCCGTCTACCGGTCTGCACACGAACGGCTATTCCCTGGCCCGTAAGGCTCTCTTCGAAGTGGCCGGCTACAAGGTGGATTCCCGCGTGGAAGGTCTCGACAAGACGATCGGTGAAGCTCTCACGGTTCCGCACCGCAGCTACTACAAGAGCTTGATCGACCTCACCAATGCAAAGAAGATCGACGGTCTCGTGCATGTGACGGGTTCGGGCTTCCAGGGCAACATTCCGCGTATCCTCCCGGACAACGTGGACGTCGTGATCGATCGTACCTCTTGGAAGGTTCCGAAGATCTTCCAGCTCATCCAGGAAGCTGGCTCTGTCGAAAAGGACGAAATGTACAGCACGTTCAACATGGGTATCGGTATGCTCGTGTTCGTAGACGATGCGAACATGGCCGATGTCGAAGCTCACCTCAAGGCGAAGAATGAACCGTTCTACCATGTAGGCGAAGTGGTTGCCGGTTCCAAGAAGGTTCTCTTCCGCGACTAATTTCGAGATTTCGAAAGCTTATAAGAAAGGCTCCCGTTTCGGGAGCCTTTTCTGTTTGTGCTTAGTCGGTTAATCGTTGCGTTTGATTTCTGAATTACTAACAGGGGTGCTCAATGTTTCGGAATCATTAATGTTTTGCTTTTTCTTAAGCATTGCGTCTCGATATTTTATTCTCGCATTCTGAATTCTGCGTTGCTCTTGAATTCTCTTTTCTTTCTCTTCTGCAGTTAATTCTGTGGGAGATTGCGTTGACACTTGGATGGATGAATCTTGTTCGGCTTTAGCCGTGTCGAGAGGACTATTTTCTGCTTGAGGAATGATAGAAGCGGGGCTTGATGACTCCTGTTGCTGAATGTTAGATTTTAGAGAATCTGCTTTGCTTTGGGTTGGGATAGAATCTTTTTGAAGATTAGATTTGTATCTGATTCCGATGCCTGTAAATTTGCAAGTGGATTCTTTTTGCAACATGAAAATGCTGAATTTTTTCTCGTAGACTTGCTCGCTAATAGACACATTAATGATTTCATCGTATTCGGGAAATTGTTCAAAAAAATCAACGACAGGGCAGCCTTCAGGGTACGCGTGAGTCCATGTAACTTTTGACTGAATGACTTCATATTGGTCGGTATGAATGAGTGTGGTCTCGCCGAATTCATTTGCATAACGCGTTGATGCACAACTGGTGAGTAAAAATCCTAGTGTAAGCCATTTGATGTATGCTTTCATACGTCCTCCTTGTATTTTAAACAATAGAATTTATTAATGACAAAAAATGGCAATGGAGCTATCTCAAAAAACCGTATTGATAAACTTGTGGGCGGAGCTTTTCGGAAAGAGCTTTGTAGGCGGCTTCAAAGGCGGCAAAGCTAACGGGAACAGAATTGCCGGATTCATTTTGTGCTTTTAGGGCCTGGCGAATTTGATACCAGCCGACATCGGGGCGGTTGAGTTTTAATTCTTCGCGGATTTTATGGTTGAAGGATTGCTTAAAGTATGCTGCCCAAATTTTCTTGCCTTCGTCAAGGACTGCTTGCGCTTCTGCACTGAAGGTTTTGCCTTCCATGTACTGCACCATGAAATCACTTTCGAAGCGATCATTGGCTCCGACTTCTTCTTCGGTAAAGGGGATAAAGTGATTGACAATGCTCCATTTTTTGCCGTTCCATTCGAGGTCGTTTGCGCTAGCGGTGAGATTTGAGCCACTGAACAGCATCCATACTAGGCAATCATTTTTGAATTCTTCGGGCAGTTCGCAATTTGGCTGGAGAAATTGGTCACGGTCATTAAACCAAAAATATGGAATTATTTTTCTAACTGTAAAAATAATTGCTGATTTATGTATGTTTTCTGCATTCACATACAATCCATGCCCACCACCATAACCCGATGAAAAAAGAGCCGTATCAGAAGCGTGTTGAAAATCGTTTGCATTGACAAATAGATAACCAAGAGCGTTATCCGACCAAAATTTACATCGCAAATCTGTTGTACGCGTTGCAGGGATAACTGCATTTTTTAATGGTAGAATTTCTTCATCATTATGAATAGGACGGTTAATCCAATCTGTTAAAAGATCTGCATTTGGAATGCTGTAATACTTTTTTTCTCCGATGGGATTTGCTTTCTTATCGAGAATTTCACATGAAATTTCAGATGGAAAAGAATGCTTGGATTGCTTCGCTTCGCTCGCAATGACGTTGGAGGTTTTCCAGATAAGGAAGCCAATAGGAAAATCACCCTTGAGTCCATCAAATGATTTAGAATGAACTATAAAACCATTCAAATATTTTGCCACCCAATTCTTTCGAAAGGTTTCACATGTTTGCGAATTGACGTATTTTAGCGTGCTGAACATTGCTAGCGTTGCATTAGGAATTTCTTTTGCAATTCGAGATACGAACTGTAAGAATAGCTCATTGCTGGCTCGTCCATACGAGTTCATTCCGACATTAGCCCACTTTGTTTTGTTTACACCAGTTTTGTTTCCTTTTCCGATTCCATTTCCGTTTTCCCCATACGGAGGATTTATCAGTACCAACAGTTTTTTCTTTCCTTCATTTGCATCGTGAATTACATTCTGCAAAGTCTGAGGAATTTTGTTTGTAAGGCTGTAATCAATCTCTCCGTTATCGGTAATGTCATCGTTCAAGTAATCATATTGAAAACGCTCGGCGGATACGCAAATCTTCGCCGCCTTCATGATGTTCACGTCTTCTTGATCGAGAGTGCTCATGAACAAATGACGGTGGTTGGAATGCTTAGCCTCAAGGTTCCCGACTCCGCAACACATATCCCACACGTAGTAATCCTTTTGCCAATTTGCTCCAAGCGTCTTTTCCAATAAGTCATAAGCCTTATCGACCACGTTGAGCGGTGTGTAGTACGCTCCTTTGAATGTTCGTTCGTCAACGGGAATTAAGCAATCGCGGCGCTCCAATAAGTAACTTCGAAATTCTTCTTTGGGCGGCCTGTCGTAAATAGCCCAAAATTGACTGTATCCATCCATACTTGCGATTTCGTAAGTCTTTCCGTTCAACAGAAATATTGGCTTGTTTCCCTTGTGTAGCAGTTCTGCGGACAAATGTTCGTGGGTACTGACCTTGCCGTCGCTCATCACATCGGCATAGAAAAATTCTGCGTAGTTTTCGGGTTCCGCATTCACGATTTCCTTGCCGACCATCTCGACCCATTTATCGAAAACCTGTTTGAGATTGTCGGGCGTAATTTGCGTGCGGATGATTTCGCCTTTTTCTATGGCGTTTCGCAATGTGTCGATAAATTCTTTCTCGTGGGTTTCGATATTGAAACTCACGAAATGTGTGCCGATGTACTGCGAAACAATGTCTAAAGCATCTTGAGTTACGTCGCTTGCAGACTTGCCCCACTTGATGTGGACGTTCTTATCTTGTAAAAGCGGGAGCGCGACATCCGTCTTCATGATGGCAGCCTTAACGCTATCGACCACGCAAAGGAACGGAGGAATATGCTCGCCATCCTTGAGAGCTCGGTGGATGTAGAAAAGCAACTGCGTGAACATCTCGTAGAGAGATTTCTTTGAGCCGAATTTTGCCTCGAACCAAACTTCGCGCGTCTGAATATCAATCAGGTTTCGCTGAACCTGCTTAAGGTGCAGCGCCTTGATGTATTCTGCCTTCACATCTTCTTCGGACGAGGCTTTTTGCAGTTTTTCGAACAGACTCACAAGGGCTCCTTTAGCCCTTATGCCTTGCAATCAATCCACAAAAAAAGCGTGGTGTCGAATGCACTTGCCGTAATGGAGGCTCTGGTAAACCTATGCACGAAACAAGAACAAACGACCCACGCCCATTGCTGGACGTGAGTGTTCACTCTCATACTCTCGTGCACATTGAAAATTTACCAGATTTCCATTACGAGAATAAGAGCTAACTCTACGTTAAACTCGGTGCCTATGAGTAAATGTCACAGGCTATATCACAAATATAAAATCAATTTTTGTGTTTCTCCTATCTTAGAAAGAAATCTTGTATATCGTTATAAGAAAGGCTCCCGTTTCGGG
>DGSB01000072.1:8059-32265 GCA_002390045.1 Fibrobacter sp. UBA4373
CCGTTTCGGGAGCCTTTTCTGTTTGAATTTCAAAATGGATTTACTTGCCGAGTCCATTGGCGAGGTAAGCCTTCCAGGTTGTGGAAAGGATCGTGTCGAGATCGGAATATTTGGCTTCCCATCCGAGGATTTCCTTTGCCTTGGCCGGATTGGCGATCAGGCTTGCCGGGTCGCCCGGGCGGCGTTCCACGATGCGGTAGGGAACCTTTTTGCCGGATGCCTTTTCGGCGCCGTGGATAATGTCGAGAACGCTTGCGCCAGTCTGTGTTCCGAGGTTCACGACGAGGCTCTGGTTGTTCTTTTGTAAGTAATCGAAAGCCATTTTATGACCGCGGGCAAGGTCGTTCACGTGGATGTAGTCGCGGACGCCTGTTCCGTCGGCGGTGTCGTAGTCGTTGCCAAAGACGAGCACTTCTTTGCGCTTGCCGGTCAAGGCTTCCATGACGACCGGGATCAGGTTCGCCGGATTCTTTTCGAGACCGGTGATACGCCCTTGAACGTCGTAACCGGCTGCGTTAAAGTAGCGGAGAGCGGCAAACTTGATGCCACGCAGATCGTCGTACCACTTGAGGAACTTTTCGATGGCGAGCTTTGTAAAACCGTAGTAGTTTTCCGGATCGGTCGGGTGCTTTTCGTCGACCGGCATGTATTTGGGAGAACCGTAGGTAGCGGCGGAGCTTGAAAATACGATGTACTTCACATGGTGAGCCGCGGCGGCGTTCAGAATGTTCACGGAACCGGTGATGTTGTTCACGCTGTACTTTTCCGGATTCGTCATGGATTCGCCTGCCGCCTTGAATGCGGCGAGATGCACGAGACCTTCGGGCTTGAAACTGCTGAAGAACGCATCGAGTTCTGCGGTGTTCAAAATATCACCCTGGGTAAAGCCGGCTTCCGGGAAAAGGTTCTGCTTTAAGCCGGAAGAAAGATTGTCAAAAACGTGGACTTCGTGCCCGGCGTCCAAAAGTTCGCGGACGGTGTGGGATCCGATGTAGCCTGCGCCACCAATTACTGCAATTTTCATAATTCTGCCTCTAGGCTTAAAATAGATAAATGTTTTCTTTTAACCGATGTTGTCGAGAATTTCAAAGCGCTCATAGGCGTTTTCGAGGAGTTTTTCCTTTTCGGCGAGTTTTCCCTGAACTTCAATTAATTTGGTTGCGTTCGTGTAAACCTCTTCGGTACCGAGGAGAGTTTGCAATTCTGTGATTTCGGCTTCGAGCTTTTCGATGGTTTCGGGGAGCGCTTGGTATTCGCGTTCTTCCTTGTAGCTGCGCTTCTTTTTTTCTTTGACGCGCGTTACGGTTTCTGCCTTTGTTGCCGTGGAACTTGCCAAAGCTTCTTTTTCGCGGAGCTTCTTGATTTCTGCGTAATCGGAATATCCGCCGACGTTCTCATGGATGTTTCCGACTCCTTCAAAGCCTAAGATTTCCGTGGCGACGTTATCGAGAAAATCGCGGTCGTGGCTCACGGTGATGACGGTACCTTTATATTCTGCGAGAAGGTCCGCTAAAAGGTCGAGAGTTTCCATGTCGAGATCATTCGTCGGTTCGTCAAGGACGAGAATGTTCGATGGGTGCGAAAAAAGGCATGCGAGAAGCAGGCGGTTTCTTTCTCCGCCGGAAAGCGCGCTGATTGGACCGCGGGCGCGTTCTGCGGTAAAGAGAAAGTCTTGCAAGTAACTCAAGACGTGGCGCTTTTGACCGTTCAATACCACATATTCCTGACCATCGCCGATATTTTCGATCAAAGATTTGTCTTCGCGAAGGCGTGTGCGCATTTGGTCAAAGTAAGCGATCTGCAAATTCGTGCCGAGACGAACGGAACCGCTTTGAGGTTCAAGCTCTCCTAAAAGAATCTTGAGCAAAGTTGTTTTTCCGCAACCGTTCGGCCCGACGATGCCGACGCGGTCACCGCGTGAAATTTCTGTAGAAAAATCCTGGATTAAAGGCTTGCCTTCGTACGAGTACGAAACGTTTTCAGCTCGCACGACGAGCCTTCCGGAACGCTCCGCTTCGGTGATTTGCATTTTCACGTTACCGGTGCGGTTCCTGCGGTCGGCGCGTTCCTTGCGCATGCGGATGAGGGCGCGGACGCGGCCTTCGTTGCGCGTTCTGCGGGCTTGAATTCCCTTGCGAATCCAGACTTCTTCTTCTGCAAGGCGCTTGTCGAATAATTTGTTCGCTTTTTCTTCTTCAGCGAGAGCGGCATCGCGGTGACGTACAAATTCATCGTAGGGGAAATCCCAGGAACGGACACGCCCTCGGTCAAGTTCTAGAATGCGCGTGGCGAGCCTGCGGACAAATGCACGGTCGTGACTGATAAACAGGACGGTACACTGGGTGCGGGATAGAACGCTTTCGAGCCACTGGATGCTTGGAATGTCCAAATGGTTTGTCGGTTCGTCGAGCAAAAGTAAATCCGGTTCCTGGGCGATTGCCTTGGCGAAAAGGACACGGCGCTTTTGACCGCCAGAAAGCGAATCGTAAAGGGCTTCCGGGTCTATGCCCGTTTTGCCGAGAATGTCTTCGCCGGCGGTATGCCTTTCTGCGGTGTTCCCGATGACGATATCGCGGACTGTGCCTTCGATGTGGGCAGGAATTTCTTGGATCAGACGGGCTGCGCGCAAACCGTTCTTTCGGATAATTTCTCCGGAATTGGCTTCCATTTCGCCCGCAATGATTTTGAGGAGTGTACTTTTCCCTTCGCCATTGCGGCCCATGAGGCAAACGCGTTCTCCTTCGTTAATGTCGAACGATACGGAGTCAAGAAGAGGAGGGTCGCTAAAACGGAGAGTCAGATTTTTGACGGAAAGTAAAGCCATGCTTCAAAAAATAGAAACTTACGCAGGGAAGAATTTTGTAACTTTACGGGGAAGTTATTTGGAAGGAATACTATGTCTGTTTTAATGCGTTCTGTTTCAGGGATCCGCGGTATCGTTGGCGATACGCTTACCCCGACTGTTTTAACGAATCATGTTAAGGCTTTTTTGGAAGTGACCGGTGCGCGTAAGGTCGTAATCGGACGCGATAGCCGTCCGACTGGCGAGGCGATCGTCTCGTATGTTTCGGGCCTTTGCCGCCTCGCCGGCGCCGACGTCATCGACGTCGGACTTGCGACCACTCCGAGCGTGGAACTCTACGTTACCCGTCTGCATGCCGATGCGGGAATCATTATTACCGCTAGCCATAATCCTTTGGAATGGAACGCTCTCAAGTTCCTCGACCAAAAGGGCATTTTCCTTGGACCGGAAGAAGTCAAGGAACTTTTTGCCATCGCCGATTCCGGCAAGTTTATCTACCCGGATTATCGCCAGATGGGGACTGCTGAAGTTTTGAAGGATGCCGACGCTTTCCACATTGACGACACGCTTGCGATTCCGTTTATCGATGTCGAAGCGATTCGTGCAAAGCATTTCAAGGTGGCCGTGGATGCGGTGAACGGTGCAGGTTCTTACATTGTCCCGCGTCTGCTCGAAAAGCTCGGTTGCGAAGTCGTGCGTGTGAACTGCACTCCGGACGGTACGTTCCCGCGTGGACCGGAACCGATTCCGTCGAACCTTGTCGATTTGGGCAAGGCGGTGCGTGAAAATCATTGCGCTGTCGGTTTTGCGGTGGACCCGGATGCGGACCGTTGTGCGCTTGTCGACGGTAACGGCGAAGCGATCGGTGAAGAATATACGCTTGCCATTGCGACGGAAGGAGTCCTTTCGAAGAAGAAAGGCCCGGTTTGCGTGAACCTTTCTACGTCCCGCATGGCAGCAGACGTTGCCGAAAAGTTCGGTGTCGGATTCTCCCGAGCCAAGGTTGGCGAAGTGAATGTGAGCCTTCAGATGATGCAGGAAGGCTGCGTCGTCGGTGGTGAAGGCAACGGCGGCGTGATTTTGCCGGCGCTCCACTACGGTCGTGACTCTCTCGTTTCCGCAGCTCTCGTCCTCGCATGGATGGCCGAAAATAACGGCGGTCCGGAAAAGTTCAAGGCGGAACATCCGAGCTATGCGATGCCGAAGAAGAAGTTCCCGCTCGGCGATAAGCCGGTCAAGGAAATCTTTGACGAAGTGGCGAAGGAATTCTCGGGCTGGACCGCAGACACGCGCGACGGCCTTTGGCTCGGAAAGGACAAGAGCTTTGTCCATGTCCGCGCTTCGAATACGGAACCGGTGATTCGCGTGATTTCGGAAGCTCCGACGGAAGCGGAAGCCGAAGAACTTTGTGCAAGAGTGGAAGCGAAAATCAAGTAAAGGCTTGGGCTTATGTGCGGCATTGTAGGGTATATCGGAAGCAGGGACGCAGTCAGTGTTCTTTTGAGTGGATTAAAACGTTTGGAATACCGCGGGTACGATTCTTCGGGAGTCGCTGTCGCGCATCCGAACAAAACGCTTGAACTCGAAAAGGCGACGGGTAAAATCGCCGAGCTTGAAAAGAAGCTGAAAGAACACCCTCTTTTTGCAAACATCGGTATTGCGCATACCCGTTGGGCAACGCACGGAGTTCCTTCCGAAGCGAACGCTCACCCGCAGACGAGCTTTGACGGAAAAATCATGGTGGTGCACAACGGCATCATCGAAAATTACATCCAGATCAAGAAAAAGCTTGAATCGGAAGGCGTCGTATTCAAGTCCGAAACGGATACGGAAGTCGTCGCCCATTTGATCGCAAAGCTTTACAAGGGGGATTTCAAGTCGGCGGTTCTCGCCGCCCTGAACAAGCTCGAAGGAACCTTTGGCCTTGCAGTCCTTTGCGCCGATGATCCGGAGGTTTTAATCGGAGCACGCCGTGGAAGTCCGCTCGTCCTCGGTCTTGGTGGGGAAGGGGAATACTTCCTCGCGAGTGATGTGACGGCGATTGTTGATTACACGCAGAAGGTCGTTTATTTGAACGATGACGACGTGGTTGTCGCCAAACGCTCTGGCTATGAAATCATGACGGTTTCGAGCCATACGGTGAACCGCAGCGTAGAAGAAATCGAATTCGATGCGGATGCAGCGAGCAAGGGTGGCTTCGATCACTACATGCTCAAGGAAATCTTTGAACAGCCGGAAGCCTTGCGCAACACGATGCGTGGGCGGTTGCTTTTTGCTGATGGATCGGCAAAACTCGCCGGTCTGGATGCGAACCGTTTGGAACTTCGCAGTTTGAACCGTATCATCATCACCGCATGCGGTACAAGTTATTACGCGGGAATGGTCGGGGAATATCTGATCGAAGATCTCGCCGGCGTTCCTGTCGAAGTCGAATATGCTTCGGAATTCCGCTACCGCAACCCGATTATTAAACCGGGGACTCTTGTTTTTGTCATTTCCCAGTCCGGCGAAACGGCGGATACGCTTGCCGCTTTGCGCGAAGCGCAGACGAAAGGCGCGACGGTACTCGGCATTTGCAATGCGGTGGGATCGACAATCGCGCGAGAAAGCGATGGCGGTGTTTACTTGCATGCGGGTCCGGAAATCGGCGTGGCAAGCACCAAAGCCTTCTCTTCGCAGGTGACTGTCCTTGCGATGATCGCCCTATTGCTCGGGCGCGAACGTCGCGTTTCCGCAGAACAGGGAATTGAATTTGCGCAGTCGATTGCAAAAATCCCGGAACAGGTTGAAGAAACGCTGAAGCTTTCCGATAAGATCCGTGAAATTGCAAAGAAGTATGTGGACGCCCGCAACTTCCTTTATCTCGGTCGCCATTACAACTATCCTGTCGCCATGGAAGGCGCATTGAAGCTTAAGGAAATCAGCTACATCCATGCGGAAGGTTACCCGGCCGCCGAAATGAAGCACGGTCCGATTGCTTTGATCGACGAAAATATGCCGGTTGTCGTCATTGCGCCGAAGGACAGCCTTTTTGATAAAGTCCTTTCGAATGTTCGCGAAATCAAGGCTCGCGGAGGTCGCATTATCGCAGTGACAACCGAAGATTGTACGGAACTTTCGGAATATGCCGATGACGTCATCTTTGTGCCGAAGGTGAATCCGATGCTGATGCCGCTCATCACCTGCGTGCCTCTTCAACTTTTGGCTTACCACATTGCTGTGCTCCGCGGAAACGATGTCGATCAGCCGCGCAACTTGGCGAAAAGCGTAACGGTGGAATAATTTGAATCACGAAGTTCCAGAATCCTACGAGGTACACATCGGCGCGTTTGAAGGCCCGATGGACCTTCTGCTGTACTTGGTGCAGCAGAGTGAAGTGAAACCTGCCGATATTTCGATTGCAGAAATCACGGACCAGTATCTTGAATGGATGAAGGATATTTCTAAGGCGGATCTTTCGCAGGCCGGTGACTTTTTGCTCATGGCGAGTCGCCTCATGGCGATGAAGGTGCGGGAACTTTTACCGAAGGACCAGCGCACCGAGCAGGATGAAGCGGAAATAGACCTTTCCCGTGATGAACTCATTAAGCAGATGCTCGAATACCAACGCTACAAACAGGTGGCGAAGGAATTGCAGGGCATGGAAAATGACAACTTTGGATCTTGCTACCGTGGCCGCATGGAAAAAACGGAAAGCGAAGAAGACACTCTCGCCGATGCAAATATTTGGCAGCTCTTCCGCGCTTACCAGAAAATGCTCAAGACCCGGAATAGCGAGAGCGTGCATCACATTGAACTCGATGATGTGACGATCGAAGACCGCCAACAGTTCATTTCGAATACGCTTCACCGTGAAGGCCGAGTTCTTTTCGAAGATCTTCTCGGGCGCGATCCGCTGCCGATCGTGACCGTCGTGACTTTTATGGCTTTGATGGAAATGATCAAAACCGATGAAGTCGTGTTCCGCCAGAGCGAACTTTTCGGAGCCATCTGGCTTTACCGCAAAAAGGACAATGCGGAATTCGCAGAAGAAATGGCGAATGAAACGCGCATTTATGAACCGGAACATGAATACAAACCGGGCATTCTCGAAAAGTTGCGTGAACGCGAACTGGTGCGAAATGATAAACAGCAGGCGACCCTTGATCAGGTAATGCGAACGGCTTCGCTCCTCGCTTCTCAGGGCAAGGCGATCAAGGACGAAGACATTATGGCCATGTTGAACGGCGAACTCGACATTGCGGCAATCGAAGCGGAATTGAACGCTGGGCAGTCGGATTCCGAATCGTCCGAGCCTTCTGACTCCGCAACATCCGAGCCTTCAGAAACGTCTTCCGCAGATGTCGCCCCTTCTTCTGAACCCTCCGAAGTTTCTCCTTCCGAACCTTCCGAAACTTTGGAAACTTCTTCTCAGGCGGGTGAAGCGTCTGAAACGGCGAATGCCTCTGTCGAAGAGGAAAACGTCGAAATTCGTGCAGAAGATGAAGCTTTAGACGAAGCCGCTGCCCAAGTGGAAGAATCCGAAATTGCGGCGAGCCTCGCTGAAAACGTAGAGCCCCCCATTCCTGAGGAGCTCTTGGAAGATGTGGAACCGGACGACGCCGATTCCGATTCTCAACCCGAAACTTAATCCCACTGGATTGTCGGCGGCGGATCTTTTAGATTCGGATTGTTTTTGGCCGCCTGGAATTTCTTTTCGATTTCCGAAAGCTTATTCTTTTCGCGCTCCCGCGCTTCTGCGAATTTTTTGTCCAAGTCGGAAGTCCGCGTTTTTTCCTTGGCGAGGAAATCTTCCAAGGACTGCCGTTCTTTTTTGAATTCCTTATGCTCTAAGACTTTGCCCGTATCGCGGTCGATGACAAGCGTCCCGTGGCACATCGGGCATTCGATTTCAAGAATGGATGTGGCCATTAGTCATCGTTCCTTCCGCCTAGAAGCCCTGCGCGGAGAGCCCAGTACAAGAGCTGGAGAATGGAAGAAACGGCTGCGGCTACATAGGTAAGGCCCGCGGCAAAAAGAACTCCCGAAACGACTTCACGTTCACGGCCCGGCGCAAGAATGTTCAAACGGGCAAGGCTTTTCTTTGCGCGGGAAGACGCATCGAATTCCACCGGAACGGTCACAAGCGTAAAGAGCGTTGCGATGCCGAACAGCAAAACCCCGATTACCGCCACGTTTTGACCGATGCCCAATTTGCCTGCCGACATCAAAATGATACCGAGAATGACAAGCCACGGTCCAAAATTGGAGCCGATATTGGCTGCCGGCACAATCGCGGAACGGAGCCACATCGGAAAATAATCCTGGGCGTGCTGAATCGCATGGCCGACTTCATGCGCGGCGACGCCAGCGGAACTGGCGCTGCGACCGTGGTAGACTTCGGACGAAAGGTTCAACGTTTTGTCCATCGGATTGTAAAAGTCCGAAAGGAAGCCGCGGGTTTCCTGAATGCGCACGTCAAAAATTCCTGCATCGGCTAAAATGGCGGAAGCGACTTCGGCTCCGGTGAGGCCGCTTTGGATGCGAACTTTTTGGCCCGCATTGAACCGGGACTTCACCATCATAGAGACGATGCCGGAAAGGGCGAGCGTAAAGAGCAAAATGCCCATATAGAGAGGGTCAAACATCATAAGTCTAAATCTCCTTTTGACCCCTTCAAATTACACAAATTGTTTTTAAAAAAGGCGGATGTAGGCAAGAGATAAGCCTATTTTTCGTTCCATTGTGGGCCGCTAGGCTCTGCCGCCATGTGAATTTCGGACTTTTTGTCCAAATTTGCCATATTTTGCTCCATCAGGGCGCCGAAAGTGGACCACGAAGTCTTTGTTCCGGTAAGGATCTTTTGAATGGTTTCTAACGTGGTGGATTCATTGCAGGTCTCAAGCCGCGAAATGTGAGTCCTGGAAATGTCGCAAATCCGGGCCAAAGCTTCTTGGCTCAGATGGGCTTCGTTTCGCAGGTGAAGCAGAACGTTTCGGAACGCGCGGTTGATGAGAGGATGGTCGTCCATTGAAACCTAATGGTATCAAAAAGGGATCTGGAATCCTGCAACCGATAGGTTGCAAATCGAAAAGACCGGATTTTAACAGAAATGAGACGTTTTCATGAATTCTTTGGGCGGGAATATTTTATCTTATGGGCACACGAATAGACTTGCAAAAAGGATAAAGAAAATGAAAAAATTGATTGCTATCGGTCTTTGTGCTGCTTTCCTCGCCGGATGTGATTGCGTCGGCGGAGGCGCTGGTAAGACTGCTTTGGTCACGGAAAAGGATAACTATAGTTACGCTATCGGTGCAAACTTCGGTATGCAGGCTCATGGTCAGCTCGTGGCACGTGATTCCATCGACTTGGATCTTGACGCCTTTTTCCAGGGCTTTAAGGATCGCTATTTCCAGGATAGCACCAAGTATCTGTTGAACGATTCCGCCGTGCTCGCTGTTTTGAATGACTTCTCCCAGAAGTTGCAGCAGAAGAAAATTTCGAAGGATAGCGCGATCGCAGCCAAGAACTTGGCCGATCAGGAAGCTTTCCTCGCCAAGAACAAGACTGCCGAAGGTGTCATCACTACCGAAAGCGGTCTCCAGTACAAGGTGATTACCGAAGGCAAGGGTGAAGTCCCGACCGATTCTTCCATCGTGACCGTGCATTATGCGGGCAAGCTCTTGGACGGTAAGGAATTCGACAGCTCCATCAAGCGTGGCCAGCCGGCAGAATTCCCGGTCAAGGCTGTGATTCCGGGCTGGACCGAACTTCTGAAGACGATGAAGGTCGGCGGCAAGGTGGAAGCTTGGATTCCGAGCAACCTCGCTTATGGTCCGAACGGTCGTCAGCCGCTGATTCCGGGCAACAGCCTCCTCGTTTTTGAAGTGGAATTGCTCGGGGTGAAGGCTCCGGCAGCTCCGGCGAAGTAATTCTTACGAATTTCAAAAGTCCCGCTGATCAAGCGGGCTTTTTTATTTTTGGAATACCATGAAAAGAAGCTTGTTGTTTTGGCTGGGAGTGGCCGCTCTCTTTTGCACGGCGTGCTTTGAATCGGGAAAAATCGAAGCGCTAGACGAAAAGATTGTTTCGCTGAATCAAGATTTGGCGTCGGTCGAAAACTCCCTTGCGGAATATCAAAAAAATCGTTTGCAATCGTGGACGGTTTTGATGGATACGGTGCAAAAAAATGAGGGCTACTACCAGGTCCTTGAACGCTTGGGCGTAAAAAGGAGCGACCGTGGCGCAATCGTCCTCGCGATTCAAGACAGTGTGGAATTGTCCAATTTAAGGGTCGGACAAAAATTCCACGTGGCCAAGGATTCGAATGGAGATGTTCAGGTTTTCCGCTTTTCGCCGAACCCTTCGATTGTCCACTTGCTTTTCAAGAATTCCCAAACGAACCAATTTGAATACAAGCTTGTCCAAAAGCCTCTCACCGTCAAACGCTCCATTTTTGAAGGTCATCTTGTGCAAGGGGGAACTTTGCACGGAACGCTCCTTTCCGTCGGAATCCCTGCCAGAATGTCGGGAGTTGTCGCGGGCGTTTTGCAGTGCAAAATCCCGTTTTCGAGTGTTCAGCCCGGAGACCGCTTCCGGATCATGCTCGAAGAATCCTTTTATAAAGACAGCATCTGGATTTCGGGCAAGGTCATTTATGCGGAATTTGAGGGCCGGGTCGTGGGGCATCACGAAGCCTTCCTTTACAACGACCTGGATCCAAAGAGCACTTACAACGCCCATTATACGGAAAATGGGGAAGCCCTGATCTTTGACGGCCTCCGTTATCCGCTCGACCGCTTGCACATCACAAGCCCGTTCGGCGTTCGCATTCACCCGGTAACGGGAGCCCGTAAAATGCATTCCGGGATTGACTATGGCAGTCCCAAAGGTTCCCCGGTTTATGCGGTGGCAAAGGGCAAAGTGGTCGTTTCCGATTATGACCAGTACAGCGGAAATAAAATTGCCATTCGCCATGCGGATAATTCGACGAGCTACTACATGCATTTGAGTTCCCGCGGTGTCGGCGTCGGGGCGCAGGTGACAGGTGGTCAGGTCATTGGACGTGTGGGCAGTACTGGCCGCAGCACGGGACCGCACTTGCATTTAGGATTTAAAAATGCCCAAGGTCAGTGGATCAATCCAAGATCCAAGACGATGATCGCAACGCCCAAGCTTCAAGGGGAACGCATGGCGCGTTTGACGCAGCAAATTGTGGGCATTCGCGAAAGCCTGCGTGAACTCGAAGAAGTGGAGCCGGTGCAAATCGAAGGCTCCACGGTTAAGGTCAAGCAGAAAGTCCTTTCCCGCTCGTGATTAAGGAACAAAATCGGTAATTGCAAGACCTTTTAAGGATTCCATCAGCTCTTCTTCGGAGAAGATGCTTGCCGATCTTTTATACAGATTTTTGGGCGTTGTCCAGTAGGGCTGGACTTCGCTACTGTAACCGGCGGTCCGCTGAAAGGTACCGCTTTGGGCGAGTTCCACCGCTTTTTCAATGGCTTCAAGGCTATCAGGAATGTAAAAGTCCGGAGAAAATCCCAAAGTGTGGTAACTGTTTCCATTTTTGTCGAAGTACAGGGAACTGGTGATGCCGCAAATGCCTTTACTGCTTGTCGTCGCATAAATCTGTCCGATCGCTTTGCCGAAACTGTTCGTGCCGACGATGGGAGACTTTAAGTTCTCGGTCACGGCGGCGGCAAAAAGTTCGGTACAGCTTGCGCTGTTGGAATCCAACATCAAAACGTAGTAGCGCCCGCTACCGATACCGTCTCTGTCCGTGCGATAGATAGTAACGGCTGGGTTTGTCTTATTGCTTGGATTCCAATCTTCTTCGTAAATCAAGGTGTCGTTTTTGGAAAGCAGGGATGCCGCCATGTAGGTGCAAAGATTGACATAGCCGCCTCCGTTTCCGCGCAAGTCCAAAATAGTCGCCTTCGCTCCCTGGGTTTCTTCGAGGGCGCTGTCGAATTCGTACGCGGTTCCGCTATCGCTGTAGCCGTTTGTGACGCGGGTAAACTGCGTAATTCGAATCAAGGGAATTCCACCGACGGTATCGACATACACGGTCGGGAGGTTTAACGGGACGCGTGTCATGGAAACTTGATAGGTGGAATTGTTGCGGGCAAATGTAAACTGGAACGAATCGGTGGAACTGACGGATGCGATGTAATCGTTGAACTCGCTCAACGTGGCAAAAGAATGGCCATCGACAGCGGAAAGCGTATCGCGACGTTGAATGCCGGCGGACTTTGCTGGACCTTCCTTGTAAACGTACTTGACGGAAAGGCTTGAATCCAGTTCCATTCCGAAGGATTTATCGTCGACGTCGGATTCGTTCAACGCGCTGTTCACCTGTTCGAACAGGGCGCTTGGAAAGTATCGGGTCAGCTTGTCGCTTACCGTATAGAACATGCCAAGAACATCGGCGACGTCCGCATATTTATCGGAAATGTAGACTTTGTACGGGGAGTCTACATAAGAACTGAGCGGTGACAGCTCTTGGTCTGCGAGGTAATAGTATTCGGTGAGGTACTTGTAGGTTTCCTTCAGTTCGGAGCTTGCCCCCGAAGAATCTTCTGTCGAAGACAGCGTATCGGTAGAGCAACCTAAAAAATACGCCGCGGTGGCGGCGCAAAAGACAACGGGTGAAAGTTTTTTTAACAGCATGGCTTACGAATCGATTTGAAGTCCCTGCTTGGCGACTAAAGCCTTGGGCAAGGAACCGGAAAGTGGGTTGTTCACGAGGGAAAGCGATTTCAGGGAGTCGCATTCGGCAAGATCTTCCGGAATGGAGTCCAGTTCGTTTTCATCGAGGACCAGCTCGTGGAGCTTCTTCAAGTTGCCAAGAGAGGTCGGGATGGAAACGAGGTTGTTTCCGGAGACCATCAGCACTTCGAGATTTTCCAGGTTGCCGAGGCTTGCCGGGAGGGTAGAAAGCTCGTTGTTGTCGAGATAGAGCTTTTCGAGAGCCTTCATGTCGCCGATGGATTCCGGAATCTTGGTCAGCATGTTGTCGTGCAGGGAAAGCTTTTCGACTTCGGTCCAGTTTCCGATCGTATCTGGAAGGTCCAAAAGCTGGTTGCGGGCGATATTCACCTTTTTCAGAAGGGTGAGCTTGCCGAGAGCCTTCGGAATTTCGGAAAGGCTGTTATAACCGAGGTACAGGTTTTCGAGCTTGGAAAGCTCTGCAACGGTTTCCGGCAGCTCCATCAGGTCGTTTTCGCTGACGGAAAGGCTCTTCAAATTTTTGAGTTTGCCGATTTCGTCGGGAAGTTCTACGAGCAAGTTCTGATCGAGGACGAGTTCTTCCAAGTCTTCGAGCTCGAACAATTGCTGCGGGAGCAGACGCAGGTGCATGTCTGACAAATCCAACTTCTTCGCCTTTTCAGCTTTCGCTTTTGCAATTACTTCGAGTATGTTCATAAATTCAACTCCATTTTTTTAGAATGATAGCATTTTTGGAAAAAATCAAAGGTCAAATCGGCGAAAAGTTTGATAATGAGCTTGGGAATGTTAGTCCAATTTGGAATGAATGGGTGTTGTTTGGAGGATTTTACGGAAACAAAGGCACGATTTCTCCGAATTGGGGTGCGCGGAAGCTCGAATCCGGAATGCCGAGTTCTTTTCTTGCTCGTGCTAGGTCTTTGGGTGGGTCTTCTAAACGGTCGTAAACCATGCTGAATGTTCCCCAGTGCATGGCGAGGCTTTGTCTGGAATTCACCAACAAGTGCAATTGGGCGGCTTGTCGCGGGCTCACGTGGACGCGGGTATAGCGAGAAGGCTTGTAACTGCCGATCGGTAAAAAGGAGACGTCGATCGGGGCGAACTTTTGGGCGATCGCTTTGTAATAGGAACCGTCTCCCATGGCGATATCCCCGGCGAACCAAAGCTTTTTTTCGCCAAATTCGATAATCCAGCCGCCCCAAAGGGTTGAATTTCGGCTAGACGCGAAAGCACCCCGCCGACTAGTGTGGTGTGCTGGGACAAATGTCAGGTGGACTTTTTGGACAGTCGCTTCTTCCCACCAGTCGAGTTCAAGGATCTGGGATTTGGGAATTCCCCAATTTTCGAGAATTTCTGCGATTTTTAAGGGAACTGCATAAATGCAATGGGGCCATTTTTTGTGGATGTCCTTGATGCTTCCTCGGTCTAGATGGTCATAATGGTCGTGGCTAATCAGGACAAGATCGACTCTGGGCAAAGAATCCAGGTCGCGGCCGGGAGGGGTTCCCCGTTTTGGACCAAAAAGGAATTGGACGGGGGAAGCTCTGTCGCTAAAAATCGGGTCGGCGAGGATGCCGAAATCCTTCAGCTTGATGTAATAAGTGGCGTGGCCGATCCATGTGGCGGTACTTGCGCTAGAATCTTCCCAAAGGTTTTCGTTTCCACGCACGATCGGGAGGCGGTACATTTTGGTTCTGTAAGTGGGAACAAGGGAATCCGCTTCCATGGTATCGCGGATCGGGGCGACGGAAGTGTCGGTATTTCGGAAATGCCCGTCTGGAAGGTGGTGTAAGGGTAAAGGCTTTTGTGCGAGGAGTTCTTCGCTACTGTTTCTGCTACAAGAAACGGCACTTGCGATAACGCAAAGTGCCGCCAGGAGTCCAGAAATCAATCGCAAAGATTTCATATTGTTAAATTATAAAGAAGTTTCCGGATCCCCCAAATTTTTTGCCTCCTTTCAGCGGGTAAAAAGCCCTTTTGGTCGCCCAAAAACTTTTTTTCGTCATTTTTGCGACAAATAAAGAAATTTTTTTTTGACGATATTTGTCTTTTTTTAAGGGATGGATTTTCTATTTTTTAGGCGTGATGTTAGAGTTCACTCTATGTATGCCGAGTTCCCAGAAGGAGGTTCGGCGTGTACCGGGAGTTGAAAAAACAGAAGTAAAAATTTTGAAACAAAGTTTTTTGGTGGAAAATCTCGAAAAGAAGTAATATTTTAATTATCTATGTATATGGATATCAGAAACTCCATATCAGGAGCTATTAGAGGAATAAAATGGAATTAACGAAAGCGCAAGAACGTAGACTTTCATTTGTAGCCAGTTTGCTCAGCTTGAACCCGAACGATCCGACCGATCGCATCAAGGCGTTGAGGCACCTCAATCTAGATGAAGAAGGCTGTTTCCACGGCTTCCAGTATTCCCAGGGATTCCTCGAAATTTTCATTTTTATCGACGAGACGACTCCGCTCGAAAAGGTGATGCATAACCTTTCCCACGACTTGAAGCAGCTCCAGATTGCGGTCTTCCGCACCAGCGATCCGGACAATCCGTTCTTCATGTCCCTCCGCGAAGAAGCGGATCCGTGGGATGTCATCAAGATGGACGCTTCGGAAGAAGACGAAGACTTGCCGGCAAGCCGTCCGTACATGGAAACCCTCGAAATTACCGTTCTCCGCACGCTTTCTAGCCGCTATGTGACCGATGCTGAAATGGAACGCACCCTGAAGGATATGCGTCGCAAGCTTAGCATCTGGAAGACCGATATCCGTGCAAAGCTTGAAATCCGTGCCGAACACGATGACCTCGCCAAGGATTTCCGCAATAACGACGACAAGCTCGACATTGTGATGCAGGACGAACCGCTTCACATGACAAGCCAGAGCGGTGAACTTTTTGTCGGTTTCTGCCCGATCCGCACGATTTTCGATTACCATCAGGCTCTCGGTAAGCGCTTGAAGACGAAGCACAACATGGCGATCGTCTCGAGCAACATTCGTACTTACCTCGGTAATTTGACCCATACGAACGCCGCCTTGATCGATGCCTTCCAGGAAATGGAAAAGGCTAACGACGCAAGCGACTTCCCGTTCCTTCACAACGGTATGACCCTCACGGGTGATGACCTGCGCTTGAAGGATCGCGACGGCAAGAAGGTCTTGCAGATCGAACGCCCGAAGATTATTAACGGTGCGCAGTCCCTCTTTACGTACGAACAGTATTTCAAGAAAAGCAAGAATCCGGTGAACCCGTTCGTGCTCGTGAAGGTCGTGGTTCCGTATCCGGAAGCGGATTCCTTCCTCCGTCAGGTGACGATGGCGAACAACCGTCAGAACCCGGTGTTTAGCTACCATCTTCGTGCTGCAGACGATTTGCAGTTCTTTATTTGGCAGCGCTACCAGGAAGAAGGCTTTACCTACGTTTACAAGGACGGTGTGCGTCTGAAGGCTCGTACGCGTAAGCTCGAAGTCCGTATGCGTCCGGAACTTGCGAAGACCCTCTTTATGATGGACGGCAAGATTTCGGAAAGCCGTTCGAGCGATTGCATTTTCGATAAGGAAAGCCTTTACCAGCATTGCTTCGGCGCCTTCCTCCGTGTGGCTCCGGACAAGGAACGTGATTTTGTCCGCAAGACGATCGCCTTTACGAAGGCTTGGCAGCTTTTGACCCGTCTCCCGATCAAGATTCGCAACGTGGTTCCGGGCAAGGGCGTTTCGATCGAAGCGAACGACGGTAACCCGCTGACAAAGATTACGTGGAATGGCCGCTTGGAAGACAAGTTCCTGTTCCGTAGCGCTGTCCGCGACGTGGTCGTGGCGATTGCCCTCCGTCACTGGCTCGTTTACGGTAATCCGATTCAGGACTTTGAATATCTCGTGGCAAACGAACTCGACTTTAACGATTCGCTCCTCAAGTATGCGTCCCGCATTTACAGCGATTATCTCAAGTCGATTCTTGTCGGCGAATTCAAGGATAACAAGGACTACTACGACACGATTACCACGATCGATAAGGATTCGGGCGAAAATGTCGAACGCCGTCTTTGGAAGGGATTCGGTACCACGGCGACTTACGACAAGATCATGCAGATGCTTGTTGCAAAGGACAAGTCTTGGGAAAAGTGCTTGGGCGACATCGATATGTTCCTCAAGTAATCTTCTTCAAAAGATTTTAGAAAGACCCGAAAAAATTTCGGGTCTTTCTTTTTGGGGTGTATTCTTTAAGCGTTCGCCCATTCGGCTGGTTAAATTTTATTACTTTCTACCGACATTATGTGGGTTCTTTAGGCGTGTTTCTGTATTTTGAATGCGCTTGAATCCCGGTATAAAAATGATGTCGGATATGGTTTAGGATGAAAAGGCTTTTGGCCGTCTTGATGCTTATCGCTGCGCTGACTCCTGCACAGGAGCCGGTGGATTCCACTGTATCCGCAAGTTCTTCCAGCTCTGCGAGTAGCGCTGTCCAGTATATTCCGCTCCCGCCCAATGTGACGCCTCTTTCGGGCCTTGCGCCAAAGAGCGGCGTGGGGCAAAGCTCTTCACTGATGAAACCGCCTCGTAATGAGCATTACGAGCATAATATCGATTTTGAAAATCGTGAAATGGAAGTGAAGAAGACGTATGTGAACCCGCTCAGCCGGGACACGGCGGAACTTTGGTCTGCCAACTATCCGGAAATCGCTTCTTACGTTTCGGACATGTATGACATTGGATTTAACCGTTTGTGGTTGAATTCCTTTGCGGGGCAGAGCAGCGGTGGATATTCCGAACCGGAAAACGGAACCCTGTACGATATCGATATTCCGATCAATATGCCTTCCTGGATGAAGGACTTTGGATTTGACAAGCCGAAGCTCTTGCTCCAGGGTACAATGGACATTCGCCTTTCCGGACGTGGGGAAAAGGATGACGCTCCGGGAAGCACCAAGGACAATCTGTTCCCGAGCCCTTCGCTTTCGTATGACCCGAGCTTTATGGTGAAGGGTAAGATCGGCCCGTATATTACGGTGGAAGTGAACAATGTGGAAAGCGGTCTCGGTGCAAAGAACCAGATCCGCGTGGTTTACGAAGAATCTTACAAGGGTGAATTTGAAGATTACATATTGCAGCGCATTGAAGCCGGTACGACGTCTCTTGCCTTGCCGGGTACGGAACTGACCGGCTATTCGGAAAACCACAAAGGTCTTTTTGGCATTAAAGCGGAATGGAAGCTCGGTGACTGGTGGCTGACGACCATTGCATCGCAAGATGGCGGAAGTCAAGAAAAGTATACGATCAATGCGAGCTCGAGTACGACGGAATTCCAGATTCTGGATAAGCAGTTTATCGCTTACCGTTACTACTTCCTGAATCATACGGCCCGTAGCAACTACATCAGTGCTTTTCTTGCCGGAGGTAGCACTTCGAGTTATACGGCGACAGGATTGAAGCTTTATAAACGCGCCCCTTCGAATACGACCAAGGATGTGGTTGAAAAGGTAACTGCGGTTTATACGACGATAGATGGGCAAACCATTGAAAAAGTGGTGGACCGGTTGGTGCCGATGGATTCGAGCGATTATTCGTATGATAAGAAAACGGGTATTGTGAAAGTCCTCGGAGCTTCCAAGAATACGCTCATCGCGGCGAGTTGGTCCGATGACGGAACGGGTCGCGTTGGCTCGACGGTGACGCATGGTTCCCGAGTGGTTTTGATTCAATGGGACGCGACCCTTTCGGAACTGACGGATATTGACAAGTTGATGCTCCGTAACGTTTATTCGATTGGCATTTCCGACGAAAGCGCTTCGAGCTTTGTTCTTCGAGCCAAGAACAAGTCGGGGATTTCGGGAACGTATTTGAAGACCCTAGGCCTTGTCGATACGACGACGAATACGATCCTCACGGGCGATGCGACGATCTTTAAGAAGGATGCTTCCGGTTCTTATACGGGCGAAATGTGGCTGCCTTGCCGCCCGCTGTCTTGGTATTCGGGCGCGAACTCTTCGGCACGTGCGCATGAAAACTGCCTTGAACCTTTCCGCAACGTGGACTCTTCGGCGGCGATGGCGAAACTTTATACGCTCCCGGTTTCGAACCTGGGTTCGAAGTACACGAGCCGCTTCTACTTTGAAAGTGTCGGCAAAAGAAAGAATTCGGTCATCAGCGTTCGCGATCCGAGCTCGAGCTATTCGGTGAATGCAGGAAGCTGCATGGATATTTCGGAAGGCTCCGAAAAATTGAAGGCGGGCTCGACAGTCTTGACGCGTGGCGTTGATTATGATGTGAACTACGAGCTTGGCCAAATTGAACTTTTGAGCGAAACGGCTCTTGACCCGAACAAGGAAATCACGGTCGAATTCGAATGCGAACCTTTGTTCGAAATCGATAACAAGGTCTTGCTCGGTGCGCGTGCGGAACTTCCGCTGACCCGTTATGGCTTCGGGGAAGGTTCTCTCTTCGGTATTACGGCGCTTTACAAGAGTCAGAGTACGACCGCGAGCACGCCGACGCTTGGCAGTGAACCGTATTCGAGCTTCCTCTGGGGCATGAACCTGCGCTTGCAGGATACGACGCAGTGGATGACGGATCTTGTGAACATGATCCCGGGCATTGACACGAAGGCGACTTCGAACTGGCGCTTTGAAACGGAATTTGCGAGCAGTTACCACAACGCCAACACGAGCAGTGGACAGTCAGCTCTTCTCGAGGATTTTGAATCGAGCGAATCGGGACTTGTGTATCCTTTGACCCGTCTTTCTTGGTATCCGGCGTCTCCTCCGGGCGGTGTCTCTCCTCCGGTCGGCGATGCACGAACCTATATCGAAAATCTGGATTATAAGCACAAAGGTGAATTTATTTGGCACAGTAACAATACGGTGCTGTACAAAAACATCTACCCGACGGTCGGCAACAGCGATGTGGATAACCAACGCTTGACCGTTTTGAAATTGACACTTCGACCCAACGATAATCTGGCGGGAAATAGCTGGGGTGGTATCATGCGTGCCAATTCCAGTTACTACCAGGATTTGAGCGACATGAAGTATGTGGAAGTCGTTGCGCGCGGTAATGTGGGAAGTCTGTATTTGGACCTTGGCCTTGTGAGCGAAGACCTTTCGATTAATGGATCCGCTCCTAATGGGGAATACAATGGTGAAAATGATTTGGGAACGACAACGGCTTTGCATGATAAGGGACTTGATGGAGTTTCGGGTTCGGAAGAATCGCTGACGATTTGGGATTGCCGTACAAATGGTTGTGTCAGTACCATCAAGACGAATACGAATTCCGATGCGACGAATACCGATATCGCGCGTGATAATTTTGACGACGATTTGGACGATGAAAGCGATCCTCCGGTGACGATTAACGGAACGGAAGGCAACTCCGGCGAACGTGCTTACGATACGGAAGATATCAACAAGAACGGCTCCCTGGATACGGATATCAGTTTTGTGCGCTACCGCATTGACTTGACCGATGAAAATGAAGCCAACTTTGAAAAGCTCAAGAACGGATGGCGCAAATGGAAGATCCCTCTCGATCGCTTCGATACCTTGGTTTCTGCGAATGGGGAAAGCTATTTGACGATTCTTGCCCAGGCGCAATTCTCGAGACTTTGGATGGGCAAGGTGAACAACGGCGTTGCCGAAGCGAAGGTCCAGATTGTAAACCTCGGGGTGATGGGCAATTCTTGGGAATCTTCCGATGTTTCTAGCAAGTTCAAGACGTCTTCTTCGGGTAATGCGCAGACAGCTTTCGTGGACGGCAGTGAAGTGGAAATTTCTTCGCAGACGTCCAGTACCGATACGACATGTTTGAGCGTATCGACATTAAACAACCGTGAAAATTCGGGAACCTATTACAAGAGCCCGAATACGGCGACGGAACGCGATGCGGAAACGAATGCCGCGTTAAAGGAAACGGCTCTGGTACTGAAGTATCAGAACATGTCGCCGGGACAGTCTGTGGGTGCAACGCGCGTTTTCGATTCCGACGAAAAGGACCTGACGAAGTACAAGACGCTTAAGATGGAAATCCATTACGAAACGGATGCGACGAAGACGCCGGTGCGTTTTGCTCTCCAGTTCGGTGAAGGATCTTTGGAAGGCTCGACGGACTATTATGAATGGAGCTTTAGGCCGGTCAAGATTACCTGTTCGAGCGGGGAACGGCCGGAAGATTGCCATGAAAGAAACTGGCTTGCGAACGCCTTCTCCGAAAAGCTCTCGGTGTTCTCGGATTTGAAGAAGGGTCGCCGCCCGCCGTACTTGGAACCGGTGGTGGATTCGATCGGCGGTGACCGCGAAGAAGTCTTGAAACTCGTCGGTAATCCTTCGACGACTTCCGTGGACTGGATCCGTTTTGTGATCATTGCCGATGACGATGCGTCTCCTGCCGACTTGGAAGGTGAATTCTGGATAGACGATTTGCGCCTTTCGGACATGGATAACGACTGGGGATATGCCTTTAGAACGGCGGGGCAGGCAAACTTTGCGGACTTCCTTTCGATTTCAGGATCGGCCCGTTATCAGGATGGAAATTTTGCAACGCTTTCGACTAGCGGGTCTTCGCCGAAGCCGACGCTTTCGGAAGCGGCCTCGACTCTTGACCTTGCTGCGGACGCAAGTGTGAACTTGAACAAGTTCTTGCCGGATGAAGAAGGCTTCCACATGCCGATGAGCGTGGGCTATAGCAGCACCACGGAACGTCCTTACCTGAAGCCGACCGATGACCTTGAACTTTCGCGCGATAATTTGGGCGACTTTGCCAAGGACATCTGGGATCAAAAGCTTGTCGTGAAAAATGCGGACGAGGAAGAAGAACTCCGTTCGAATGCGGAATCTCAAGGCTACCAGTCCTTTAGCCGCACGAGACGCTTTAGCTTTAGCTACAGCAAGGATTACAAAATGCAATCGAGCCCGATCAAGGAAGTGCTTTCGCAGGTCTTCCTCGAACGTCCGGCTTGGAGTTATAGCTATACGGAAACGGAATCCCGCGCGACGACTGCGGCGGACTCTACGTATTCTTACCATACGATCATTGAATATAGCCTCGGTACATTCAACCGTTTCAACTACAAGCCGTTTGATTTCTTGAAGGGCTCCGCTTGGGCCAAGAGTTTTTCGGACGCTTCATTTGAACCGTGGCCGCAAACGGTCGATTTGACTCTTTTCGATTTGAGCTATATCCGCTATGTGAACCAGGAACGCGATCCGGACTTTACGGAACCGCAGGTTGACAAAACGACGACTTATACGATCGATTTGACGCACAAGGCGAATATCCGCTGGAATATTTTCCCGTTCCTCACGACAAGTTACAGCTTGAACATTACCCGTGACATGTACGGCGGTGGCGATCAGCAGGATTTTGCAAAGGAAAACTTCTGGTCTCCGGATCATGGAGGCTTGTTCGCTTCGGATGATATTTTTGACTTCGATCATACGGATCGCAAGATTTATGTCTCTCCGGACAGCGTTGTCATTATCCCATACGATACGGTTGCGGTCGTCAGTGCAGATGGCGATACTTCCCTCATCGACATGGATGATCCGAGTACGTACAAGATTTTGTACGATAGCACGGTCTACTACAAGGTGGACAGTGTCGGTAAAAAGGAATACGGACGATCTTATGGTATCCTTAAAAATGAAAGATCCCGTACGCAGCAGTTTAAGACAACGTTCTCGCCGGCTGTGATTCCGTTCCTTCCGATGACCTTCTCGTTTACGTCGTCCTTTAAGCAGCAGAAGACGATTCCGGATGCTTACGATCTTTATGATGCGACGACCGTCGATAAGAATTATTGGACGATTTCCCAGACGAACCGCTTTGAATTTTCTCCGTCGTTCCGCTTGGTGGAATTCTTGAAACTTTTCGGCGACAAGAATGCCGCGCAAAGCTTCTTTGAAAAGCTCCGCTGGCGTGACGTGAAGGCGGCTTGGACTGTAGACCTTTCGACGGTGGGTGAAAACTTTACCCTTTCGCAGTTGTATGAAGAACAGGGCGTGACGCCGTTGCAGTATTATTTGTATGGTCTAGGTATTGGCAACGGCTACCGCAATCGTGGACTTTGGAACATTGTTTCGGGCGATATGGGCCTTGACCATCGTGACGATTATACGGGCTTTGCAGAATACCGCAATAAACATGTCGACACTCTGGTTTACCAAGGGAACTTCACTCATGCTGTGGACCGTACGTTGAACCTTTCGACAGGTCTTACGCTTCCGATCTGGAGCATTGGCGTTGTCGCGGATATGCAGTGGAAAGAAACCTTTAGCCAGTCTCGTGAATATCCACTTTATACGGATTCGACGATTGTATGGCCAAAGTGGGGCGTCGGTGTGACGGTTCCGAACTTCTCGCAGCGGATCGGCTTCTTGAATGGATTCCGCAGCGTGAGTACGACGCACCGTGTGGATTACACGTATACGCGTTCCGTAAAGCCGTTCCAGAGTGCCGAAGATTCTTGGACGACAACGTGGAACTTTAATCCGCTGATCCGCATCAGCTTCCTCACGCAGCAGAACATCCGCATTGAAGACAATACGTTCTTGAAGCTGGAATTCACCGATCGTCGCCCGAAGCAGGAAGTGATTTCGCAGACGAACTGGCCAAATCCTGTGGAAGATTTGACGGATACGACGGAATACTTCTACACGCCTTGGATTCATACGGCGCTGTACAAGGATTACGGCTATAACGTCGGAAACGACCTGACGATTTCTTACCCGCTCAAGACAAAACGCGGTTTCCAGTTCTGGAAATGGTACTTTAAGCTTAAAAACGATATCGATTTGCGCTTTACCGCTGGCTATGAATACACGAAGACCATTCGCGAAACTTATTCGCCTGCAAGCGATTATAATCCTCGGGATTCGATAGGCTCGGATGGTGTGTATAAGCATTGGAAAATCGATGGCACGGATTATACCTTTTACTATCCGAAGCTCACCAAAACGGATCGCACGGTGCCTTCTCGCGTTCATGAATGGTATATTCGCCCAAGCGCAGGATACCAGTTCAATAAAATGGCGAGCATGAGCGCTTATATCGAATACCGTCAGATCCGTGAAAAATTGGATGATGAAACGGCTCATACGGAACAGATTCTTTCGTTTGAAATCGCTTTGATGTTGAGGTTCAATTAATCTAAAAGAAGGTGCAAAATGAACAATCTTTACTTAGAAAGTTTTCGAACATTTTTTAAGATAGGATTGTTCACTTTTGGTGGCGGCTATGCGATGATTCCGCTAATCGAAGCGGAAGTTGTCGATAAAAAGCATTGGATCTCGAAAGAAGATTTTATGGATTTGCTTGCGATCGCGCAGAGCTGTCCAGGCGTTTTTGCAATCAACATCAGCATCTTTATCGGTTACCGTTTGCGCGGGGTGAAGGGCGGTATTTCTTGTGCGGTCGGGACGGCTTTGCCTTCTTTTTTGATCATCCTTTTGATTGCCCTGTTTTTTCACCAGTTCAAGGAAAATCCTTATGTGGCGGCCATTTTCCGCGGAATCCGCCCGGCGGTCGTGGCGCTGATTGCTGTACCGACTTTTAACATGGCGAAGAAGGCGAAACTGAACAAGTTTACCATCTGGATTCCGATTGTGAGCGCTCTATTGATTTGGCTTTATGGAGTTTCGCCGATTCTGATTATTTTGGCGGCGGGCTTTGCCGGATTCTTTGTGGGAAAGGCAAAACGCCGAAAAG
>DGSB01000003.1 GCA_002390045.1 Fibrobacter sp. UBA4373
CCGAAGATATGGAATTTGTGAATGGTGTCCGTGAAGGTGTTTATCACAAATACAACAAGGGCATTGTTGTCCATACGGCAAAATTCCACCGCAACCGTTGTGTGGAAAATTGCAAGTTCTAGTTTTTTCGAATTACTTTTCGGAATCTTCAGAAGTCTGTTCCTCGCTTTCTGGAACGGACTTTTTCTTTTTCAGACCCTTGTACAGGATATAGCACACGAAAAGCCCGGCAAGGCCCAAAAGAATCATGGAAAGTTCGGAATTGTACTTTTGGATAATGTCGCTTTGTCCGTGGGCGATCACG
Organism: Fibrobacter sp. UBA4373; assembly: GCA_002390045.1. GTDB lineage: Bacteria > Fibrobacterota > Fibrobacteria > Fibrobacterales > Fibrobacteraceae > Hallerella. The sequence goes on from DGSB01000003.1 coordinate 305, forward strand.
CCCAGAACGGCGAGGACGGAATTCCAAATGACGGCACCGAGAGCGGTGAAAATGGCGAATGTGCTAAGCTTCATTCCCGAAAGGCCTGCCGGAATCGAGATCAGCTGGCGAATGGCCGGAATCAGTCTGCCGATGAATGTCGAAATGGCTCCGTGGTCGCGGAAGAACTTTTCGGCTTGTTCCACTTTTTGGGAATCCAGCAGGCACATGTGCCCGAGCCTGGAGTCGGCAAACTTGTAAATGATCGGCTGGCCGAGAACCTTGGCGAGGAAGTAGTTGATGAAAGCTCCGCAAAGCGCCCCGAACGTAGCGGCAAGAACGAGCAGAACGATGTTCAGGCCAGAATCCGGCTGGAGAGCCTTGTAGGCTGCCGGCGGAACAACGACTTCGCTTGGGAACGGAATGAACGAGCTTTCGATTGCCATTAAAAGGGCGACGGATCCGTAGTTCAGATTATCGCTATACCAGTCGGTAATCTTCGTGTAAATCGAAGAGGGTTCCGAAGCCAAGGCGGAAACCGCCGAAATAAAAAGGACGATCGTCAAGATGCGGAAAACTCGTTTGAACACGGAAACTCCTTTTTTTGTGGATTCCAAAGATAGTTTCTGAATCGGATGGTATTTGGAAAGTATATATTGTTAAAGGTGTTTTGCGAAAGGAATTAGGTTGTGTATGAAATTTTTAGCGTTGCCGCTTTTTTGCGCGGCTTGGGCGTTTGCCATTCTCCCGAATGAAAATCTTTCTCAAGGCAAGATGGCCTATGTCGATGGAAACGATTCGAGCGCTTACCTGACAGATGGGAGTCTCACGAATTGGAAATATAAGGAATCCAAGAATGTGGCTCTTCATATTGGGGAAGGGCCTTCCAAGGTGTTTGTTTCTTGGGAGCTTTATTCGTTCGGCGGAATTGACTGGGCGGATTTCGCTTCGGCTTGCCCGCATACAAAAACGCTTTTGACGGACTTCGCCATTTTGACTTCGGCAAACAGCACCACGGGCTTTGACGGTGACTGGGATACGGCTTATGTCGTCACCCAAAACCAAGTGCTTGCGCGCGGTGTGGCGGTAGATTTTGAAGGCAAGTCGTGGATCCGCTTGGTTTCTGACGATAACGCGGGGCAGTTTTTGGAAGTAGAAGTTTTTGACATCAGCAACGGCCAAAACGATACCTGGTTTTTCATGGGAACGAGTATTTCGGCGATGGGGATCAAACAGCAGGATTCGGATACGACCAAGACGACTGCAAAGCTTATCCATGAGCAGTTCCCGGACTTTACGCCGGCGATGCTTCGCGGTGGCGTCTCCTGCATTAATACGACAGACATTGTAAATCATTTGCCGGAGTATTTGGAAGCGGTTGGGAACGTGAACTTTTGGGCGATTGAAATGGGAACGAATGACGGCTGGGGCGGCGGTACGTGGAACCTTTCGACCTATGTCCAGAACTTGCAGACGATTATCGATTCGGCCAAGGCTCATGGAATTTCGATCGTCTTGGCCCGAACGCTCGCCACGGATTCAAGCAAGGCCGGCTGGCAACTCGCGCCGGAATTTCTCGCGGCGGAAGATAGCCTGATTCAGGTAAACGGTCTTTATCAGGGCCCGGATTTTTATGCGTTCTTTAAGGAACATCCGGAATATTTAGCTTCCGACGGTGTGCATCCGAATGGAGAAACGGGCGGAGGCGCTGCAATGCACCGTTTGTGGGCAGAAGCGATCGCCCCGATTTATGCGGACACGACTTCGGCAATTTATTCCCATCGAAAAAGGGCTTCGTCGGCATCGCCTTCGCTTGTGAAAGTCATTGTGAACGGTGGAAGTGTCGAAATTCGCACCCCCAAGGGAAGCTCGGTGCAAAACTTTGATGCGAAAGGCCGTATCGCGCATTGATCCTAGCCGGCGGTTTTGAATACATAAAAAGCACCGCAGAATTGCGGTGCTTTTGAATTTTTAAGGTTCAGAAGAACTTAGTGCGCGTTGGCGGACTGTTCCTTCTTTTCCTGAGCGATAGCGTCGACAACGGCGATCACGGCGAGCTTGAAGATGTCGTGAATCGAGCTGTCTGCTTCGACAAAGTGAACCGGCTTATTCAAGCCCATCTGCACAGGTCCGATATTTTCGGTCACGCCCATTTCGAGAAGCATACGGCAAGTGGTGCTTGCTGCGCTGAGGCTCGGGAAGATGAGAGTGTTGACGGTCTTGCCGAAGAGCTTCGTGAACGGATACTTGCGATCGCGGTGCTTGTCGTCGATAGCGATGTTGACCTGCATTTCGCCATCCACAACGAAGTCCGGATACTGTTCGTGGAGCTTCTTGACTGCCTGGCGAACGGTTTCTGCACAGCCCGTCGTCTTCGGATCGCTTCCGAAGTTCGAGTAGGAGAGCATGGCCATCACCGGGTCGAATGCGAAGAACTTCACGGCATCGTGAGTGAGCTTTGCAATGTCGACGAGCGTATCTGCGTTAGCGTCGGAGTTCACGAGCGTATCGGCGAGGAAGTAAACGCCCTTCTTGGTGCTCACGATGTGGAGAGCGCCGAAGTGCTTGTAATCCTTGCGGATGCCGATAATCTTCTTGGCGGTTTCTGCGGATTCTGCAAAGTTGCTGTGGCTTCCCACGAGAACTGCGTCGGCTGCACCGGTCTTGAGGAGCATCATGCCGAAGCGGTCACGGCGGAACATGTCGTCATAGGCCTGCGGGAGGGTGACGCCGTTACGACCGTTTTCTTCGCAATAAATCTGAGCGAACTTGTGGCGACGATCGGATTCTTCCGGAGAACGCGGGTTGATGATCGTGATGCCTTCCGTGGAGAGAGATTCCTGTTCGAAGAAGCTCTTGATGACGTCTGCGTTACCGAGGAGGATCGGCTTTGCAACGCCTTCGGTGAGAGCCTGGACAGCAGCCTTGATCGTCTTGATGTTTTCACCGTCGGTGAAGACGAGACGCTTCGGAGCGGACTTGGCCATATCCGTAAAACCACGCATAAGCTGGTTATCGTAGCCCATCATGTCACGGAGCTTGTCGTAGTAAGCGTTCCAATCGGTAATCGGCTTACGGGCAACGCCGCTTTCCACAGCAGCCTTGGCGACTGCGATCGAAACGTCGGTGAGAAGGCGCGGGTCGAGCGGCTTCGGAATCAAATACTTTCTGCCGTAAGAGAAGCGTTCGGAGTTGTAAGCGATGTTCACCACTTCCGGAACCGGCTTGCGGGCGAGTTCAGCGATGGCGCGAACAGCAGCGTGCTTCATATGTTCGTTGATTTCCGTTGCACGGACATCCAGAGCGCCACGGAAGATGTACGGGAAGCCGATCACGTTGTTCACCTGGTTCGGATAGTCGGAACGGCCCGTTGCAAAGATGATGTCATCACGGGAAGAAGTTGCGACGTCATAAGCCACTTCCGGAACCGGGTTTGCGAGAGCGAACACGATCGGGTTCTTGGCCATGGACTGGAGCATTTCCTTCGTGAGGATATTCGGCTTGGAAAGACCGAGGAAGAGGTCTGCGCCCTTCATGGCTTCTTCAAGCGTATGAATGTCGCGATCCGTTGCGTACACAGCCTTTTGCGGAGTGAGCTTTTCGCGGTCCTTGCGGATCACGCCCTTGGAGTCGACCATGACGATGTTTTCGCGCTTGAGGCCGAGAGAAACGTAAAGGTTCGTGCAAGCGATAGCGGCTGCACCAGCGCCATTCACGACGGCATGAATCTTGTCGATTTCCTTGCCGGCGACGTCGAGAGCGTTGATGAGAGCTGCGCTACTGATGATGGCGGTGCCGTGCTGGTCGTCGTGCATCACCGGGATGTCGAGTTCCTTCTTCAAGGTTTCTTCGATTTCGAAGCATTCCGGAGCCTTGATGTCTTCCAGGTTGATGCCGCCGAAAGTCGGAGCAATGCCCTTCACGATTTCGCAGAATTTCTTCGGGTCCTTTTCGTTGACTTCGATATCGAACACATCGACGCCAGCGTAAATCTTGAACAGGAGGCCTTTACCTTCCATCACCGGTTTGCCGGCGACTGCACCGATGTCTCCGAGACCGAGGACAGCGGTACCATTGGAAATCACAGCGACAAGATTGCCCTTAGCAGTGTAATCGTAGGCTTTATTGTTATCCTTTTCAATTTCACGGCAGGGTTCTGCGACACCCGGCGTATAAGCAAGGCCGAGATCCGTCTGCGTGCTGTGCGGCTTGGTCGGGACAACTTCGATCTTGCCCGGTTTGCCGTTAGCGTGGTAGGCGAGTGCTTGTTCTTTAAGATTGGACATGAGTGAACCTCTTGTTGTTCCAGCGATATAAACTCATTTTGAGCGCGCAAAATATAGCAAAAGGCGCTTCAATTTGAAGTGCCTTGGTAAAAAATTGGAAAGGTGGAACGCTTCAAAATTAGATAAGGCTAAAAATGGGGACTTCCTGAGCCTGTTTTTGAAAGGTCACGGATTCAGCGAAGCGATCAGTTGCGGTAGAGCTGTCTCGAACTTGACACCGTACCAGTGGCTGTCATCGGGAATCGTATTCTCGATGCACTGGACCGTGTAATCCGCGGCGATTTTGGCCGAATCGAAGGGGGATTTTCCGCGGAGAAGCGCTCCGACAAAGCTCGAAGCGTAAACGTCGCCTGTCCCGTGGCTTCCTTTGGAGATTTTTCGGTGGGCGTAGTACGAGATTTGCCCGTTTGCGTAAACGGACACGCCTGTCGTTTCCGGAGAATAGCTGACTCCGGTCAGCACGACAGTTTTGGCACCGAGCCTGACAAGGCCTTCGGAAAGCTTTAGAATGTACTTCTCGTCATAGGTTTCTCGGTATTCGTTCCCGGTCAACAGGGCGGCTTCCGTGATATTGGGAAGTACGTAGTCCGCGTCGCCGATCAAAGGTTTCATCGCTTCTACAAAGGCGCTGTCGAAGCCCACGTACAGACGCCCGTTGTCGGCCATGGCCGGGTCGATGATATTGACGCTTTCCTTTTTGCGGACCGAATGCAAGATGTCTCGGACGTAAGCGATTTGCTTTGCGGAACCGAGATACCCCGTGTAAAAGGCATCGAATTGGATGTTTTCCTTTTTCCAGTGCTCGAGAATTTTCGGGAGGTCATCCGTGAGGTCCCGGAAGGTGAAGTCCTTGAATCCTCCGGTATGGGTAGAAAGGACTGCGGACGGCAGGACGGCGGTTTCGAGACCGCAGGCAGAAATAATCGGAAGGGCGACCGTCAAGGAGCATTGACCGACGCAGGAAATATCTTGAATTGTTAAGA
>DGSB01000006.1:0-22344 GCA_002390045.1 Fibrobacter sp. UBA4373
GAGCCGCACCCGTACCGGTACCGCCGCCCATACCTGCGGAGATGAACACCATGTCGGCACCTTCAAGCTTATGCTCAACCGTATCCTTGTCTTCCATCAAAGCCTGACGGCCGACTTCCGGCTTTGCACCTGCGCCAAGCGTCTTGGTCGTCTTCTGACCAATGGCAATCTTTTCATCGGCAAGGTTATTATCGAGAGCAAGAGCATCCGTGTTGATTGCGATGAATTCAACATCCTTGATGTTCATATTGACCATGCGGTTCACAGCGTTACCGCCGGCTCCACCGACACCCACGATCTTAATCTTCGCCTTATGATCCGCACTGCTGGCGATGATATGTTGTCTAGCTTCGTAATCAGCCATGTTGTTGAGTTGTTCGTTCATAGTGTTCTCCCTGGTTTATTGTTTTAAACTTTTTTCGTCCATCAGATGTAGTTCTTGAGGATGTTCAAAATGCGGCCCAACTTGCTGCCGACGGACCCGACAATTTTTGTCGTACGCGTTTCGCGGCGTTCCTTGGGTTGATCGTTCATCGCCGCGTAATACAAAAGTCCTACGCCTGTGGAATGTGTCGGCATGCAGACGATTTCGCTAAAGCCTTCATCCGGTTTACGCGGAGCGCCTAAACGGACAGGAGTCCTTTCAAAAATCTTTTCGGCAAGTTCCTGCGTTCCTTCCAAAAGCGAAGTTCCTCCCGTAATGACGATTCCAGCGCCAAGACTTCCGTCAAAGCCCTTATTTTTCAAATCGTCATGCACCTTCATCAAAATTTCATTCATGCGGCAATAGATGATATAGGCCAAATGCTTGCGGCTACAATCCTTGCCAGGACGGCCACCGATTCCCGGAACGGTAAACGTGACTTCGTCGAGCAGATTCGAGCGGCGGCATGTGCCGTACATCTTCTTGATTTCTTCCGCACGGTCCATCGGAGTGGTAAGACCGATTGCAATATCGCTGGTGATGGCATTGCCTGCGATATCGAACGAAACGGTATAAACCACCTTGTCTTCCTTGAAGACGGCCACATCGGTAGAGGTCGCTCCGATGTCCACAATCGCCACTCCAAGTTCCTTTTCGTCATTTTCCAAAACACAGCATGCATCGGCGAGCGGTTCAAGGACAAGTCCTTTTACCGTCAGTTCCGCACCTTCGACTGCCTTGCTAATGTTGCGGACAATTCCCTTCTGGGCAAGCACCAGCTGAACTTCCACGCTCAAGCTCGTACCTTCCATGCCCTGAGGATTCTTGATTCCACCGCGTTCATCCAGAACATAGTCGCCCGGTAAAACATGGATAATGTCCATGTCTACAGGACGCTGAACAAGCTGACTTGCCTGTTCTACGACGCGTTTCATCGCTTCCTTCGTTACCACACCGTTGAATTCACGGAGAGGAATCGAAGCCTGGCTTGCAACGGAACGGATGTTGCTTCCAGCAACACCGACATACACTTCCTTCACGTCCACGCCGCTCGAAAGTTCTGCGTCACCCACAGCCTTTTTCAAAGCCTGAATGGTCGCTTCAAGTTCGTTTGCGTCACCTTTCTTCAGCGGAGGATTTCCAAAGCCCAAAACGCGGACCTTGTTATTGTCCTCAATCTGTCCAATAAAGACGCCAATTTTAGAACTACCGATATCGAGCCCAACAATGGTGCGGGCAGGATCGATGCCTTCGATGTTTTCCTCTTCTTTTGCCATCATTTGACCTCTTTTGCAGATGGATATGCGTAAGCGAAACCTTCAAAACGCAAATCCAAAGACTTGACTGAACTCATTTCCTGCGAAAGTCCATCGACCAACAATCGATAATGGTGAAAGGACTTCTCAGTTACATTTTCCAACGGGAACAGAACCTTAAAACGTACGTTGCGGAAGAATACTTCCATCGCATGTTTTTTTTCGTCCACCGCGACTTGCGAAACTTCTTTGTAAAGAGCTTCGTCTGCAGAACGCATTTTTTGAAGGAAGGATGCAATCTGCTTGATTTCACGATTTCGCGAGATCGTCGCCACAGGGAGTTCAAGACCTGCGGACGCAGCGATCGGAAGAACTAATCCACGTCCCGAATACGCCTTCCACTGCCCCTTGTCAAGCGTTTCCATAATCGGAGTGGTTTCTTCCACATCAATCGTTACCTTCCAAAACATTCCCACGTCCACCTTTGCATCTTGCAAAAGCGGAAGCGAAAGCAAACGGTTCCGGACACTGTCGGCATAAATCGCCGACATCGGCATTCCGGTTTCAAGACCGGCAGTCTGCAAAATTTCTTCCCAAGTCAACATCCGGTTCCCGGTAATGTCAATTGTCTTGAGTGTTCGAAGTTCTGCCGGATTGAATTTGCGAATCCAGAACCATCCTTGCCAAATGGCAACGCCGAGTACAGCCACAACCAGAAAGATTTTCCAACCTTTCTTCGAAAGCCAACGACCAACCTTCGCAAGATTCTGCTTACGCTTCTCGCGACGATCATTCATTCGCTTGATTTCGTTGTAACCGATACGCGCCATTTACTTTTTCAAAGCCTCCAAGAACGGACGTTCTGCTTTCCAGACATCCCCTGCACCCATAAAGAGCACGAGATCGCCCGGTTTTGCGTCTTTCTTCAAGATTTCCAAAGCCTCTTCCTTGGTGCCGACGAAGCGTGCGTTCTGATGCCCGCGCGCCACAGCGGTATCGGAAATCAGCTTTCCAGAAATTCCCGGAATCGGCTGTTCACGAGCCTTGTAAATTTCAAGGACCAAGAGTTCATCGCAATTGGCAAAGACTTCGGCAAAGGCTTCGTACTGATCACGGGTACGCGTATAAAGATGCGGTTGGAACACCACAATAACGCGCTTTTCGGGGAACGTATCGCGTGCGCCCTGGAGAGTCGCCGCCGTTTCCGTCGGATGGTGAGCGTAATCGTCATACACCATCACCCCGTTTTCTTCACCAATGAATTCAAAACGGCGCTTCACTCCGGTGAACTGCGCAAGAGCCTTACGAACGACATCGAGCGGAATATGCTCTTCGTTCGAAAGGGCAATCGTCGACGTCGCATTCAAAACGTTATGCTTGCCTGGAATCTTGAGCGTGAATTCACCCAAAGACTCGTTATTCTTGAAGACTTCAAAATGTGAAATTCCATTTTCGGAACGCACATTGTCAGCGCGGTACATCGCCTGACGGCTAAAGCCATAAGTGACAACAGGCTTTGTAAAACGCGTCAATACCGACTGGATGTTCGGATTGTCAATGCAGACAACCACCTGACCGTAGAACGGAACTTTATTGGCAAAGGCTACGAAAGCGTCCTTGATGGCATCGAGCGTTCCATAGGTATCCAAATGTTCGCGATCAATATTTGTAATGATAGCCGAAGACGGCATCATCGAAAGGAAGCTACGGTCGAATTCATCGCTTTCGGCAATCAAGTAACGTCCACGGCCGACTTTGGCACCGCTACCCTTTCCCTTCACCACGCCACCGACAATGACCGTCGGGTCTTCGCCGGCAGCTTCCCAAATGGCACCGAGCATCGAAGTGGTTGTGGTTTTGCCATGGGTTCCGCTAACAGCAAGCGTGTACTTTAACCGCATGAGCTCGCCGAGCATTTCTGCACGACGGATAACCGGAATGCGACGAGCCTTCGCTTCCACAATTTCCGGATTGTCCATTTTGACCGCAGAAGAATAAACGAGAAGGTCTGCATTTTCCACATTCTTCGCTTCATGCGTCGGGAAAATTTCAAGACCAAGATCCTTCAGATACTGAATCGCCGGACCATCACCCGTATCGCTACCTGTCACCACAAAACCATTTTCATGGAGAACTTCGGCAATACCCGACATACCGGCACCGCCGATGCCCACAAAATGCAGTCTTTTAACACGATTGCTCGGAATCAAATTCATCTTAGCACTCCGCATCCAAAATGGTTTTCGCAATCTGGTCCGCCGCATCGGGCATTCCGATCGACTTGGCGGCAAGAGCCATCTTGTTCAATTTTTCTTCGTTCGAAAGCAGATTCTGCACCTTGTTCCAAAGGTCGTTCGGATCGCTGTCCAGTTCAACGAGAGCTGCACCCGCCTTTTCAACCACACGAGCATTGAATTCCTGATGGTTCGCCGTCGCAAACGGGAACGGGAAAAGGATCGACGGTTTTCCAAAGGCGAGGATTTCTGCCAAAGTCGAAGCCCCTGCGCGGCTGACGATCAGATCGGCATGTCCCATATAAGCGTAAATGTTATCGAGGAAAGCCGTCACCGTGACATTTTCCGGAATATGCGAAACACGTTCCTTAATACTATCGACGTTCTTGGCACCAGCCTGCCACACAACAGAGATATCCATTCTGCCGGCAATTGCTGTCAAGGATTCTTCCATTTTTACGTTGATGCCACGGGCTCCCTGAGAACCTCCGACAATCAAAACGGATTTCGTGCCTTCGCGAAATTCCTTTGGCCGCGGAAGATCTTCAATTTTGGGAAGTTCACGGACCGGATTGCCGAACACCTGGGTCTCGGTATGCGGAAAGAACTTCTGAGCGTCGGCCGATGTCACAAAGATCTTCTTTGCATAACGGGAGCCGACCTTATTGGCAACACCAGCAACGGCATTCTGTTCCTGAATGTACACAGGGATTCCTGCACGGCCAGCTGCCATAACGATCGGGAGGGATACATAGCCACCCGTCGCCACGACCACATCCGGCTCTCGTTTTTTCAATACCGCTTTCGCACTCTGCACAGCCTTAAAAAGGTTGTACGGCAAGGAAAGGTTCTGCATAAAAGATCCCCGGTGCAGCGGAACCGCCGTGATTTCATCGAAATCAAAGCGAGGCTTCACCAAGCGGGATTCCATCGAATCCTTTCGGCCAGCAAACGAAATCTGTTCAATGCCAAACTTTTTCAAGCTTTCTGCAATCGCGACCGCCGGGAAAACGTGTCCACCGGTACCGCCACATGCGAACAAGAACTTTTTCTGTTTCATACAACCCTCACATCTTGAGCGCGACTTCTAGGTTCACGAATATCCTGACCCGTTGTCGACCGAGAAATGTTCAACAAAATGCCAATCGATCCCATGGAAACGATCAAGTTCGTACCGCCGTAACTAATAAACGGCATCGGCTGACCTGTCGTCGGCATAAGACCCGTGCAAACAAAAACATGGAAAATCACGTTAAATGCCAGCGAAGAAGTCAGGCAGACCGCGAAATACTTGGCAAAGCGGGACTTTGCATTACGGGCAATCATAAAACCGCGATAAATGATAAAGCCGAAAAGAGCGAGCACAAGAGTCGTTCCTAAGAATCCAAGTTCTTCTCCGAGCAAGCTAAAAGCCACATCCTTGTAGGATTCCGGAAGATAGCCGAGTTTCTGCGTTCCCTGACCGATTCCCGTTCCAATCCATCCGCCATGCCCAAGGCTAATCAGAGCGTTGTAAAGCTGGTAACCGCCTTCCTGAATGTGTTCTTCCGGATGCAACCAAGCCTGCAAGCGTTTAAACCGATAAGGAGCAGCAAGGCCCACAACCAAAGCCGCCAATGCAACAGGAATAAACGACGCGAACAAATAGCGCAGTTTTACACCTGCCGTAAAGAACAGCACATAAGTCGTCGCTCCCACAAGTAAAGCCATCGAGAAGTTCGGCTGCAGAAGAATCAATCCGCAAACAATCACAAGCGTCACCATCGGTTGCACATATCCACGTTTAAAGTCCGTAATTTCATCGCCTAATTCCGAAAGGCGACGGGACATATACGCAAACATGGCCACCTTCATCAATTCCGAAGGCTGCAACGAGAAACCAGCGATCGAAAGCCAGCGGGCAGCGCCCTTCGTGACAGCTCCCGTCACCACAACAGCCACAAGCGCCACAAGGCACGCCAAAAAAAGCGGATGGCAGATCTTATGGAAAATCTTATGGTCAATAATCGTCGCGAGTGCCAGAACAACAAAACCGAAACCGATGACTCGCAAATGCTTCAGCGCATAGAAGTAAGAAGGGCGCCCGAGTTCCGTCGCATGGAAATTACTTCCACTGTAAATGACAAACACACCCAAAGCAAGCAATGCAATCATTGCAAGCAGCAAGGGCTTGTCAAATTTCATGATGGAACTCAAGTGACTATTCATCCTTCATCAACCTTTACTTGTTTGTCATCGCCGGTTCAAGACGCAAAAGCTTATCCACGACCTGTTCCATTTTCATGCCGCGGGAGCCCTTTACCAAGAGGACATCGCCAAAGTGGACGTTTTCCGAAAGGAATTCCATCGCTTCTTCAACGGTTTCAAAATGCACGGCACAATCCTTTTCCATGCCTGCATCCAGAGCACCCTTCTGTGTATTCCGGCTCAATTTTCCGACAGCGACAAGCATGTCGAACTTCATTTGCGGAACCAGTTCGCCGATTTCGTGGTGCAAATCTTCTGCCTTATCGCCTAATTCGAGCATATCGCCAAGAATGGCGATTTTACGTCCGGCATTTGTAATGGCTCCAATCGTCTGCAAAGCCATTCGCGTTGAAGACGGATTCGCATTATAACAATCCGAAACAACCTTAATGCCCACACCGTTGCGGATTTCCATACGCATATTGGCGGCATGGAATTTTTCAAGAGCATCGGCGATCACAGACTTCGGCATGCGAAGAGAGGTTGCCACAGCGATTGCGGCAAGCGCATTGTAAACATTATGAATACCCGGAACACTCAAATGGAATTCCGTGCGACCAATCTTAAAGCTGGCGCAAGCATTCGCATCCCACTTTAAATTTTCCGGCTTGATCACTCCGCGCTTAATGCCAAAAGTCAATACGCGATAACTCTTGTTCGTGCGAAGCTTGGAGAGGCGGGAATCATCCGCATTGACCACCAAAAGTCCATTCTTTTTCAAGCCGTCGGTGATGGTCACCTTTTCCTTGAAAACATGGTCCAAATCCTGAAGACGTTCCAAATGGCTTGCGCCAATATTCGTAATCACAGCGATATCGGGTTCCACAGCCATCGAAAGCGGATGGATTTCACCCGGAGCGTTCGTGCCCATTTCTACAACGGCCACTTCATCGGAATGCTTCAAACGGAACAGCGTTTTCGGCACGCCGATCTGGTTATTCAAATTGCCTTCGGTCGCCATCGTCTTAAACTGGGCAGACAGAACCGCTTTGAGCATTTCCTTGGTGGTCGTCTTACCGTTCGAGCCCGTCACAGCAATTTTCTTGACACTAAAAAGACGCTGATAGCCCTTTGCCAATTTCAGCAAAGCCTGATTCGAATCATCTACCGGAACATAGACATCTGCCAAAGATTCATTTGCACGACCTGCATCCATTACGCTCATCAGGGCTCCTTTCTTCATCACTTCAGGAATAAAACTATGCGCATCAAAGCGCGCGCCTTTCAACGGCCAAAACACAACTCCCGGACCCGCTTCACGACTGTCCAGGCAAAGATTCACTTTACGCTTTGCAGCTCGAGCCGAAAGTCCCACCGGACTACTCTCGAGAATTTCACAAAATTCTTTGACTGTAATATCCAACTTCTGCATTACTTCATCTCCCGAAGGATGACTTCGTGATCGTCGAAATGATGTTTTGTCTTTCCGATGATCTGGTAATTTTCATGACCCTTTCCGGCAACCACGAGAAAATCTCCCGCTTGCATTGCCTTGCACGCTTCGCGAATAGCATCTTCACGGGAAACGATCACCTTGAAATGGTCAGAATGCATTCCTTTCACGATATCCGCGATAATATCTTCCGGTTTTTCCGTACGCGGATTATCCGACGTCACCCATGCAAAATCCGCACCTTGTTCCGCAATGGCGCCCATAATAGGACGCTTGTTACGGTCGCGATCACCGCCACAGCCGAACACAACGGAGAGCTTTCCTTTGCAAAGGGAACGGGCCACGCGCAAAACGCGTTCCAAAGCATCCGGCGTATGAGCATAGTCCACAATCACACGACGTGCACCATCGTTAAAAGTCATCTCAAAACGTCCCGGAACTTTCACGGTCGCAAGAGCCTTGCGAATCGAACTTTCCGAAATTCCGATTGCCTTTGCCCAGCTCATCACAAGCAGCACGTTATCCGCATTGAATTCACCCACAAGGCAAGTTTCAATCGGGGAATTCGAAATTGCCGGAATATCCAGCACAAGGCCATCTTCCGAGCTCTGAATGGATTTCGGAACCACATCGGCACAGTCCAAGCCAAGGCGAGAAACCGCCATTTTTTTCGAAACCGAAATTTCATTCCAAAGGCGCTTTCCGTAAGTATCGTCCACATTGATCACGGCGATACCGTCCGCAGCCAAATAGCGCGTAAACAAAAGTTTTTTCGCCTGGAAATAATTTTCCATCGTTTTGTGATAGTCCAGGTGGTCTTCTGTCAAATTCGAAAAGAGAGCGCTCTTGTAAGCAATCCCCTGCACACGTCCTTGGTCAAGAGAATGCGACGAAGCTTCCATTACCAAATCCGTGCACCCAGCCTTCACCGCTTCCGCGGCAAAAGCATAAAGTTCCAAAATTCCCGGAGTCGTCAAGTTCGAAGCAATAACCTTGTCTCCGATTTTTTTGCAAATCGTTCCGACAAGAGCCGTTTTACGGCCATCGCTCGAAAGCATGGATTCCATCAAAAAAGCGCTGGTCGTTTTGCCATTCGTTCCGGTAATCGCATGAGCTCTCAAATTCGAGAAAGGATCGCGGTAAAAGATTTTGGCAACCGAAGCACGTTCTTCTTTAACGCTCGGAACCAAGATCCACTTGCTCGAAAGATCCTTCGGAGCTTCCACTTCACCGACAACCGCAACAGCACCCTTCGAGAGAGCCGTGCGAGCAAATTCTTCTGCCTGTTCTCCAGGCATTGCAAAGAACAAATCGCCTGGATTCACCTTGCGAGAATCATCGCAAAGTCCCTGAATTCCCAAATTCTTCAAAACGGTTTCAGACAACATTTTGACCTAACCTTTCTCGGAAAGAACGAGTTTGAACTTTTCGCCACGTTTGAGAGTCGCGTTCGGAGCGGGAGATTGCGACTTGACGCGTCCCACGCCTTCATATTCTACAGTACCGGAAAATTCACCGATCTGTTCCAAAGCATCACGCAACGTCAAGCCTTTCAAATCCGGCATTTTCTGAGCGTTCGGAGATCCGAGGCGAAGCTTTCGACCGCTGTTTTCAAAATCATATTCCGTTGCCACGACTGTCGAGCCTTCGCCTTCGAACGAAATTTCACACTTGCGATCGTCGGCAAGGAGCTTTGCATCCGCACGGGAAAGTCCAACAAATTCCACGTTGCACTTTTCAGACGGAGAAACCCGAGACAGATTGAACGGAACCGGAGATGTCGACGGCAAGAAGTAAATTCCTTCCATGATCTTACGGAAGATCGGACCCGAAGTCAAACCGCCGACTGTACGCGTTTTCGGATCGTCCACAAGCACCATGCAGACGTAACGGGGATTTTCTGCCGGAGCGAGTCCGATAAAGGATGCAACCTGCTTCGTATGGTCATAACGGCGAAGTTCCTGATTGTACTTTTCTGCCGTTCCGGTTTTTCCGCCGAAGACGATTCCCGGGAGTTTCTTCGAATTCACCAGTTTTGCCGTACCGGCTTCCACCACTTCGCGAAGCATCGAACGAACGCGCGACGCCGTTTTTTCAGAAACGACACGGCGAACTTCTTCCGGCTTCTTCTTTTCCAAAATTTCACCGTCCGCAGAGCGCCATTCGCGAATAATCGTCGGTTGCATCAGTTTACCGCCATTCGCAATTGCGCAAAAAGCCATCACCATCTGCAAAGGCGTCACGAGAATTTCATGTCCAAAGCCCATCGTCTTCAGTGTACGACCGCTCCATTCATGCGTCGGCTTTAGACGTCCGCTTTCTTCACCCGGAAGCTCCACCGAAGTCTTTGAGCCAAAACCAAAAGAACGTACATAGCGATAGAAGCGCTTATCGCCGACCAAATCCGCGATCTTAGCGAACACAATGTTCGAAGACATCGCCATGGCTGCTGTCATGTCCATGTCCCCGTGATCGTGCGTGTCTCGAATAACATCTCCATTGTCCAAGACCCAACGGCCTTTTTCACCACTAAAGACAGTATTCGGATCCACCGACTTCGTTTCGATTGCTGTCGCTGCCGTGACAAGTTTAAAGATGGAACCCGGTTCAAACGCGAGCGACACGATATCGTTACGCTTGGCACGTGTCGCAGCACTCACCGGAGCATTCGGATCAAAAGTCGGATAGCTCGCCATGGCAAGGATTTCTCCTGTATAAGGATCCATCACGATTGCGCTACCGCTTTCTGCAAGGAATGTTTCAACGCCATCTTTCAAAGCCTTTTCGACCACTTCCTGCATATTGCGGTCAATGGTCAAAACCAAATCCTCACCCGGAATCGGATCGCGGCCTTCCATCTTACGACCCGCCTGAATCTGTCGATCCACATTCAAAACGCGGGTTTGCCAGCCGTCGGTTCCGCGGAAACGTTCATCAAACTGGACTTCCAAACCATAAATACCCTGGCCGTCTTTACCAACCTGACCCACGAGCTGCGAAGCCAGAACTCCCTGCGGATAAATCCGCTTGGTTTCCAGTTTTCCATCCTTATTCTTTTCTTGAATGCTCTGAGCGAGGACAAATCCATTTCTGTCGAGAATACGACCGCGAGGAGCCTTGCGAATCACGCGGTCACGCGCACGCAAATTGGCGATTTCGCTGTATTTTTCTTCTTCCAAAATCTGAATTTGGAATGTACGTGCAAGCAACAGAGCCCAAAGAGCCACAAAGAAAACGAAAAGCCAAGAAATGCGATCCAAATGCATCTACTTGCCCTCCGTCTGCTTGACCTTGCAAGGAACCTGTGCATATTCCAAACCGAGAAGATGCGCGACCGAAGAAATTCGGTCGAGAGACGCGAGTTCCCTATTTTCAAGTTCACTCAGCACGACTTCCCCACGCAACGCCGAAACTTCGCGCACAAGGCCAGCCTTCTGCGTCGCAAGTACATCGTAGCGGTTCTGAATCCAGAGATATCCGCAAAGAGTCGCGCCCAAATACACAACCAAAAGAAACATCCACAAAACCTTATGTGTCGCCCAAAGCTTTTTCATACTCTTTCGTACACCCTCAGTTTTGCAGAACGCGCACGCGGATTCCGTGCGATTTCTTCCGCCGTCGGAAGTCCCGGCTTGCGAAGAACCTTTTTCAATTTCTGATGATTTCCGCCGCACGTGCACACCGGAGATTGCGGAGGGCAAATGCAAGCCTTTTCAAATTCAGCGCACACGAGCTTTACAGTGCGATCTTCCACCGAGTGATAAGAAATCACCACCAGGCGACCGCCTTTTTTCAAAGCTTCCACCGCAGAGCGCATGCTTACACGAATCTGTTCCATTTCGCCGTTCACTTCCATGCGAATCGCCTGGAAAATTCGGGCGAGAATACTGTTCACATCACGCATGCGATCCGGATAAGTCTTTTCCGTTGCCATGCGCAAATGTTCCGGAAGAATCGGAGTCTTCAATTCCGAAATCACGTTCTGGATATTCGTACTTAATTTATACGCACGATCAAGGTCCGCATTTTCTTTAAAGGCGCGGGCCATATCATCTAGAGAATTTGTACGCAACCATTCCTGAGCGCTAAAATCCGAGCGGGAATCCATGCGCAAGTCAATCGGGTTCGAACCTTGGAACGTAAAGCCTCTAGCGTCATCATCGACCTGATGGCTGCTAATACCCAGGTCATACAGAACGCCGTCCAGCGATGCCGGTTCGACCTCGTGTCCCAGTTCGGCGAACGGAACCGGGTGGAAAGTCACCTGGTCCTTAAAGCCTTCAAGACGCTTGGTTGCATAAGCGATGGCTTCCGGATCGCGGTCAAAAGAATGCAAACGGCCTTCCGGCGCAAGGCGTTTCAAAATGCCTTCGGAATGCCCACCGCCACCGAGGGTGCAGTCTGCATACGTCCCCTTCGGATCGAGGATCAACGCCTGCATGCATTCATCAAAAAGGACTGGGGAATGATATTCAGCGATTTTCATCTACATCCCCCGAAGGTTCGTCATCAAAGAACCCTGCATCAAACTCATTAAAGTCTTCTTCGGTATTGAAGCCAAACTTTTCGTTGTAGATGGAAGGATTCCAGAGTTCAGCCGACTTTCCAGAGCGCGCTACATAAAGAACTTCGCCATCCAATTTGGCGTATGCAATATCATTCTTCGAGAGCAAAATACGGTTCTGGCCGTCCAAGGACACGTAATGCGAATTTGCCTTGAACATGCGGTTGAAACGAACATTCTTCGAGGTTTGCGGTCGACTTTCAATCTTCGCAATGAACTTGCGATATTCCTCTAACGTAAAGAGGATGAGCGAATCGCGGCTACCATAGGCCAAAATGAGCGACGAGCTCTCTTCTTCAGAGAGCAAACGACGAAACTCCCTAGGGAAGGAAGATCTTCCCTTTTCGTCGATCGCCGTCTTGGCGTTTCCTATGAAAGCGTTTAATTCCATTTAAAAGTGACCCACTTTATTCCACAACAATACAAATATAGCCACTTTCTCCCACCATTTCAAAAAAACACCCCAAGATTCCCAAGATTTTTTGACAGAAAATTTTAAGTTTTGCGAAATTCACGAGTTCTTGTGCAGTGCACATTTTAAATGGGTAAAAAAATCCCCAGCCAGGGTTTCCATGGCCAGGGATTTTTTCAAAAGTTCTAGCGAACTCTAGATTTTATCGGTTGGAGCGTTTTCTGTAATCCTCATCCAGATTCTTCGCCCAATTTCGATTCCTTTGCGCGCAATGATTGCGAATATCGCTCACCAGGCATATTTCCGCTTCAACCATGCGAGCAATACCATCTCCATCATTCACAAAGTTCGCCGAACGATCCCGATCGATACCGAAACTTCTCGCCGTTTCAATCGCATCAATGTTTGCACCGAGGAAAATGAATTCCCATCCGTATTTTTGCTTTTGGCGTTCCACCATCTGGCGCACGCGATCGGCACTGTATTTACAGCTCGCATTTTCGTAGCCGTCGGTGGTAATCACAAAGATGGTCGTTTCCGGGCGGTCTTCATCGCGCGCATATTTGTGCACATTGCCGATGTGATGAATGGCATTGCCTATCGCATCCAAGAGCGCCGTCGAACCTCTTGCAACATATTCCTGCTCTGTCAAAGGATTTACTTGGGAAAGCGGAACGCGATTGTGGAGTACGTCCATCTCATGATCAAAAAGGACGGTCGAAACATAAGCATCTCCTGGTTCCTGCTTTTGTTTTTCAATGGTCGTGTTGAATCCGCCGATAGTGTCTTTTTCAAGTCCACACATGGATCCACTACGGTCCAAAATAAAAACGATTTCTGTAAGACCTTTTTTCATCGTTACCTCCGCGCCGTTTCATTTCACGGCTTTGCAATGGCCATTTTCCCTGTGCGTTCGCACTTAAGAACTTGACCGGTTAACGATGACAAGAATAGAAGTGTTCCGCTTTAAAAAGGTCGCCCGCGAAGCGACATTTCAAAGCGATTTTTTTTGGCTTTTAAGCGCCGAGGGTCGGCTGTCCAAACTTAAACAGCATGCTGTTGATTTCCCAAATGTCGAACTTGCCGTGAGTAATAAAAAAGCTCACGATCAAATCACCCTTATTGGAAGGCGAAAGCGCAAGCCCTGCGCGGGAAAGCAAATCTTTTGTTTCTGAAATATTTAACTGCAAAGCGATGGCGAGCGCAAGCGCCGTTTTCATGGTCGGTCGATAATTTACATTGCTGCGAATCTTGGAAAAATGTTTTCGATCGAGGTTCGCTTTTTTGTAAACATCCACATCGTCCAATTTCTTTTCCTGGATGAAATGGAAAAGTTTTTCGCAGAATGTATCGTTGTGCTCGGCAAGGACATCTTTCAAATTATCATGGAATTTCTCCACTCGACACTTGTCTGTCAAACGATCCTGCACATACAGCAACATGGCATCCGTTTTTTCTTCAGCGTAAAAGTCGTTGATATAAGAAGAAATATCCCGATGCAATTCTTCAGAAACTTCAAGCGACTCGCGGTCAAATACCACGAGCATCACATTCATTTCATTTGTCTGTAAAAAGTTCTCGATCGCCCTCAATGCAATTTGAAGAGCACTGTCCTTGGGAAACTTGTAAACGCCACTCGAAATCAACGGGAACGCAATGGACTTGCAGCCGAGTTCCTTCGCCTTTTTTAAGGAACGGCTGTAGCAATTTTCAAGATCCTGCACTTCTCCCGAAGTTCCTCCATTCCACTTCGGTCCCACCGTGTGAATCACATACTTGGCAGGCAACGCAAACGCAGGCGACACCGCAACTTCTGCCACCGAAAGTTCCCCGATCGCTTCACGAGCTTTTAAAAGAGCTTCGAAACCTGCCGCCTGAAAAATATGGAATTCTGCGCCGCCACCGCATATCGGATGCGGATTTGCAGAATTCACAATGGCATCGGCATGGACTTTCGAAATATCGTTGCGTATAATATTCAGTGGCATAAAAACTCTACCTGCTACAGGCTAAGATATACAAATTTCTCCGTACGATATACTATCTTTCGCAAAAAAGAGGTCTCCATGGAAATCATCGGCATGCTGTATCTCGAGAACTTTAAGCGTCTCGCTTCACAGCTCCAGTCAGAAAAGCTCAAGATCAACAAGTACAACATGAACGGTTTCAAGCAGTACTTCTTCCAGTTCAAGCGCATGCAAATTCCTTTTGAACTGGTGATGAAGCCGTACAAGACAGTCAGCGACATCGGTGCCCTGATTATCCGCACCAAAGACGGCAAGCCTCTTAAAGGATTCACCGAAAACGATGCCGAAGATTTGATCCGCTACATATCTTCGACTTTCGATTCCAAAGCAACGCTCACCTTTACCGATGTGAACGATAACGAACACGAATACCTCTACGAAAAGGGGAAACGCCTTCCATTGACAACTCGCCTATTTGACGTTGAAAGGGAATGCGAAAAGAAATATCTCGAAGAATTTTCCAAGGCAGCATTTGACTGCTACGAGGCCCTCTAAAACTCATGCACAAAAGTCTCTGCTATCGCGAAGCGTTAAAAGCTCTGGACTGGGGAACGGAAACCGTTTACACCATTGGGCACAAAGCGCCGGATACCGACACGGTCACCGCAGCGATCGCCTACGCAGACCTCATGCAAAAGCTCGGCTACCCCGTCGAAGCGCGTATTGCCGGAAAGGCGAACAACGAGACCAAATACGCAGCCGCACTTTTCGATTTTCAAATTCCCTCGATTCTTGAAGACGCAAGCGAACAGAAGCTGATCCTCGTGGACCACAGCGAAATTTGCCAAGCCGTATCAGGAGCCCAAAACGCCCGCATCTTACAAATCATCGACCACCATGGTCTTGGCGACGTCATGGAATCCAAGCGCATTTTCGCAAAGATTTTCCCCGTCGGATCGACCTGTACGATTATTTTCTCCTGCTTCAAAGAATTCGACGTTGAAATTTCAAAGAGCGTCGCACGGGTGCTGCTCGCCGGCATTCTTTCCGACACCAAGAATTTAAAGAAGAAAACGACGACGGAAATGGACCGCGTCGTATACAAGGTTCTCGCCGAACAGCTAAATCTTTCGGACGAAAGTCTGGAATTGATTTATTCCGAAATGGAAAAGGCGGCCAAGAATTTCGACGGAATGACCGACGAAGAAATTTTCAATTCCGATGCCAAGGATTACGTCATTAACGGTCACAAGTTCCGCTTGGGAAGCTTGAGTTTCGACGACAAAAAATCCATTGAATCATTTCTCCACCGCATGCTCGGTGTGATGCCAAAAATTTTAAAAGATTCCGCAAACGAAATGATTTTCTGCAACGTCAGCTGCCACAAGCACAGCTACATTCTGTACTTCACAGATCTCGCAAAGAAAATTGCAGAATCCGTTTACGGAGCTTCAAAAGACGCGGGAATTATTTACGTAGACCATCGTTTAAATCGAAAAGTCGACATCATTCCCGCGCTGACGCAAGCCTTACTTTCTTAAACCGAAGCGGACCGGACGAAGGCCCTGAACCATCAGCACGTACACGCCTGCATCGAGGGCGTTCAAGTTCACCGATTCGCCGGCAGAAACTCTACCCGTCGGCATCACCGCGCGACCGCTCAGATCATACACGCGATACTTCAAATTCGTTCCTCGTGAAACGGTAAAGCTCAGGTTATCATCGCCCATCTGTACCGCATTCTGAGCCGCTGCCAAGACCGTTCGCGTTTCAATCGATTCCGTTTTTTGAGTCAAGCCGTACAAGAAGTGGAAGACTCGATTCTGGACGCTATCCGTATAAGGTGCATCATCATAAAATTCATGAGCGACGCCTTCCACAAAATAAGTTTCATGTTCCACATTCTTGGCCGTCAAAAGCGAATCGATGACGTAGCTACCGTACAAAGTCGGAGCCTGTAAATCCAGCGTGTAAGAGGCGACGGTCGCTCCCATTTCCGACGGAATGATGTTCTGCAAAGTTCCTGGCAAATTGCTGAGAGGGCGTCCCGTTTTGAAAAGAACCGTTTCGTCTGCTGTACCGTGGATCAACAAAACCGGGCGTTCATTGTCGCCGACCATCTCCAAATTATGAATGGCGCCCCACAACGCAGCCACGCCGTTCGCCTTGGAATCCAATCCCTGTTCCCCGTAAAGATCCAAAGTTCTCAGCAACGGTTCCGAATCGATATAATCCGGGAAATCCGCTTCCGTCGTCGAATAAATGTTTTCTAACGAAAGAATCGCTCCGGCGCTATTCCCCACCAGATAAATGCGATTCGGATTGATTCCCAGATCTTGTGCATGTGCACGCAAATAGCGCACCGCGGCTCGCACATCCTGAACGCCGCGGTAAACGGCTCTTGCAAAATGGGTACTGTCAATATGCAGCTGATAATCGCTACCGGTGAGCGTCACCCCCAGGCGGTAATCCATCGAAGCGGCCACGTAGCCACGGGCCGCCAAGGAATCACAATAGTTTACCGTATGCTGGGCGAAGTCCCCCTTGGATCCCGCCACCATCGCACCGCCATGAACCACCAAAACCGCCGCGCGATCCGTTTTTGAATCCTTTTCCGGCATATAAATATCCATTTTCATGTCGGTCGGCGTTGTCGTCTGTTCATCGGTATAGAAATAGGCGACTGTAGCGTCTTGATTCGTCATTTTATACGCGAACAGCGCCTTTGTAATGGCGTGATAAGAACTTAAAGCAGGAACATTCGACGCATAGACAACGTCGTGCATCACTCCTACTGTAAATTGACGGTCCTGATAACGTTCTGCGGCAAAAGCGCTCGTTGCTAAACCACAAAAAAGTCCTGCAGCAAGAAATTTTCCCCAAATCGAATTCATGATTCCTCCATATTGATCCTGTCAAATTCAATCGACCCGGAAAATATAGATAAGAAATCTTTTACGATCGACTTCTGCGATCAAGATGTTCGTTGGATTCGTAATAACGTTTTTTATCTTCGTACATGCGCTTGTCGATAATTTCTAAAATATCGTCGACGCTGTTATTTCGCAAATTGAAGTACCCGCTCCCGATCGATACCGAGAGTCTATACTTCTTATAGCTGCGCTCGTTGTAAAGTTCCAAATTTTTGCGAATGCAGTTTTCGTAGCGTTCCGCAATTCCAGGCTGGTCCGAATTAATGAGCATCACAAATTCATCGCCCGCATAGCGGATCGGTGTCCCATACGCTCCCTTCGAATCTCGCAAAATTTCCGCCATGGATACCAGAGCTTCATCTCCCCGGGAATGTCCATAAGTATCATTAATCCGCTTAAAATCATTCAAATCGAGCATCATCATGACAAAGCCACGCCGTTTGCTCATTTCCTCCACGATTTTATCCAAATAATAGCGGTTAAAAAGGCCCGTCAATTTATCGATAAAAATATTTTCATTCTGCAAAGCAAGAATCATCCCCGTCACTCCGACAGCAATGCCGACCCAAATCGTCGAAATTCCATACCAAGCATTCTGTATCGCCACGCACACAAACACGGGCAAAAAGAACTGCATCACCGGAAAGAACTTAAGGCCTCCATTTCGAAAGCGCACCCACAAATAATAAATGACGCTATCGACCATAAAAAGGGCTTCTATCACGTTATTGATCCAGAAAAATTCTCCGCGGGAATAACGGTTCATGGCGTCCACATAAAAAAGGATCGGCACAAAGAAATTCGAAAGCAGAATCAGCAATCCAAAACTCGATACGACCGTAATCACCCACCATTGGACTCTCGGGATTCTACCGCCAATATGCTTTAAAATCATCATGAGCCATAACGGCCCAATAAATAAATTTCCTAAAAAAAGAATAAAATTCGCTGTATAGCTGATATTTCTAAAAGAATTTTCCGGAATGCCGTCCACCGTAAAGGTTACAGCATCCGCAATACACGACATAAAGATCGTAAAGAGCATCCCCAGCAAAATCTTGTCTTCTTTTTGCTTTTTCTGCAATTTCCAGGATCCACCCAGAAACACGTTGATCATCAAAAAGATGCCCAACAGATCCGCAATATAGATTTCTGCTAAATTGATCCCGTTCATACCCCTTAAACCGCTCTTTCCCCAGACTCAATCAACCTACTTAAAAAGGTATAATAATTTTCGATAAGTAGTGTCAGTCTTTTTCCTATACAGGAAAAATCAAAGGCCGGCCAAGCGAACAATCACAAAAAGGATTATCCCGGAATACAGACCGCCGAGCAAATCATCCGCCATCACTCCCCAAGCTCCCGGAAACCTTTCAAATTTGTGAATTCCAAGAGGCTTCAAAATATCGAAAAAGCGGAACACGCCAAAAGCGACCAGCAAAAGCCAGGGATTCAGAAGAATCGATTCAGACGAAATAAACGCGAGCGCCATAAAAACCCCGCAGACCTCATCAATCACGATCCACCCCGGATCTTCCGTTTTTGTATCACGCATCGCCTTTTTCACAAACGGAATCGCTCCAAAAAAGACGACCAGCGCCGCCATCAAAAAGAAGCCGTAGGCATCCAAAGTCACGCCTTTCTCTGTCCAGGATTCATAGCGGAGCGGCCAGAATGCAGCGCTCAGCATCGCGAGCGGATAGGCAACGATTGCAGCCGCAAGGCTTCCGTAGGTTCCCGGCATTTTCGGGAGCATTCCCGAGCCAAAGAAAGTGCAGACCAGGGCCGAAATTTTATCGGTTCCGCGCCACTGATGAGGCACTTTCGGCTTATTGTATTTGGCGTGTAATTCTTCGCGATTCATCGGTTATCCGAGTTGAGACTCGCGGTAATCAAAGCCAAAAGCACGACGGGACACGGAAAGAATCGGCGGCATCTGAATACGCTTCGCCAGAGCAATTCCCTTGTAACGGTTCCACCAGCGTTTCATATCGTCCAGGATTTCTTCCTTCGAAGAGAACTTGCTGCGGAAGAAAGCTTCATCCACGCCGAGTTCCTTGCAGTATTCCGAAACACCCTTTTCGAGGAGAGCCTCCGAATCCGCAATCGAATTACGATTCCAACGTTCCATCCAGAATGCAAACAGGCGGTCGTGATATGGATAAATAATCGGGTCACCCTTGCCTTCGTCCACGTTCTGCGCATCCGAAAGTTCGGCACTCGCCGGAATATCGATCGAAGCCTGCGGAATCACAATCTTTTCGGAATTGATTTCTCGGGCAAGTTCATACACTTGCGTTTTCCAAAGATCGCCAATGGCGCACATCACGCCCGACGTATCGCCGTAAAGGGTGCAATAGCCCACAGTCACTTCGCTCTTGTTGCCGTTACAGGTAAAGCCAGCGCCCACGACGCTTGCGACCGTTGCAAGGAAAGCCGCACTACGCAAGCGAGCCTGCAAATTTTCGTAGTGAATTCCTTCCACGTTCATCTTCGTGTCATTACGCACAAAAGAATCCTTTGCAAGGCTTGCACGGAGGGCATCCGCCACCTCTTCAATCGGAGCGACCATATACGGGCAGCCGAGATTGTCGGCAAGATCCTTCGCCGCATTCCGCGTCGTATTCGAATTGAAACGCGTCGGCATGTTCACCAGGAACACGTTTTCGCTACCGATCGCTTCCGAATAAAGCACAGCGCTCACAGCACTATCAATACCGCCCGAAGCCCCAATAACGATTTTGCGAATTCCAAAGCGGGCCAAATTTTTGCGAATCATGTAAACAAGCGCCTGGTGAACTTCAGCGATTCCCGTTTTACGCGGAGCTTCCACTTCCGAAACCGAAAGCTTTCCATTTTCAAAATTCACCAGTGTGCCGTGTTCTTCGAAAATCGGAAGCGAGAAAAGGCTCTTGCCCGTTGCATCATAAACGCTCGAATCGCCTTCGAACGCATAGATGTTCTTGCCATTATTCTGCGTTCCCACCGCATTCACATAAAGCAGCGGAACACCTGCATTTTTCGCATGGGCACCAAAGACGCGGTCACGAGCCTTGTCCTTGCCCTGCGTATACGGCGAACAGGAAATATTAATGAACAAGTCGCCGGCAGTCATTTTCTTTTGCAAAATTTCAAACGGCTTGATCTTATACAAAGAATCCCAGCCGTCTTCGCAGATCGTAATGCCGAGCTTCACTCCGTTCACTTCGACCGGGGAAAGAATTTCCGATACCGGAATTCCATTCGTCTGAGCGAGCTTTCTCAAATCCGAAAAGTAACGCGGTTCTTCAAATTCACGGTAGCTCGGGAGCAAAGTCTTTGGAAGGAATTTCTTCTGCACACCCTTGCAATTGACGAGCGTCTTGAATTCACCCTTCGATGCGTAATAGGCAACATTGTAAAGGAGCGAACGTCCATTTTCTCCGTTTTCGCTTTCTTTAGCAACACTGCCGAAAAGGATGTCGATATTTTTCGAAAGGTCTCGTACCTTTTCATTAATTTGTTCACAACGTTCGACAAAGGAATTTTCTTCCCACAGATCCGAAAGCAAATATCCCGGAACACACATTTCCGGGAACACGATCAATTCGACGCCAGCGTTTACCGCTTCGCCAATGAATTTTTGCATCGTAGAAAAATTCTTCTCCGGATTCCCGGGAATCACTTCCATCTGCGCAACATAAATTTTCATATTACATCCATCCGCGGTCAGATGTACCCGAAATACCGCGCACCTTCAAGTCAAAGTCATCTGGGTTTGTCGCAGCCGCAAGCGCGACTTCGTAGGTAATCTTCTTTTTGGCGTAGAGATCGAGCAAAGCCTGGTCAAATGTTTGGCTGTGATACTGCATATGACCTTCGGCAATCGCCGTTTCGATCATACCCGTTTTGTTTTTGTCAATCACATATTCACGGATTGCTGCAGTATTCACCATGATTTCCGCAGCCGGAACTCGGCCCGTTCCATCTGCAGTTGGCAAAAGACGAAGGCTAATGATTCCGGCCAAGCATTCACCCAAAAGCAGACGGACTTCGTCGTGCTGATGAGGCGGATACATGGAAAGCACACGCGCAATCGTTTCCGTTGCGTTCGTCGTGTGAATCGTCGCAAACACCATATGACCGGTATCAGCCGCAGTCAAAGCGATCTGCATCGTTTCCAAATCACGAATTTCGCCGACCAGGAGAACA
The DNA here is from genome assembly GCA_002390045.1 of Fibrobacter sp. UBA4373. Classification (GTDB taxonomy): domain Bacteria; phylum Fibrobacterota; class Fibrobacteria; order Fibrobacterales; family Fibrobacteraceae; genus Hallerella. The sequence continues at coordinate 21,622 of DGSB01000006.1, forward strand.
TCCGGGTCCTGACGCAAAGCAGAGCGCAACGCATTCGCATAGGAATTTGTGTCCACTCCGATTTCACGTTGCGAAACAATCGACTTGCGATCTTTGTGTAAATATTCAACCGGGTCTTCCACCGTAATGATGTTATCCGCAACGGTATCGTTCAAATGGTCGATCATCGATGCAAGGCATGTCGATTTACCGGAACCGGTTGTACCCGTCACCAGCACAAGTCCACGTTTACGTTCTGCGAGTTCCAAAATCACAGGCGGAAGCTGGAGTTCTTCAAATTTCGGAATCGTCGCCTTAATATGACGAATCACCATAGCCGATGTTCCGCGCTGGCGGAAAACGTTCACACGGAAACGGCCCATGTCGCGGGCGCCCACGGCAAAGTCGCATTCCTTGTTATTTTCAAATCGCGTCATCTGGTCGCGATTCATCATATCCATCAAAAAGTCATCCATCGTCGCCGCATCGATCGGGGTATCGACGATCTTAACCAGTTCACCATTAATACGGTAAATCGGAGGAACTCCGACGCGAATATGCAAGTCGGAAGCCTTCTTCTGCGCCATCAAGCGCAAAAGCTGTTCAATTTTCAAAGCAGCCATGTGATTCTCCGTGACTACGGAATTAATTCAACGTTTTGTCGTTGCGGATTTTTTCGATTTCGGCAAGGCGGTCTTTGAGAGCCGCATCCTCCGGATTCTTGCGCAACAGATCCTTATAAAT